>NZ_JBATHS010000130.1:0-16772 GCF_049667165.1 Maribacter sp.
GTCCCCAGCACATTCGCCATAGATTGCACCGAACATGATTGTTTTACTAGAAGCGAACTTTGTTTCATCATCATTACTACAGCTTAAACCAACTATAGAAAGCAAAAGCAAAAATAAATTTTTCATATTCAAGTTTTTACTTAAGATAATGAATCACATCGATGGTTGCGTTATATGGGTTACAACGTATTTATCAAGCCTAGTAAAATGGTTATTTTTTAAGGTGTTTTACCAATTTGTTTTATGCTTCTTCGTTCGAATTATCCTCATCTGTCCTTTTAAGGACCTTCGAAAATACCAATGCCCCAATCTCTTTTATAGGTTCGTAAAGGACCGATTCTTCAAGTGTTTCATTATGCACTAAATTGACCGAAGAATTGGCACGTTCAAAGAAGATCAAAAGGGCGCCAATGATCACGGCCACTTTAAGGGCACCAAAAATGGCTCCCGCCAATTTGTTCAGCAGGCCCAACATGGCAAAGTCCGCAATTTTAGTCAAGAATTTTGCGGCTAAGTGCACTACAAGAACAATGATGGCAAAGGTGATAATAAACGCTGTAATATTCATATAGCGCTCGTTCCACTCCATGTTTTGGGAGAGGTAATCCCCAGCGATATAGGAAAAATGGATGGCCCCAAACAAACCAGCTATCAAGGCAATAATCGAAGCGATTTCAACGAATAGCCCATTCTTAAATCCTTTATAGAGTCCATACAAAAGCAAAAGACCTAAAACAATATCCAAAATTCCCATCTTATTTCATTTTAAAACGAGATTCCAAGAAAAACTTGGAACCTGCCCAATTCGCTGCCTTTGAATAAGGTTAAAAATACCAAATCAAATAAGCACAACAAATATAGAACATTGATTTGTACCTTTGGATCTGAAAAACAGGACAATGTCTAGAGACCTACTATTAAAGGAACGTTGGGAGCATTTGGTTGAAAAATTATCGGTGCAATTTGCCGATGGTGATTCTTTGGAGTTGGATGCCATTATATATTTGGTCGGGGTTCAGGAATTGGGGCAATACCATAGGACCTTTAAAAAGGATGAGAAATTGAATCTTATGCACATCGCCATCTGTCGTTTATTGGAACCCTATGGATATTACGAATTCGAATTTTTCGATGAAGAAGGATGGCCACATTATACGATAAAAGAGGAATTACCGGCCTTAAAGTCTGGGGAGCAATCTGTTTTGATGAAAGAGGCCATCGTAAGTTACTTTTTGGAAAAAGAGTATATAAATTGATAGGTTTTGGCATGCTTTCGAAAGCCATAATACATTTGTGTCATTAAGATTCCTGTCGGCGCGGGAATAGAGGAAAGAATTATGAACGTACCTTATTATGCTGTCATTTTCACAAATCAAAGAACCGAGGAAGACCGTGGATATACTGAAATGGCCCAAAAAATGGAGGATCTCGCCCGACAACAACCCGGGTTTTTGGATTTTGAAAGTGCAAGGGAAGAAATAGGTATTTCAGTCAGTTATTGGGAAAGCCTAAAAGACATTGCCGATTGGAAGGCGAATACCGACCACTTATTCGCCCAGGAAAAAGGGAAATCAGATTGGTATGCATGGTATAAGGTGAGAATTTGTTTGGTAGAAAGGGAATATGGGTTCAGTAAATGAAAATCCCCAATCAAAAAGGGAGCGCATTCTTTTGAATATAAAACAATGGGGCAAATCAAACCCCATAACCCTTTTAGCTCTCTTGGGATTACTGATAGCCTATTACTTTTGTTTACCAAAAAATCTTTTCGTAGCACCAAACGCCACAGTTGTTGAAAGTAGGAATGGGAGACTTTTAGGTGCTATTATCGCCGATGATGGGCAATGGCGATTTCCTATGACCGATAGCGTTCCCAATAAATTCTCGACATGCATTGTACAGTTCGAGGATGCCTACTTTTATAAACATTTCGGATTTAATCCAGTTTCCATGGCAAAGGCCATTGCCGCCAATATCAAGGCTGGCAAATCGGTTCGAGGGGGCAGTACATTGACCCAACAGGTGATTCGATTATCCCGCAACGGCAAAAAACGTACCTATTGGGAAAAGGCGATTGAATTGATCTTGGCAACTCGACTTGAACTACGCCATTCCAAAGCGGAAATTTTAAAATACTATGCAAGTTATGCCCCTTTTGGCGGTAATGTGGTCGGACTAGATGTAGCTGCGTGGCGTTATTTTGGGTTACAACCGTATCAATTATCCTGGGCCGAATCGGCTACCTTAGCCGTTTTGCCCAATGCCCCAAGTCTAATATACCCTGGGAAAAACCAAGAAAAATTACTTCAAAAAAGGAATCGCTTATTACTGAAATTATTTGAAAAAGACATACTGGATCGTACGACCTATGAATTGGCTCTTTTGGAAAAATTACCCGAAAAACCATATCATTTGCCCCAATTGGCACCCCATGCGGTGCAGTTTTTGGCCAAGGAGCACAAAGGGAAGCGAATAACCTCGACCCTTGATGCAAATTTACAGGCCAATGTGAATTCCATTTTGAGGAAACACTATATCCATCTCAAACAAAATCAGGTCCACAATGCCGCCGTGTTGATATTGGATGTAAAAACTAGAGCGGTTTTGGCGTATGTAGGCAATACGCCAACAGACAAGAGCCATCAGAAAGATGTAGATATGATACAGGCCAATCGAAGTACAGGAAGCACCTTAAAACCTTTGCTGTATACGGCCATGTTGGATGCGGGTGAATTATTGCCTGAAATGTTAGTGCCCGATGTACCCACACAAATCGCTGGCTATACCCCAGAGAATTTCAGCGAGGAATACAGTGGTGCGGTCGAAGCGAATAAAGCGTTGGCGCGTTCCCTCAATATACCGGCCGTACGGTTGTTGCAGGAATATGGATTGGAGAAATTCCGTGATCAATTGAATGCCTTTCAACTTAAGGGCATTGATAAACCTGCCGATCATTATGGGTTGACCCTCATACTTGGGGGTGCCGAAAGCAGCCTTTGGGATCTTTCCAAAACCTATGCATCATTGGCGTCGACGATCAATCATTTCAATAGTACTTCGAGTGAGTATTTTAAGCAAGAGTTTACCAATCCGACCCTGATTAAAGACCAAGGGGTCGGTTTTGGGGAAAAATCCATCGAAAAAACCATTTTTGATGCGGGGAGTATCTATCTCACTTTTGAAGCCATGAAAGAGGTAAACCGTCCGGAAGGCAATGAATCCTGGGAGTTCTTTGATAGTAGTAAGGAAATAGCTTGGAAAACCGGGACAAGTTTCGGGAATAAGGATGCTTGGGCCATTGGAATAACAAAAGACTATGTGGTCGGTATTTGGGTGGGCAATGCAGATGGGGAGGGCAGGCCCAATGTGACCGGATTAACAAGTGCGGCACCTCTGCTATTTGATGTCTTCGATGTGCTTCCGAAATCGACTTGGTTCACCAAACCCTTGGATGAATTTGTAGATTTGATAGTTTGCCGAAACAGTGGTTTTTTGGCGACGGATCGTTGTCCGCCCAAAACCATTTCTATTCCCAAAAAGAACAATTATGTTAAGGCATGTACGTATCACAGGACCATTCTTTTGGACCAACAGAGACAGTTCAGGGTGAATTCATCTTGTGTCGATCTGTCCCAGGCCCACACCGAATCTTGGTTTGTACTTCCTCCATTGATGGAATTCTATTATAGAAAAAACCATGCAACCTATAAAACCTTACCCCCCTTTAAAGAGAATTGCAAAAACCCTTTAGAACCTGCATTGGAGTTTATCTACCCTAAAAATGGCAATCGGATCGGTTTAACGAAGAATTTTGAGGGTAACTATAATGAATTGGTTCTCAAATTGGCCCACATTGAACCTCGAACGCCGGTCTATTGGTATTTGGATGATACCTATTTAGGTGAAACCTCCAATTTTCATGAAATAGGGATCATACCTTCCATAGGCCAACATCGAATAACGGTAGTAGATGCCAAGGGCAACGAGGCAAGTATCACAATTCAGGTAGACTAAATCAGTGTTTTGTTTTTGTAGGGGTAAAGGCTATCTTTAATATTTAAACCCTATGAATAGCATGTCGAAGCAATATATTATTTCCCTGGATCAAGGCACTACGAGTTCTAGGGCCTTATTGGTAGATCAGGAAGGTGTCATCGTGCATATGGTTCAGCAAGAATTCCAACAGATTTTTCCAAAACCAGGTTGGGTAGAACATGATCCCAAAGAGATTCTGGAATCCCAGTTGAGTGTTATGCACCAATTGGTAGAAGAATCAAAAATCAACACCGATTGTATTAAGGGCATCGGTATTACCAATCAACGTGAAACAACACTGGTATGGGATAAAAAAACCGGGGAGCCCGTTTATAATGCCATTGTTTGGCAAGATAGACGTACGGCGAATATCTGTGAAGATTTGAAGCGTAAAGGCTTGGTCGATTACGTAAAAATGACTACCGGTCTGGTCATAGATTCGTATTTCTCGGGAACCAAGGTAAAATGGATTTTAGACAACGTGGAAGGTGCCCGGGAGAAAGCCGAGAAAGGAGATCTCTTAATGGGAACGGTCGATACCTGGTTGGTGTGGAATATGACCAAAGACCATAACCACGTTACCGATTATACCAATGCTTCGCGAACCATGGTATACGATATTGTAAACCTTACATGGGATGATAAATTATTGAAGGCATTGGGTATCCCAA
Source organism: Maribacter sp. (assembly GCF_049667165.1). Classification (GTDB taxonomy): domain Bacteria; phylum Bacteroidota; class Bacteroidia; order Flavobacteriales; family Flavobacteriaceae; genus Maribacter_A. Next base: position 4,707 of record NZ_JBATHS010000130.1, read on the forward strand.
AGACCATGTTGCCCACGGTAAAACCATCGGCCTATCATTTTGGGGATTATGAATTGAATGGAAAGACGATACCGATCGCTGGTATTGCGGGTGATCAACAGGCCGCACTTTTTGGCCAGGGATGTTTTAAAAAAGGGACAGCAAAGAATACCTATGGCACGGGTTGTTTTATGTTGATGAATACAGGCGAAAAGCCCCAGTTTTCGGATAACGGCCTATTAACGACTATTGCCTACGGATTGAACGGCAAGGTGAATTATGCCTTTGAAGGAAGCATTTTCATCGCCGGGGCAGCGATACAATGGTTACGTGATGGACTCGGACTGATAAAGGACGCCAAAGAATCCGAAGCTTTGGCGAACTCCATTGAAGAGGATAGTTCTGTGGTGGTGGTACCCGCCTTCGCAGGATTGGGAGCACCTTATTGGGACATGTACGCCCGAGGCGCCATTTTTGGACTGACCCGCGACACGGGGAGAGCCCATTTGGCCAAAGCGACATTGGAGTCATTGGCCTACCAAACCAAAGATATCCTAGACGCTATGGAAGAGGATTCCGGGGTGGAACTCCGGAACCTAAAAGTTGATGGTGGTGCTTGTGCGAACAACTATCTAATGCAGTTTCAGGCCGATATTTTAGGAACGGAGGTCCATCGACCTAAAGTTATTGAGTCTACGGCCATGGGCGCAGCGTTTTTGGCAGGAATCCAAGTGGGAATATGGACACAGGAAGACATCAACCAAAACAGACCTATGGATCGTATTTTTAAACCCACATTCGATCGTATAAAACGCAAGCATCTGTATGACCGCTGGCAAAAGGCCGTGGATCGGACCAAAGGTTGGGAAGATAAACTACCCGCTTAGTGGGGTGATGGCAAAAGATGCATTGAAATACGATCTACTTCATGGTTCTTACCTCTTGTATAAAAATCCTAGATCAAAGAATATAATAAGGTATGATGAAAAATATTAGATTCTCGAATCTTGAAAGAACCAAAATCATTCAAGAAATATCCAAAGAAACCTATGATCTTGTGGTCATCGGCGGCGGTATTACTGGCGGTGGTATTGTTTTGGATGCCGCTTCCAGAGGTCTAAAAGTGGCATTGGTCGAAAAAGGGGATTTTGCCTCGGGTACCAGTAGCAAGTCGACCAAACTGATCCATGGAGGATTGCGGTATTTAAAACAATTTGATTTTTGGCTTGTCAAGGAAGTGGGTTCGGAACGTGCTATCGTACACAATTTGGCACCCCACTTGGTGCTTCCCGAAAAAATGTTGCTCCCCCTGATTGAAAATGGTTCGTATGGCAAATGGTTGACATCCATCGGGCTTAAGGTCTACGATGTTCTAGCACAGGTGACCGGGGATGATAAACGCAAAATGTTGGAAAAAAAAGAGGCCTTGAAATTGGAGCCCCTTTTACCCAAAAAGATCTTGAAGGGTGCTGGGTACTATGCCGAATATAGAACCGATGATGCCCGGTTGACCATTGAAACAATTAAGACCAGCCTACAATTTGGGGCAAAAGCCTTGAATTATGCTGAGGTTACTGGATTTAGATATGAGAATGAAAAAGTGGCCGGGGTCATTTTAAAAGATGTGCTTTCTGGAACGGATTTTGAAATAAAATCGAAATATGTAATCAGCGCGGCAGGGCCTTGGGTCGATGATCTTCGAGCTGTGAACAATTCCAAAAAAGGCAAGCGCTTGCATTTGACCAAGGGTGTACATTTGGTGTTTCCATATGAAAAATTACCGGTGAAGCAATCGGTTTATTTTGATATTCCCGATGGTCGTATGATGTTCGCTATCCCAAGGGGCAAAGTGACCTATATCGGTACCACCGATACGAATTACCTAAATGATAAAGATCATGTTGAAACCGATCTTGCCGATGCCATGTATTTGATATCCGCCGTAAACAACATGTTCCCGAGTATCAACTTGGAACTGGACGATATTGTTTCTTCATGGGCGGGACTACGTCCATTGATCCATGAAGAAGGCAAGTCCGCTTCTGAGCTATCAAGAAAGGATGAGATCTTTGTTTCAGACACTGGATTGATAAGTATCGCAGGGGGCAAGCTTACAGGGTATCGCAAAATGGCCGAACGGGTCGTTAATCGTATCGCCAAAAAAATGGAAGAGAATTATAACCAGGAGTTTGAGGAATGTACTACAGCTGAGATTCCGCTTTGTGGCAATGATTTTAAAAAGTACAAACATGTTAAAAAGTACATCGAAGAAGTTTACGTGCGTATCAAAGAAGATGGTTTTAGTAAGTACAATGCCTGGTTTCTGGTTACCAATTATGGCATTCAGACAGAAAGTATTTTGGATTATTATTCGAAACAGAAAGGGGATACCAAGGAAGTACGGTTGGCATTGGCCGAACTTCATTTCGGATTTGATTTTGAAATGGTCCAGAACCCCATGGATTTCTTCATACGGCGTACAGGACGCCTATATTTCGAAATAGAAAGCGTTCGTGAGCTTATGGATCCTGTTCTATCTGAATTTAAGAAGGTCTATAAAGTCGATGATTCCCAAATTGCAAATTGGAGGGATGGGTTAAATGCCCAAATCGAGATACATTCCAATTTTTCCTTGAATCGGGTTTGATAGGAATAGGTTGAATCCTGCAAGGTCTTCAAGACCTTGTAGGTTTGTTTGTTTAATCCAACTTATCTGTCAAGGCAGCGAAAGTTTGTTTGGCATTTTTACCTGAATAAAGCACGTCGTATACGGCATCGATGATCGGTGTCCGTACCTTGCTTTTAAAATTCGCCTTAAGTTCATAGGCGCTTTTGGTGGCGTAATACCCTTCGGCCACCATACTCATTTCCATCATGGCGCTTTTTACCGTATACCCTTTGCCGATCATATTTCCGAACATGCGGTTACGGCTGAAGGTGGAATATCCTGTTACCAATAAATCTCCTAGATAGGCTGAATTATTGATGTTTCGTTTCATTTTGTGCACACGTTTTATATAGCGCTTCATCTCGCGAATACTATTGCTCATCAATACGCTTTGAAAATTGTCGCCATAGCCCAAGCCATGACATATTCCTGCAGCTATGGCATAAATATTCTTCAACATGGCCGCATATTCGGTGCCGATGATGTCGTCGGAAATCTTGGTTTTAATGTAGTCGCTTTTTAAGGAATTCGCCACTTTTTCAGCATTTGATTTGTTGGCGCAGGCAATGGTGAGATAAGAAAGTCGTTCCAAGGCAACTTCTTCTGCATGACAAGGACCCGTGATGACTCCGATATTTTCGAAAGGGATATTATAGACATCATGAAAATGCTCGCCGACAATCAAACCTGTTTCCGGAACAATCCCTTTTATCGCAGAAAAGATAATTTTATCCTTTAAGGAAACCTTCAACTTTTTCAGTTCCGATTCAAGAAATACCGAAGGAATGGCAAAGATGAGAACCGTATTGTTTTTTATGGCCTCATCAATATCAGCGGTAAGGACCAATTGAGAGGTATCGAATTCAACCGAACTTAGGTAATTGGGATTGTGTCTTTGCTTCTTTATATGGGCTATGGCATCCTCATTGCGCATATACCATGTAATCATCTGCAGATTTTCAGTGAGCATTTTAACAATGGCCGTTGCCCAACTTCCTCCACCCAATACCGCAAAACGTAGTTCTTTGTCCATTCGAAAAGTTTATTCACATCAAATGTAAATAAAAATACGATAACACATTACTTATTGATTTTCAAGGAATTACAAATCATGGCATGGTGCTTGTTTTACATTTATAGAATCGAAAACTTTGAATTATGAAAGCGGCAAAACTACTCCTTGGATTTTTATTTGTAGGCACATTGATGACTTCTTGCTACACCGAAGTATTTCTTGAGGATGAATTTATAGAGGAATCGGGTTTTAATACGGCTCAAGTCTTGCAATCCTTTGATCTTTGGTATATTGACATACATGCAACCAAAGGAAATGGGGAAGTGCCTTTCTTGGAGCGGGCTTTTACAATTTCATTTGACAATGGTAGGGTCTATGCGAACAATAATATGGTGGGTCTGGGTAAAACCGGAAATGGATATGGTATTGAGGTCGGTTATTTCGATGCTTTTCCCGGAGCGATTGAAATAGACCATGATGTGGACGGACTTTGGCTTTTGGATGTCTTCGCGGTCAATGGTAATACCTTGGAGTTGTACGATTCCAATTCAAACACCTCCTATTTCCTAAAAGGGTATCAATTGAACCGTTTTGATTTTGATCTGGTCTTCTATGACAATATTCATTATTTCTTGCAGGAATATGATGCTTGGGAGAAAACGTATACCAGTGATGCAGGTGCTTTGAACGATTTTGATAAGGAGAACTACCTACAATTCAATTCGGGTAGTGGAGGCGACTTTTTTAGATCTTCGATCGACCTAACAGGAACGTCGGTAAACAATCTACAATGGGACTTCGAAGGGGATTATACCGTTTATGATGTAGAAAACGATGAAACGCTTAAAACTTTAACATTGGAATACGACTTTATGGGCAATGATTACTTTGAGCTATACGTTATTAATGATAGTACTATTGAATTATACCATCCTAGTAGCGGAACGGTGTACCGATTTAAGGGAAGGGGCTATATACAGTACTTAAAATCGGGCAAGGGCTCGGTTGACAAAAAGAGAAGAAAGGCTTCAAACCCGGTTATGCAGGTAAAGCGAAGTAGAGTTTTATAGTTTAAAAAGAGTTCAAAAAAGATTTTTTTGGTTGGTTATTTAGTTAGAAACCGCCCCAGCGTTTTAAGTTGGGGCGGTTTTTTTATGCGCTAAGGTGAAGTTACTTTCTTTTTATTTTAAAATGATCCAGTTTTATATCATCGAGACCTTTGTTGTCAAAAGGGTATTCCAAATGATCCTGTATGTTGTAGAGGGAAATGAGTATAAATTCTGTTAGAATTACAACAAAATAAACCGCTGCATGATTATAATTTTGCCCAATATTGAAAATTATTGTCGGGGTATAAATCAAAGGGAATATATAGATAAATACTTTACAATAGGCTTTAAGGCTTATGGGAGTTCTATGTACGTGAATGGCATGAAGATTGTCAATTGCTTCGTGTAGATCATTCATGTACTTGAAAACTCTATCCTTCAATTTCATGGAAATATTTCCGTTCTTCGAAAGAATAAAATCATAAACCTTTGCAATTTCATCATCCAAATCCTTAATTTCCTCATTCTGATTTTTAAGACGCTCTAACGCTTTCCCCCCTATAACCTCTAGGATTTTTTCTAAACTGTTTTTTTCTTCCAATGTTAAATTACTAGAACTTATAAAATAGTACAATGTTTTCATGGCGCTCCTAAATTGGCTTAGGTGCTCTAGGGCCTTTTCCCTTCTCCTAAAAGAGCCTCGAATCGTAAAAACCAGTGGGAAAATAATAGCAATGCTTAATAAGGTAAGATCCACATTGAAAATTATTTGGTACCGATAACACAAAAAAACGCTTAACCCCGATACAAGGATCACGATTAGTGTTCTATAATTTAATGTGGTTAGATAGAGCTTAATAACTAGATTTTTAATACATTACATTATAAAGTTAACCGATTATGGGTAATAATCAAATAAATAGCAAACTCCTTATTTTATATTTTTTATGCACCTTATCCTGTTTCTCCCAGGAAAAGAACGTGGATAAGAAAATTGGTAAGGTATCAAAGCTATTCTCAAGTGATACCGTCATTCATATTAAAATGAATTACGTGAACAAGGCGGTCAAAAAAAGTACAAATGACAGTACGTATTTAGATCTGGATTTGGGCTATCAAATTGGAAATAATGAATGGAAAAACCTTCCTGTAAGTATTCGATCTCGCGGGAATAATAGGCTAAAGACCTGTTATTTTGTTCCTATCAAACTAAAAATAAAAAAAGAAGATAACAAAGGCACTTTATTTAAAGGGAATAAGGAGCTAAAACTGGTATTGCCATGTCTTACTGAAAATGCAAGGAATGATTATTTGTTAAAGGAATTTCTGGCCTATAAGTTATATGAGCTTGTTTCCCCTTACCATTTTAAGACTAGGCTTTTGAATATTACGCTATCGGAGGCAAGAGGAAAAAAAATCAAAGTGCATAAAATAAAGGGCTTTTTTATTGAAGATATCAAGAAAGTGGCCAATCGTCACGGAGGAAAGGTTTTAAAAAGAAATGTGCACCCTATGCAGCAGGATGCGTTGTGTTCTGTTCAAAATGCTTTTTTTCAATTTATGATCGGGAATACCGATTTTTCAACGGCTTATCAGCATAATGAAAAATTATTGTTCGTGAATAATACAACCATGCCCGTACCCTATGATTTTGACATGTCCGGATTATGTAATACCAGCTATTCAGTAGTTTCTCAGGTAGGTGGTGATGTACTGCCGATTACTGAGGTAACCCAAAGAATGTATAGGGGGTTCAAAAGGGACAACAAGGTATTCATTGAGGTAAGAGATCAGTTTTTGGAGAATAAATCAAAAATGCTCGAAATGATCGCGTCTTATAAAGATCATTTTGAAACCCCAAAAGCATACATACAATGTACTTCGTATATTAATGAATTTTTCGATGTAATTGCCGATGACTCCAAGTTTAATAATGAAATTTTGAATCGTGCTAGAACAAAATAACGATTCACATTCTGAATAGATTTTAATCAAATAATTCACTTAAGGGCTTCCCTTGAACCGCACTTGGTAGTTGCAAGTTTAAGAACATTGCAAGGCTCGGGGCAATGTCTATGGGATGTACACTTCGAACCGACTCTCCATGTGGAATCCCCATTCCCATCAACAATAAAGGTACGTGGGTGTCATAGCTGTATCCAGAACCATGTACGGTCCCTTTTACCCTTTCTACCGCCATTTGTGGATTTGGATTTAAAATGGTCCCAGAGTCAAAGGTAAGTAAAACATCGCCTGACCGCTTGGGATAATACCCATTTTGTATGGTTTTTCGTAGCCCTTCTTCATAGGTTTGGGTTTGCAGGTCATGGGCGGTGAGGGCCAAATAAACCCCTTTCTGCGTCATTAAAAAATCGGCAGCTTCCTGTTGAATTACTGGCAGCAGTAATTTTTTTTCATCTATTGTGTTCTTATTTAGGTAAACTTGGTCCCCGTCAAAATTCTCGATCCATGAACCTTCACCATATTTGGCTACCAAAAATAAGTTTAGTTTATGGTTGTATTGGCCTATCCGTGCAATATCACCATCAAGTTTATTTTCTTTAAGATAAGATACCACAGGTATAGCTGCATGGTCAGAAGTTAAAAAGAGCAAATAATTATTTTTTCCTACTTTAGAATCAAGGGCGGCAAAAAGTTCACCAAGGTTTTTGTCCAAGCGCAGATAAATATCTTCCATTTCCACAGATTGTGGTCCAAAAGTATGTCCAATTACATCTGTAATCGAATAGCTTACATTCAATATATCCGGATAATCATCGACCCCTAATTCTTCGTTTTCAATGGCGGCAATGGCAAATTCGGTCAGCAATGAGTTTCCCGCTGGGGATGCTAAAAGCAGGTTATATTCTGACGACCCACTGGCTTTAACTTTTTCGCGCATGGTTTTAAAATCATATGGAAATGTAGGACTCGACTTACCAGCTAAGGAAGGTTCATATTTATTGTCGTCAGGGGAACTGACAGTATAGGTAGAGAGCGGATATAAGGTGTTCCAGGATTGGTTGAGATACGCATCGGATTTGCCCAATTCATTAAACTTGGAAACCCATTTCGGCACTTTTTTCATGTAAAAAGAACTACTTACAAAATAACCGGGACTAGATTCCCAATCGTACCAATAGGCGGCATTGGCAGACTTTCCTCCTGGTAATATCGCCGCCCTGTCCTTTATGGAAACACTAACCACCTTAGATTTAAATTTACTCCTAAGCCTCAACTCGTCCGTGATTGTTGTGGCAGCGAGATTTATAGGTGAAACACCATTAGGGTTCTCCGCAATAGAACCGACGATTTTTTCATTGGAATCACTGACATTGCCCACATAGTTTCCCAAAGGCCTGTAATACCAACTATTTCCGATAATACCATGATAAGCTGGAGTGGTTCCCGTATAAATTGAAGCATGCCCAGGGGCAGTTTCCGATGGAATATAATTCACATTTGCGTTCTTAAAATTGAATCCTTCTTTTAACAATCTATTAAAGCCGGTATCGCCATATCTTGGCTGATATTTATACAATTGGTCAAAACCCATTTGATCAACAATAATCCCAACAACCAATTTTGGTTTATTCGGATTTTGGGCAAAACCAGAGTAAGAATAGCCGATAAAGAAAAGAAGCAATAAAATATTTGTTTTGCGCATTGCGATTAATATTAGGGTCCAGTATTTGTTATTCGTCTAGGATAAAAGTAAGATATTGATCTTATTTGATTATTTTCCAAGGTAAAAATTAGCATCAAAAAGAACCCCTTTTTTAGATATTATTTTATGAAGTACGTTTGATGGTCTTTGTTTGAATCTTGGTTCTAATAGTTTCATATCAAATTCGACGCCAATTTCTTTTTAAATTCAGAAGGATTTTCATTTGTAACTTTTTTGAAAGTTCGATTAAAGTACGAAAGACTTTCAAATCCACATTCAAAACAGGTCTCGCTGATGTTTTTACCGGTCAACAACAACCGTTTTGCCTGACTTATTCGGTATTGGTTCAAGAACCCGATAAAGGTACTCCCAGTGGTTTTTTTAAAGTAACGACAAAATGCTGGTTTGGTCAAATTACAGAGATTTGCTACCTCATCTACGGTGATTTTTTCCTGATAACGTTCATCGATCAAGGCATAGATCTTACGAATACGGCCTTGCTCTTTTTTACTGTATATATTGATGAAGGGTTTTTTATGCAGCAACTCAAACTCCTTGCTTTGTGAAAGCCGCTTAAGAATATATATGACCTGCATAAAATAATCAAAAGGCGGCAAGGTATATAGTTTTTTCATGAGCTGGCCTACCTCGGTTTTTGTACTTCCTGAGAAGGCGATTCCATATTTGGAGAGTTCCAAGAGGTGTTCCAAGGATTGCAGTTCGGGGGTTTGCTGAATGAAATCTATTCTGAATGAAGGTTTAATATGTAACACTTCCTTCTGGTAGGAAGAAGTTACCCCATGGTCAAAATTCAAATGCGGAATATTCGAACCGATAAGCACCAGGTCACTGTCTGTATAATTGGAGATATGATCCCCAACATGTCGGGTAGCACTGGCGCCTTCTATAAAAACCAGTTCTATTTCCGGATGAAAATGCCAATAAAAAAGATGGTTCAACTTGGGGTCATGCAATAGTTTGAACGGACTTTTAGAATGCTGATCAAAGGTTTCAAGTTGGATTTTCATAGGTTGTATGATACGAAATTATCTCAAAAGGAATAAGAATATAATATAAATATCAATATAGTACAAATATAGGTCAATATTACGGTTGAGATCTGTGAACGTGGTTCATAGTTTTACAGTATCGATTCAACTAGAAAAAATTATATCATGGGAAAAGTCAAGAATAGAATGGAGATGGCCAATAAGGCCCATGAAGAAATACCAGGAAATCCGTCAACGGCAACCAGTAGTAAGGTAAAATTGAATGACGGTTTTAATGGAAAACCATTGCGGGTTTTAAGTGATGAAGATTGGAAATTTTGGATGCATAATGGGTATATCGTTATAAAGAATGCCGTACCCGAAGCACAAGCCAAGGCTACCGCTGATTTTCTATGGGAATTTGAAGAGAAAGACCCCAAGGATCCCGAAACATGGTATGCACCTCCCCGTGCCGTAATGAAAATGAAAGAACTTACGGGAACAGGAATGGTTGAAGTATATAATCACCAACATTTGTGGAACAATCGTCAAATGCAGCGCGTTTATGATGCGTTTGTGGACGTATGGGGCACCGAAAAGCTTTGGGTGACCATTGATCGTGCCAATCTGAACTTTCCGAACAGACCAGGGCATGAACAGAAAGGTTTTATCCATTGGGATTACGACCCAGAGACCAGACCACAGAATGTTCAAGGCGTTTTGGCTCTTGCGGATCAGACCGATGAGTATATGGGGGGATTTCAATGTATCCCTTGGTTGTATCGAAATTATGATGTCTGGAAACGGACACAACCTGAAGAGCGTGATCGATTTCAACCGGATATTAAAGGTCTTGAGGATAAAATCGTCAAGGTAAAGTTGGAGGCCGGGGATTTACTGATTTTCAATAGCACGGAACCCCATGGTATTCGACCTAATTTATCGAAGGATAAAGTGCGCATTGCCCAGTATATATCCATGATGCCCGCTGAAGAAAATGACGAGGCCCTAAAACAATGGCGCATCAACTCCTGGAAAAACAGGATTGCCCCTGAAGGTTATGCATTTCCCGGTGATCCAAGAAATTGGGAACAAGAGAAATATGAAACTGCCAGTTTATCGCCCCTAGGTGAAAAATTGTTGGGTTTAAAGCCTTGGTAAGTTGCCAAATCCCTAATAATAAACCCTTTTAAGGTCATACTAAATTTATAATGCTATTTTTGCGCCCTTAAATTCCAGGGTGTGAAGAAATATTTGAATATATTCGATTTTAAGCAGAAAGTAGATTATAAGACCGAGATCTTATCTGGGCTTACGGTGGCCTTGGCCTTAGTACCTGAAGCAATAGCTTTTGCCCTGATTCCTGGGTTTTCACCCTTAACAGGGTTGTATGCCGCTTTTGTTTTGGCGTTGGTCACTTCTATTTTTGGAGGTAGACCAGGTATGATCTCAGGTGCTACGGGCGCTGTCGCCGTAATTTTTGTCGGATTGATATTGGAACTTAAAAACACCTTCCCCGGTATAGAGCCAGAAACCATCTTACACTATGTTTTTGCCACGGTAATCGTCGCGGGGCTCTTACAAATGGTGGCAGGGTTTTTACGATTGGGAAAGTTTATTCGATTGGTACCGCATCCGGTGATGTTCGGGTTTGTGAATGGGTTGGCCATCATCATTTTTATGGCCCAGTTCCCCAATTTTTATCAAAAAGGCACCGATGAACTTTTGACCGGGGCCTCTATGTATACGATGCTCGGGCTTACCCTGCTTACGATGCTGATTATTTGGGGATTCCCAAAACTGACCAAGGCGATTCCGTCGTCCCTATTGGCCATTTTAGTCGTTTCGGGTATCGTTATCGGGTTTGGGGTAGATACCCTTACCGTAGCGGATACGATGAAGGAAGGCCAGACGATTCAAGGGGGCTTTCCACCGCTTTCCATTCCACAAATTCCATTTACATGGGAAACATTGAAAATTATTTTTCCTTTTTCGGTCATTGTTGCTGTAGTAGGATTGACTGAAAGCCTTCTTACATTGAACATTATTGACGAAATAACCGAAACCCGTGGTAGCGGTAATAAAGAATGCGTTGCTCAAGGAACGGCCAATATCCTATCAGGGTTCTTCTCAGGTATGGGGGGTTGTGCCATGATCGGGCAAAGTTTGATCAACACCTCTTCAGGAGCACGTGCACGATTGTCCGGAATCACCGCTGCGGTAATGCTCTTGGTTTTTATCATGTTTGGATCCAGCTTGATCGAACGTTTGCCTATGGCCGCTTTGGTGGGCTTGATGTTTATGGTGGCCATAGGCACCTTTGAATGGGCCAGTTTCAAGACTTTTCGAAAAATGCCAAACTCCGATGTAATCGTTATGGTCTTGGTCACTTTGATCACTGCGATTACCCACAATCTGGCCGTCGCTGTATTGTTCGGGGTCATTATCTCCGCCTTGGCCTATTCATGGGAGAACGCCAAACGTATACGGGCCAGAAAATATATCGATGAAGATGGGGTAAAGCATTATGAAATATTCGGTCCCTTATTCTTTGGTTCTACGACCTTGTTCAATGAAAAGTTCGATGTGCAAGGTGATCCGAATGAAGTCATCATCGATTTTCAAGAAAGTAGAGTGGTAGATATGTCAGGGATTGAAGCCTTGAACAAACTTACCGAACGCTATGCCAAGGCAGGGAA
>NZ_JBATHS010000131.1:0-48972 GCF_049667165.1 Maribacter sp.
TCACCTGTATTGGCAACACCTGTTTCGATACGCCCAGTTGCAACAGTACCACGACCAGTAATCGTAAATACATCTTCAACCGGCATTAGGAAGTCTTTCTCAATATCCCTTTTTGGTAATTCGATCCACTCATCAACAGCGTTCATCAATTCCATAACGGTATCAACCCATTTTTGCTCACCATTAAGTGCGCCAAGAGCCGATCCAGAAATAACGGGACCGTTATCACCATCATACTCATAGAAAGAAAGCAATTCCCTTACTTCCATTTCAACAAGCTCTAAAAGTTCATCATCATCGACCATGTCAACTTTGTTCAAGAAAACAACCATTCTTGGAATACCTACCTGACGTCCTAAAAGGATGTGCTCACGAGTTTGTGGCATTGGACCATCTGTGGCCGCAACCACCAAGATAGCACCGTCCATTTGGGCAGCACCTGTTACCATGTTCTTCACATAATCCGCGTGACCTGGACAGTCAACGTGTGCATAGTGGCGATTCGCCGTAGAGTATTCAACGTGGGACGTGTTGATGGTGATACCTCTTTCTTTTTCTTCAGGAGCGTTATCGATAGAATCGAAACTTCTCACTTCAGATAGTCCTGCGTTAGCCAATACTGTTGTAATAGCGGCAGTCAATGTAGTTTTACCGTGATCTACGTGTCCAATAGTACCGATATTCAAGTGCGGTTTGGAACGATCAAATGTTGCCTTTGCCATATTTAATAAATTTAATCTTAGTTATATATTAGTGTACAATTAATGCCTTAAATGAGCCAACGACGGGAATTGAACCCGTGACCTCTTCCTTACCAAGGAAACGCTCTACCCCTGAGCTACGTCGGCTTGTTGGGTTCTAGGTTGATGTCATACGTTTTTTGATAAACCAAAACAACATCGAAATACAACAAACGTTAACCCATGGTTTTTGGGTGTTGGACCAGATTCTTAAGAACCTACCCAGAAACGATACCATCGTTTCCTTACTACCCAAAGAACATATCAAAAGAACAGGTCTTTCGATATTCAGAGGGAGACATGGGTTTACCTTGACTCCACTCCTTACAGGCTTTCACCCTTTTTTATCCCAAACATCCTGAACCGTTCGATAGAAACAAAATTCCTGATGCCAAGAAAAATCCTTGAGCGGGAGACCGGGTTCGAACCGGCGACATTCAGCTTGGAAGGCTGACGCTCTACCAACTGAGCTACTCCCGCAATTTTTGCAAATCCCTAAAATCATATTCCAAATTCCAAAAATTTCTCTTTGGTGTTCGGAATCCAACATTTCCCAAAAGTGTGGGGAGAGCAGGATTCGAACCTGCGAAGACGTAGTCAGCAGATTTACAGTCTGCCCTCGTTGGCCGCTTGAGTATCTCCCCAATACCTTTATTTAAAGAACTTTTGAGCCGATAGAGGGACTCGAACCCACGACCTGCTGATTACAAATCAGCTGCTCTAGCCAGCTGAGCTACATCGGCCTATCAACACTTTTTTACGCATAAAAAAGTCCGCTATTTCTAACGGACTGCAAATGTATATATTTATTTGTTTAAACAAAATAATTTAAGGAAAATTTTCGTTACACTTTTTCACGCTGGATTTCCTTTATTTTTTTTAGTTTCCTTTCCAGGGAACTGCATGCCGAATCGATTGCTTCCTCGAACGATTTGCATTGTTTATTGACAACGAATCTATCCTTGGGCACATTTAGTCTAATATCCACAATCTTATTCTCCTTTGAACTGGTATTCTCAACTTTCAAATACACATCCGCACTTATAACCTTATCATAGAAAGTTTCTAATTTATCCAAACGATTCTGTAAAAAATCCAACAATTTTTTGTCGGCATTGAAATTAACTGACTGCGCATTTACTTTCATAGGCTATAATTTTAAAATGTTAAACGATTTTATTGCCCTTTCGGTTCTTTACCCCTTGGGTGGGCCGATGCATGTATTTTTTTAAGTTCAGCAATACTGTTGTGCGTATAAACCTGTGTTGAAGCTAAACTCGAATGGCCGAGCAACTCTTTTACCGAATTCAGATCCGCCCCTTTATTGAGCAAATGAGTCGCAAAGGTGTGTCTTAATATATGTGGACTCCTTTTCACCTTCGAGGATACCCTACTAAAATACCCATTTATAATTCTATAAACAAGGGTTTCATATATTTTATTGCCCGAATTGGTAAGAAAAACAAACTCCCCCTCCCTAATGGTTTCCAATTGATTCCGCAATGGAATATAGGTATTAAAAAGCGCCACTGTAGGCGACAATAAGGGCACAATACGTTCCTTGTTTCGTTTACCCAAAACCTTTATCGACCTTACGTCGAGTTTCACATCGTTCATTTTGAGATTGATAAGTTCAGACCTTCGTATTCCCGTCGCATACAACAATTCGATGATCAATTTATCACGTCTTCCCTCAAAATCATCGCCAAAGGGCAATTGCGATAGCACGCGCTGCATCTCATCCTCTGAAAATGGCACTTCGATCTTTTTTGATGTTTTTAGGGCTTTATGTTTTGCCAAAGGATTGGCGGCTATCGTACCGATTTGTTGCAGAAACTTATAATAGGCCTTCAATGAGGCTATTTTTCTATTGACCGACCTATTTGATATTTGGGTATTGACAAGGGCAACGATCCAACTTCTAATAATGGGGTATTCGACCCTATCTATATCCTCAAGGTCATGAAAACCGGAACAAAACGCAATAAATGATTGAATATCCCTTTGGTACGCATTTCGGGTATGTTCCGAATAATTCTTCTCTAGGTGTAAATAAGAAATAAACTTGGGTAGCGACATACCACAAAGTTAGTAAAGTTGGCCTACCAATGATCCAAAATAAAAAAATCCCATCTCTCGATGGGATTTTTTTCAATAATTGTACACTGTTATATAAAATCTTAGATTTCCTCTTGATCTCTTAAACCTTGTATGTATTGTGCTTTTTGAATCTGCGCTCTTCTTTGTACTGAAGGTTTGGTGAATTGCTGACGTTTACGCAATTGACGCATGGTACCCGTCTTATCGAACTTTCGTTTAAAACGCTTTAAAGCTCTGTCTATGTTTTCTCCTTCCTTGATCGGTATTATTAACATGGGCTACAACCTCCTTTCTTTTGTGATTAAGGGTGCAAATATAAAATGAATTAATGGATTAGTAACGAACTATTTTAAAATATTTTTCGCAATAACCACTTTTTGGATTTCAGTAGTCCCTTCACCAATGGTACATAGCTTGGCATCCCTATAGAACTTCTCAACGGGAAAATCCTTTGTATACCCATAGCCCCCATGTACTTGAACGGCCTCATTGGCTATTTTAACACATGCCTCGGAAGCATACATTTTGGACATCGCACTTAATTTGGTCATTTTTCTACCTTGGTTCTTTAGAAATGCAGCTTTATGAAGCAGTAATTCAGAGGCCTCAATCTCCGTTGCCATATCCGCCAATTTAAAGGATATGCCTTGAAATTGGTTTATCGGCTTCCCAAACTGTACCCTTTCCTTCGAATATTGCAATGATGCCTCGTAGGCTCCCTTGGCAATACCCAAAGACAAGGCGCCAATCGATATCCTCCCCCCATCCAACACCTTCATGCTTTGAATGAAACCTTCACCGACCTCACCTAATCTATTGCCATCGGGAATGCTACAATTAT
The DNA here is from genome assembly GCF_049667165.1 of Maribacter sp. GTDB lineage: Bacteria > Bacteroidota > Bacteroidia > Flavobacteriales > Flavobacteriaceae > Maribacter_A. The sequence goes on from NZ_JBATHS010000131.1 coordinate 3,682, forward strand.
TGAATATAAGTTCTGCCGTTTCACTGGCCCGCATACCTAATTTGTTCTCTTTCTTACCGCTGGAAAAACCTGGAGTACCTTTTTCAATGACAAAGGCCGTCATACCATGGCTATCGCCTTTTTCCCCAGTCCTGGCAATTACAACGGCTATATCCCCGCTTATACCGTGGGTAATGAAATTTTTGGCTCCATTCAATACCCATTCACTTCCTTCTTGAATGGCCGTAGTGCTCATTCCCCCTGCATCAGAACCTGTATTGTGCTCTGTCAACCCCCAGGCACCGATCCACTCGCCCGTTGCCAATTTAGGAATCCACCGCTGCTTTTGGGCCTTATTGCCGAAAGATAAAATATGGTTGGTGCATAGTGAGTTATGGGCAGCAATCGATAATCCTATGGACGGGTCTACCTTGGAAATTTCCTCGATAATCGCGATATACTCGTGGTACCCTAGCCCAGAACCACCATATTCTTCTGGGACTAAAATTCCCATAAATCCCATTTCACCGGCTTTCTTAAAAAGTTCAACCGGGAAGAACTGGGCTTCGTCCCATTCCATTATATGCGGTCGTATATGTTGTTCCGCAAATTTTTTAGCCGCCGAAGCAACATGTTCTTGGGTTTCAGAGTAATCAAAACACATCGTATCTTTGAACATTCTCACATTTTTTATAGGGCCAAATATAATTTAATTCTATCGATCTTTTGTGTTGGGAAACCCTCAATTTCATTTAATTCGCCAAAGGAATTGAAAGCACCGTTGTTTTCCCTATACCCTACAATTTTTACAGCCAACGTCTTCGATATATAAATAAGTCGGGAAATTTCATTTGCGGAAGCGGTATTGATATTGATCTTCACGACTTGGGGTTGGCTCATCACTTTGAATCTTTTAAGAGTTCTTTGAACCACTTCGGGCTCCAAACCATAGACATCATATAGTTGGTCATCACTGAAAAATCCACCTAATCGATCCCTGAATTTTACGATTCGCTGTGATAGTTTATCCCCTACCCCATATACCGCTCTTAATTCGGCCGCGGTTACCGTATTGAGGTCCTTGATCTGTATCGATTCACTATTTTTGCCCTGCTCATCCTCAGCATCGAAAACCAGGGGCGCTTGATTATCGGTAGCCTTCGTTTTAATCCAATCAGGAAACTTGAAAAAAGGTGCTATACGGTTCAACAGCGTATCCGATACCTGGGTTACCTTTTGAAATTCCTTAGCACTGTTCACGAATAAATTCTTTGAGCGATATGCATGCAGCCTATCAATTTCCTCCAAGGACATCCCTAAGGTATAGCCTTTATAATCCGAGATATAATTAGGGTTAAAAGGGTAAAGTGGTATGGATTCCTGTTGTAGCGTTTTTCGCTTAAGTGAATCGATGCGCCCTTGGGTTTCCATATCGACCGAAAGGTTTCCTTCCACATCGGTCGAAGCATTTTTCACACCATATAAAATGACTTGCAACACAACAATGATCCCTAGCAAAAAGAAAATCCCACTGCGTTCCTGTTTGGAAAACTTGAGGTGGGATTTTAAACTTTTCATCTTTATGACAACTGATGGAACCTATTTTATTCTGCCAACTTCTGTTTCTTGTACAATTGGTTGGCTTTTAATTTGACCCAATATTCGTTCAAATCCTTTTTTACTTCCCCAGACATTATATAGAGGCCAATGATATTTGGAAATGACATCGCCAAAATCATCATATCTGAAAAATCGAGTACCGCTCCCAAACTCACTGAAGCTCCTATCACGACAAAAATCAAGAAAAACATTTTATAGACCATTTCAGATTTCCTGCTTTTCCCGAAAAGATAGGTCCATGCACGCATGCCATAATACGACCATGAAATCATTGTGGAAAATGCAAACAAGAAAACGGCCAAGGCAAGAACATAGGGAAACCAAGAGATTTGACTTGCAAAGGCGTCGGAGGTCAACTGTGCCCCTGCCATGCCTTCTACTTCGTGCATTCCTGTAAAGATGAGCACCAAGGCCGTTAGGGTACATACCACGACCGTATCGATAAATGGTTCAAGTAAGGCTACAAAACCTTCAGAGGGCGGATGATTGGTCTTGGCCGTACTGTGCGCAATCGCCGCAGAACCCACGCCAGCTTCGTTGGAGAAGGCCGCTCTTTGAAAGCCAATAACAAGTACCCCAATGATACCTCCCTTAAGGGCTCCTGGATTGAAAGCCCCTTCAAAAATAGCAGAAAAAGCCGGTCCGATATTCTCAATGTTCATTACGATTACCACCAAGGCCGCAACGATATAAATCGATGCCATTATAGGAACGATTTTACCGGTTACCCTGGCAATACTACTAATGCCTCCGATAATGACCACACCCACAAGAATGGCCGTGATCACCCCAAACCAAAATCCGTTGCCTGCCAATATAGGAAACTGCCCTGCCAATTGCTCAAAAGATTGATTGGCCTGAAACATATTCCCTCCACCAAAGGAGGCCCCAACAGCAAGTACGGCAAAGAATCCAGCAAGCACTTTTCCAAGCCCCTTCATATTCCTTTTCTCAAGTCCATAACGCAGATAATTCATCGGACCTCCGAACACTCTTCCATCGGGAAGAATATCCCTGTATTTGACACCTAGCGTACATTCCACGAATTTTGAGGACATTCCCAACAACCCGCAAACGATCATCCAAAAAGTGGCGCCGGCACCGCCAAGCGAAACCGCTACGGCCACTCCGGCAATATTTCCCAAACCAACAGTGCCCGAAACAGCTGTGGCCAAGGCCTGAAAATGGGTAACTTGCCCTGGGGCGTTGGGATCGTCATATTTACCCTTGGCCAAATCGATGGAATGTCGAAAACCCTTAATATTTATGAAGCCCATTCGAATGGTAAAAAATAAGGCCCCTAGTACCAACCACATCACGATAAATGGTATGCCTTTGGTTATGGGATCACCATTGGGATGGGTCATGACCATTGGTTCGTCATATTTTATGCTCGCCAAATAATGGGCCCCCTGCTCGATTACATGCTCCTGATTGTCAGAATTGTATATTACCTTGCCTTCCTCTACCAAATAGTCCAATTTGCCCGTTGCAGTGGACAAAACCGTTTCTTCTGTTCCCTGGCTGTTGGAAATTATCGCAAGTTGATCTCCTTTTTTGACTTTTGCCCCATTGGGTTTCAACCATCGTTTCAGGACGAATTTGTCCTGCACATCATGTGACCAATTTGGGACGGCTATCATTTTTTCATCGGCATAGGCGACTGGGTCATAGATGCCAATGGCCGCAAAGGGATCCCAAAATAATACGGAGCCCAAGGCACTAACGGCTGGGGTCATGGTACCATTGAACACTTCTGTAATGGATTGGGTCTTTATGGTAAAAACCTTGGTTACGGATTGTCCGGCAGCATCGATGACGGTAACCGTATAAGGAACCCCTTCTACCAAGCCGCTAGACATTTTAGAATGCAATGAAGTACTTTGGTTGCTCCATTTATAGGTATAAGGTTCGGTGCCTCCATCAACTTTCAATTCTATAGCCCCATCATTTATATCATCTGATGGATTTATGGCCTTACCGGTAACCGCAAGATCTTGGGAAAATGTCATAATGCCAAAGAGCATAATAAAGGGAAGGAGATACTTCTTCATAATTAATTGTAGCGGTTAATATTTGATGGTTATAGGCTGAAATGACCGACAATATCCTAAAAAAAATCAACCCAATCAAATATTGGGAAGAAAGAAAAAGGATTAAATGTGAAACATTTCATTCAATTTGCGTATTTGTTCTGGCCTTCCCAGCACGATAACCTTGCTTTTGGGCTGTAAGGGCAAGTCGGCTTCCGGGTTAATGGTGTATTTACCGTTAGGAGCGATATATCCGATAATGGTGCACCCTGTTTTTCGCCTTAAATCAAGATCTCGAAGCGATTTGTGCTCTCCATGTTCCGCAAAATCCTCTATGGCTACTTCCTCTAGATTCGTTGTATGCTCACCTTCCAAAGACAGTTCATCCATAAATGAGATGAGATCTGGCATGACCACCAGCGAAGCCATATGGTCTCCACCGATCTTGTCTGGCATAATGACCTGATCCGCACCTGCCAATTTGAGCTTTTTCTGGGAGGTAACCAATGAAGCCCTACTGATGATATTCAAGTTCTTATTCAATTGCCTTGCGGATAAGACCACAAAAAGGTTGGCAGCATCATCGGGTAAGGTTGTTATAAGATAACGCGCACGCTCAATACCCGCCTCCATCAATACTTCATCTTCATTGGCGTCACCTTCAATAAAAAGTACGCCATCACCATATTTTTCAATAATTTCCTTATCTTTTTCTACAACAACAAATGGTCTTTTATAGGCTTTTAACCTTTCAGCTGCCTGATTACCATTACGGCCAAATCCGCAAATAATTACGTGGTTAGAAAGAGATGCGATCATGTTTTTCAATTTTTTCTTTTTTAAAACGTCCAAAGAATTTCTACTTAGGATATATTCCGTTATTACCGATATAGCAAATCCAAAGATGAATACACTTGCTATTATTAAAAATACAGTAAAAATCTTTGCTTCGGGACCTAATGGGCCTACCGTGGAAAAACCGACAGTAGTGACCGTAATAACAGTCATATAAAAGGCATCTAGCCATGACATATCTGAAAGAATCCTATACCCTACCACTCCGGTCGTCACAATAATGACAATCAATACTACTGCAATGTATATTTTGGAACGAAATAATCTTATCATATTCAGAGGTCAAATACCGATGTTCTTTTGGTGTGCACCAAATCTTTTATCTTCAACCAAAAAGCCAGAAAAAGATACAATGCAAATCCAAAGCCTAAAGTTACGAATGTGAGGTAAATGAACGATGTCCTGACCACCCTGGCACGAATACCCATCCGTTCCGCAATACGCCTACATACTTCAAATCCTCTTTTTTGAAGATAGTATAAAAGTTGATAGAAAACATTCATGTTCTAAAATTAAATATTTCCATGCAATAAACTACTACCTATCGCACATTGAAGGCATTTATTTTTCAAACAGTAGCCTTTATAAAGTTGTAGGATCGCTTGGCTATCGCCAGCGGATTTCACGTTCACTCCAAAGGCTTTGAATTTCTTCAGAATAACGTTGTCCTCCTTTTTTATTTTATCTATTATAGCGCATATTTCCTCCATACAATCCACACCCCTATGCCTGGCATAACAGAATTTCAAAGGCAGAATGGTATTGATAATCAAGAGGTCGATAAAAGGCTTTGTCAATTTTTTTATCCGCTTTTTCGATTCTTTTCCAAATGTAAAATGATTGTCCCAATACCGACTTGCAGCTATATCGAAAATGGTGTACAGTCCATCAAGACTTTGAGTGTTCATTACCTTTTGAAACAGATTGGGGTGCCTTTCATATACACTGACGATTTGTGAAAGCCTGATTGTGGGAAAATTGGTAGGTCGAAGCTTAAAGAATTCAGGTTGTGGCACACGTTCTTGGTTAAGGCCGAATTTTTGTTGCAAATAGGTATACTCCTTTTTCAAAACTTCAAAATAGGCATCCTTGGTATCGTCCCGATCCAATAAACCTGCCAAACCGAATAAAACACTTTCCAATCTCAGTGGGTCTTTCTGTAATTTTCTTACGATTGAAAAATCCAACGCCTGGGCAATACCAAAGAAAGAAGCACCATTGATATTCAGCCCGAAATTTTTCAGAAGTAGCATGAACAAAACTTTCTCCCAATCATTATTGGAATCCTTTAGAAGTGCGTTGACCATCACGGATTTTTGTTCCAAACGCTCAATGTAAAGGCGTTCTAACCAATTTTTTAATGCAAAAGCATCAACTTTTGAAATATCACTTTCGCAATTGATGAATTTCGTTGATCGATTATCAAATAAATACCTGTAATTCTTCAATAGTTCCACGGGCACATACTTCTTTAATTCAAGGGTGGGAATTCGTGTCTTATCCTTTCTATAGACATCTATATCATCATGCCAAACGACATGGAGAATGACGTTGTCATAAGAACTATCCTTTTCATGGTGATGGGCATACCAGTCCGAGGCATTTGAATGGACTTCCACATTACCGGCCCAAAGTTGTCCATCAATTTTGATTTTGGCATTGAAAAAATCGGGGCCAGATTGTTGGTTGTGGGAACCTGGATCTAGAATGTCAAGTGTTTCATCCCACGTGGTAACCAAATCCTGCCAGTACAATTTTTTGTATTTCCAAATAAATTGAAGTAAATCTTCCCGCATGCCTCTAAAATAAAAAATCCCACATAATTGTGGGAGTTTTCATTCCAATATTATCAATGGTCAGCGGATTATCTCTCCCTGCCAGGCTATAATCCCGCCACTGAGGTTATAGGCCTTATCGATACCAATGCTATTCATTAAAGCGCATGCCTGTCTGCTTCGGGCCCCTGACCTGCAATAAACATAATAACTTTTTGATTTGTCCAATTTTTCCAATTCAGCCATAAAGTGTTGACCAAGGTAAATATCGATATTGCTGGCGTCTGGAATAAAGCCTTGTTTAAATTCCAAGGAAGTACGAACGTCCAGAATGAAAGCATTCTCATCGGTTTTCAATTGTTCCATCCATTCCTTTTGGGATAAATCTGCCATAGTATCTCATTTTTAAGGCGCAAAAATAATATTTTTCTAGTATTAAATGCGCGTAAACCATGGAATACCATAGCCAAAAAAGGGTGCCTCAAGTTTTTAACAAAACTTTATCTATCCATATACATGGACATAATGGGCAATAATATACATTTGTACATACAACTATTGTAAGTACATGAATGTAGAAGAGCGCATAAAATCAACGGATGAAATTCCTTTAAATCGCAGAACGATAATTCATTTGATGTTGGTGGCCAACACCATCAATGAACACTTGGGTCATGCCTTAAAGCCTTTTGATATTTCGATTCAACAATTCAATGTGCTCCGCATCTTAAGAGGTCAAAAAGGGAAACCTGCCAACCTTTCTACCTTGAATGAAAGAATGGTGACCAAGATGAGCAATACGACCCGCTTGGTCGATAAATTGATTATGAAAAAATTTGTCGAACGGCATACATGCCCGTCAAATAGAAGAAAGATAGAAATTCGTATCACCACCAAAGGCAATGAGCAACTCTCAAAAATGGACGTGCTCATTGCTGAAACTGAAACAGATTTATTGAAACAATTCACAACGAACGAATTGGAACATTTAAACCTTTTATTGAATAAATTTTAAATCCTGATTAGTAACAACTAAAATTAAAAACAAATGAAAAAGAATTTTTTTGCACTGACCTTGGCCGTTATATTCGGCGCTACAGCAACGGCCACCGAACCCATTAAAGCAAATAAGAAAGATGTGAAAACCGAGGATAGCAATGTCACTTGGAAAGCCTATAAGGTGACCGGGTCGCATACGGGAACTGTAAACCTGATAAGCGGCGCCTTGCATTTTGATGAAGGCAAACTTAGCGGCGGTGATTTTACGGTCGACATGACCTCCTTAATAAGTACTGACCTTGAAGGGGAATACAAGGGAAAATTGGAAGGGCATTTGAAATCGGATGACTTCTTTGGTGTTGCCAACCACCCTACTTCTTCCTTGGTTTTCACCAAAGTCGAGGCCTCGGGTAAAAACTCCTATAAGGTGACTGGTGACTTGACCATTAAGAACATTACCAAACCTGTCACCTTCGATGTGTCCGTTTATGGAAGCAAAGCGACCGCAACCATGAAAATTGATAGGGCTGCATATGATGTACGCTATGGTTCGGGTAGCTTTTTTGATAATTTGGGCGATAAAACAATCTATGATGAATTCGACCTTGTAGTAGACCTTGTATTTTAAGGGACCGATTTACATACGGTAAGCCCTAGCTATCAAAAGGTACCTAGGGCTTATAATTTTTTTACAAAAAACGTGTTTGTTGTTTTAAAAATGATTTCTATATTTGGGCCAATGAAAAATTTTGTAACAAATACTTGGTGGTGGAGTACCTTACGAAAATCGTCGTGAGCGAAGCATCATTGTAGTTATACCATACAAAAGGCTTGTCTATCACGACAAGCCTTTTTTAATTTTATATTTTGAGCATGGTCTACCAATTTAAATCACATCATAAAAAAATCCTTGCCGATACCATTACCCCGGTAAGTGTCTACTTAAAAATACGCGATAGATTCCCGAACAGTATTCTATTGGAAAGTAGCGACTATCACGCCAATGACAATAGTTTTTCCTATATCTGTTGCAATCCCATCGCCTCGATCAAGATTGAGGATGAAACGATAGTGGAGGCATTTCCTGATGGAAAAATTACGACAAGGAAAATCGATTCTGACACCGATGTGGTGAAGACCATCAACGATTTTAGCCTTAAATTCAAAGCCGATCAAAATTCGTTCAAGTTCATAGATAATGGCCTATTCGGTTATATGGCCTATGATGCGGTGCGCTATTTTGAGGATATAAAAATCAACAAGAAAGATGATACGATGGACATTCCGGATATTTATTATGCGGTATACCAGAACATCATTGCCATCAATCATTTCAAGAATGAAGCCTATATCTTTGCCCATTGTTACGAATCGGCGAGTAATATTGACGAAATCGAACATATTCTCAATGTAAAGAATTTTGCTTCCTACAACTTCAATAAAGAAGGGAAACCCACATCGAACCTCAGGGATGATGAGTATAAAGCGCATGTTGCTTTGGCAAAAAAACATTGTCAACGGGGGGATGTTTTTCAATTGGTCTTATCACGTAGATTTTCCCAAGGGTTCAAAGGGGACGAATTCAATGTATACAGGGCCCTTCGCTCCATAAATCCCTCCCCCTATCTGTTCTACTTTGATTATGGCGATTTCAAGATTTTTGGCAGCTCCCCCGAGGCCCAATTGATCGTAAGTGATGGTAAGGCGGAAATACATCCGATAGCCGGAACGTTCAAAAGAACCGGAAATGATGAGCAAGATGCCGAACTGGCCAAAAAATTGACCCTAGATGACAAGGAAAACAGTGAGCATGTAATGCTGGTGGATCTGGCCAGAAACGATTTAAGTCGACATGGCAATATGGTCAGTGTAGATAATTATAGGGAGGTACAGTTCTTTTCGCATGTGATCCATTTGGTGTCAAAAGTATCTGGACAAAAGAAAAAGGATATCACAACCATGAAAGTAGTGGCAGATACCTTTCCGGCCGGTACATTGAGCGGTGCACCAAAACATATGGCCATGCAACTCATTGAACGTTATGAAAAGACCAATAGAGGGTACTATGGTGGGGCTATTGGTTTCATGGATTTCAGCGGAAACTTCAACCATGCCATCATGATCCGTACCTTTTTGAGCAAAAACCATCAATTGCATTATCAAGCCGGGGCAGGCTTGGTAGCAGCCTCCGATCCGGAAGACGAATTGCAGGAAACCTATAACAAACTGGGAGCATTGACCAAGGCCTTGGAAATTGCGGAAACCATCTAAAATTTCCAAAAGAGAGATGATATGAAAAAAATATTGGTAATTGATAACTACGACAGCTTCACCTATAACCTGGTCCATTATTTGGAGGATTTGGATTGCAACGTTGTAGTGAAAAGAAACGACCAACTTACTTTGCAGGAGGTTGCTGCGTTCGATAGAATCGTCTTATCCCCTGGCCCTGGGATTCCCGATGAAGCAGGTCTGCTCAAGGAAATCATTGCGACCTATGCGCCAACCAAAAGTATCTTTGGCGTTTGTCTAGGGCAGCAAGCAATAGCGGAAGTATTTGGGGGCTCATTGATCAATCTAGATGAGGTATATCATGGGATAGCTACTAAAATCAATATCATCAAAGACGATCTACTCTTTGATGGATTGCCTAGGGAAATTGAAGTCGGACGTTATCATTCCTGGGTGGTTGATCCGAATATGCCCGAAGTTTTGGAAGCGACTTCCCTAGACGAAAACGGACAGATCATGTCGCTGCGCCATAAAATCTATGACGTCTGTGCCGTTCAATTTCATCCCGAATCGGTATTGACACCACAAGGGAAAAAAATATTGGAAAACTGGTTAAATAGCTGATTTTTAAGTTATTCCCACGTTGGTGGGAATCCATCTAATTACTGTAAACCAAAACAACATGTATCCTGCCTGTGTAGGAATGACAAAACAAAAGAATGAAAGAGATTTTAAATAGATTGATCAATCACGATATCCTGACCAAGGAAGATGCCAAACGGGTTTTGGTCAATATCGCAAAAGGCGAATATAACACCAGCCAGATAGCTGCATTTCTAACGGTATATATGATGCGGAGCATAACCATCGAAGAGCTGGAAGGCTTTCGAAATGCATTGTTGGAATTATGCCTCGCCATTGACCTTTCAGCCTATAATCCCGTCGATTTATGTGGTACGGGCGGTGACGGCAAGGACACCTTCAACATATCCACCTTGGCCTCCTTTGTCACGGCCGGTGCCGGTGTAAAAGTAACCAAGCATGGTAATTACGGGGTTTCCTCAAAATGCGGCAGCAGTAATGTCATGGAATTTTTAGGCATAAAATTCAGCAATGAGGCAGATTTCCTTACAAAGTCTATCGAGGAGGCCGGGATTTGCGTTTTGCATGCACCTTTGTTCCATCCTGCCATGAAAAATGTGGCCCCCATCCGAAGGGAATTGGCCGTAAAGACCTTTTTCAATATGCTGGGACCTATGGTCAACCCCGCTTTTCCCCAAAACCAGATGGTGGGCGTCTTTAATTTGGAATTGGCCCGTATGTATGGATACCTGTATCAGAATACCGATAAGAACTTCACCGTAATTCATGCCTTGGATGGGTATGATGAAATTTCATTGACCGGAGCCACAAAAACGATTTCTAACAAATCTGAAGGGATATTAACACCGGAGGATTTTGGGGTTACCTCTGTACGGCAAGACCAGATTTTGGGTGGGGACACCATTGAGGAATCGGCAAAGATCTTTTTGAATATCTTGGAGGGGAAAGGGACAGAAGCACAGAACAATGTCGTCTGCGCCAATGCCGGAATAGCCATTGCGACCGTGAAAGGGGTGGGCCCTAAGGAAGGATTTGAAAGTGCCAAAGAATCCTTGCTCTCTGGTCGAGGATTAAAAGCCCTGCATAAATTACAAGCGTTAAGCGCCTAATCGTATCGAGAATGAATATCTTGGATAAAATAGTCAAAGACAAAAGAGTGGAAGTCAATCTGCGAAAAGGATTGATCCCTACTTCCCAATTGGAGCGTTCCGTACTCTTTGATCGGGAGACAATGTCATTGGCCCATGCGCTCCGAACCAGTAAAAGTGGGGTTATTGCAGAACATAAACGGCGTTCCCCGTCAAAATCAGTGATCAATCAGAACTTGAACGTACAGGATGTTGCATGGGGATATGAAAATGCGGGTGCCTGTGGTATGTCGGTATTGACCGATGGTAAATACTTTGGGGGTTCCCTAGATGACCTACTTCTGGCCAGAGCAGCGGTAACAATGCCCCTGTTACGCAAAGAATTCATCATTGATGAATATCAGGTTCTTGAGGCAAAGGCCTTTGGAGCCGATGTAATTTTATTGATTGCAGCCATTTTGACACGGGCTGAAATCGAGACGTTCTCCGAATTGGCCAAGAGTTTGAACATGGATGTGTTATTGGAAGTCCATAATGAAGGGGAATTGCGAAAATCCATAATGCCAAGTTTGGATATGTTGGGAGTGAACAATCGCAACCTAAAGACGTTCGAGGTCAGTTTGGAAACCAGCAAGACGCTGTCCGCTATGATTCCGGATGACTTTGTGAAAGTATCGGAAAGTGGTATTAGCAGTGTTGAAGCCATAAAAGAATTACGCCCTTTTGGGTATCAAGGCTTTTTGATCGGTGAGAACTTTATGAAAACCGATGACCCTGGCAACAGTGCAAAGGCGTTCATTAATTCCCTGACTTAACGAAAATACGTACGATGAGCCAATACCATAAAATAACCAACGATTCAAAAAGGGAACCGCTACGGATAAAGGTTTGTGGTATGAATTTGAATACCTCGGCAGTTGCAGGATTAAACCCTGATTATTTGGGATTTATATTTTGGGAACCCTCAAAAAGGAATTATAATGAAAAGGAGGTGATTCTACCTCATCGCATTAAAAAAGTAGGGGTTTTTGTCGATGCATATATTGAAGAGATTATTGAAAAAGTCAATACCCATCAACTCTTGGCCGTTCAATTACACGGAAAAGAATCTCCAGAATTCTGTCGTATGCTTAAAAGTGAATTGAAAGGGGTCGATATCATCAAGGTTTTTTCCATAAAAGAAGCCTTCGATTTTACAACACTTCAGCCCTTCGAATCAGTTTGTAATTACTATCTATTCGATACCAAAGGAAAACTACCAGGTGGCAATGGGTATAAATTCAATTGGAAGATATTAAAGGATTATCCATCCCATAAACCCTTTTTTATAAGCGGGGGCATTGGTTTGGAGGATGTGGAATCTATAAAGGAATTTATGACCCGACCAGAGTCCATTCATTGCCATGCCGTAGATGTGAATAGCAGGTTTGAAATTGTACCTGGATTGAAAGACATTGCCAAATTAACAGATTTTATAAAAAGTTTAAGATGAATTATCACGCAGACGAAAAAGGGTATTATGGGGAGTTTGGTGGGGCATTTATCCCTGAAATGCTCTATCCGAATACCGAGGAACTTCGCCAGAACTATATCCGTATCATGGAAGAACCTTCCTTTAAAAAGGAATTCGACCAGTTATTAAAGGATTATGTGGGAAGACCAACCCCTTTGTATTTCGCTGAACGATTATCAAAGAAATACAATACGAAGATTTACCTAAAAAGAGAGGATCTTTGCCATACAGGGGCCCATAAGGTAAATAACACGATTGGGCAGATCCTTATGGCCAAAAAGTTAGGGAAAAACAGGGTCATTGCCGAAACGGGTGCTGGGCAGCATGGTGTTGCAACCGCTACCGTTTGTGCCCTAATGGGCATAAAATGTGTAGTGTATATGGGGGAGATCGATATTGCCCGACAAGCGCCAAACGTGGCCCGAATGAAAATGTTGGGTGCCGAGGTCCGCCCGGCGTTGTCGGGGAGCAAAACCTTGAAAGATGCCACCAATGAAGCGATACGGGATTGGATCAATAATCCCGTCGACACCCATTATATCATTGGCTCCGTGGTCGGTCCTCATCCCTACCCCGATATGGTAGCCCGGTTTCAATCGGTGATTTCCGAAGAGATTAAATGGCAACTCAAAGAGAAAGAAGGTGTTGAAGATCCCGATTATGTAGTGGCCTGCGTTGGAGGAGGCAGTAATGCCGCAGGGGCTTATTACCATTATCTGGATAATCCTAAAGTTGGGATCATTGCCGTCGAAGCGGCAGGCAAAGGAATTAATTCCGGAGAAAGTGCCGCAACCTCCGCACTCGGTAAAGTTGGGATTATACATGGCAGCAAAACCCTATTAATGCAGACCCAAGACGGACAAATAACGGAACCCTATTCGATATCGGCCGGACTCGATTATCCTGGCGTGGGCCCCATGCATGCCCATCTGTTTAGATCAGGTAGAGCCGAATTTATCTCGATTACAGATGATGACGCCATGAATGCCGGGCTAATGCTTTCTCAACTTGAAGGAATAATACCGGCCATCGAAAGCTCCCATGCCTTTGCCATATTGGATTATAGGAAATTCAAACCGGATGACATTGTTGTGATCAACCTTTCTGGACGTGGGGATAAGGATTTGGATACGTATATAAAATATTTTGAACTTTGATGACTAAAAGTAAACTGGGTAGAGATTACCGCATGCGCGGGAATGACAAAATACAAGATTGATGAACAGAATAAACATAAAACTGAAAGAGGGTCAAAAAATCCTCTCTATATATTTTACAGCGGGGTATCCAAAGTTGAATGATACGGTGCACATCATTCAGGAACTGGAAAAAAATGGGGTTGATCTTATCGAAATCGGCTTGCCCTTTTCAGATCCCCTGGCCGATGGGCCAACCATACAAGAAAGCTCAACAACTGCTTTAAAAAACGGAATGCATACCGAATTGCTTTTTGAACAGTTAAACGACATTCGAAAATCAGTTTCCATCCCATTGATCATTATGGGATATTTTAATCCCATTTTTCAATATGGGGTCGAGGCTTTTTGTAAAAAATGCCAGGAAATCGGTATAGACGGACTTATTCTTCCCGATTTACCTTTGGATGTATATCAAAAAGATTATGAGGCCATTTTTAAAAAATACGGTTTGGTCAATGTATTTCTCATAACCCCACAAACCAGCGATGAACGCATCAAGCAAATCGATGAGGCCTCAAACGGATTTATCTATATGGTCAGTTCGGCCAGTACCACAGGTACTACCAAAGGTTTTGGAGACCCACAGCTACGTTATTTTGAACGTATTTCTGCATTGAACCTGAAAAATCCGCAAATCGTAGGTTTTGGGATCAATACTGCTGAAACCTTCAAGCAGGCTACCCGTTCTGCTGCCGGGGCCATTATAGGTTCTGCCTTTATTAAACACCTTACATCCTATGGGGTCGACTCCATATCCAAATTTGTACAATCAATTCGATAAGCTTATGGAATTCATCAATAATTGGAAACTTGTTATTTTATTGTGCCTAACGCTAGGCTTGGCTCCCTTCTTTCCTGAACCCCATATTTGGGGTAAAATCCTTTGGATTGCAGGCGGGGCAAATGGCATGGCTTTTATGGATTGGTTCGATGTTGTTTTACATGGCTCTCCCTTTATCCTTTTACTCCGATTGATAAGTCTCAGGGTAATTGGCCTTTTGAAAAAGTAGAATCTTTAATTCAAGGACCATATGGCATATCCCCTTGCCGGGGCTTTAAGTGCTACAGCTCCTGAATTATTTGTAGAAATTCCCGTAGTAATGCTCCCCGAATAATCATGAAGGGTTTTACCGATCCAAGGCGTAGTGACTGTTCGTGTATTTTGTGATGCCTTACGATTTATATAAATCATCAACCCTGGATTTGCACCTTCGCCTTCACGCAAAGCAATATATTCGTCATTATTTGAAAATAATACTGACAGTGCTCCTACGGCTAGGGTTCTATTAATATATATTAGCGTATTCAGCTTTTCCTTGAATTCGATATTTTCATAATCGGAATAAAAAATTGTAGGATAGCCGGGGTGTGTAAGAATATAGGCGTAGGCATAAAGTTTATCGCTCTCTTTAATCACAGGCTCCCTGTCCGTATCATGGTTTGCCACAAAGGTCACTGCTTTATCAGGATTGGTCTTCCAGAGCATATCCCCTGTTTCAAGAATACCAAGATTATTCTGTTGAAACGCATCCTTCAATTGAAATAGACAGGGAAAATCGAAGGCGTTACTACCCGACCCTGTCATCCATTGTCGAACCAAATCGGCATTACCGTCGTAATATTCGCCTACCGACCATCCTCCAACTTCATCTATCCATGCCTTAACAAATTCTGCGTTAAAACTTTTGACATAATCAAATCGCCAACCATCAAAACCTACGGTATTCTTATAATATTTCGCAACGGAATTCTCATTTTTCCAAAATCCATTTTGCACATTGGGCTGTTGATGACATAAGTCCTGTTCCTCGAAAAACAAAGCAGATTCATCCATGGAGTGAAGACTATTCGGGTGATAATCCTCATAATTTCTATTGAATATCCCGGAGGCATTTCCATTTGTTTGATTGAACAGGGTATACGTATCCTTATCGCGATAAGGATTATACTGCAAACCCCCTCCACTATTGTGACCCATTACAATATCTGCGATGACCTCTATACTATTGCTATGGGCCTTAGCGATTAGATTTTCCAGCTCCGTTCTTGACCCAAAGCGGGTTTTTGTAGTGCCATGTTGAAAATATTCCCCAAAATCATAATAGTCCGAAGGGTCATAACCCATTGAATATCCTCCAGAATGCCCTTTGGATGCAGGTGGCAACCAAATTCGATCTACTCCTGCAGCAGCCCATGCATCGGTTTTATCGGCTATATTGTCCCACCATTCAAACCTGGGTTCAACATCCCAGTAAAAGGCCTGCATTAGCACCCCTCTTCCGTTTAAATAGATGGACAAGTCCTTCCCTTTTGAAATTGGTCCTATATCCATGTCTTCCGTATTATCTTTTTTAGAACAAGAAAAGATTGTTGCATTTGCCAAAATCGAAATAAGCAATAGCTTTATGTAATATCGTTTTGGAAAAGTCATTCTTCGAGAATTAATTCATTGTTAATTGGTCAAAGTTAGTGATCCTTTATCTTTAAGCACCTTTTTTTTATAATATATGGTTTGATAATTAAATGTGTAAAACTGGGATCAAAAAACTAGAATTGCCTACTTTTGGTCCCTATCAAAAAACACAGGAAATGAAAAGATACCTTGCTCTAATTTGTTTATTAATTTCGGGGTATTCAACGGCACAGGATGATGATGTTTTAAAAACCTACATAAGCCATTCCATCAATGAACTAAGGGAATTCGTGGCCATACCCAACGATGCCTTGGAACATGCCGATATCAATAGAAACCTAACTTGGTTAACCAAAAAATTCAACGAAAGGGGATTCAATTCCTCTATTTTACCCACCGAGGGGGAATCCTTGTTTTTTGCGGCATTACCGATGGAGGACAATAAACCGACGCTTCTTTTCTATATGCATCTTGATGGGCAATCCGTCGACCCCACCCGATGGGATCAACCGGACCCTTATAACATCGTTTTAAAATCAGAAGATGGGAATGGATGGAAGACCCAATCTTTTGACAGTTTAGCAAATAACCTAAATTATGATTGGCGCCTTTTCGGGCGTTCAACTTCAGATGACAAAGGCCCTATAGTGATGTTTTTGAACGCCATTGACCTTTTGAAACGGAACAATGTAACACTTCCGTATAATGTAAAAGTTATTTTGGATAGCGAGGAGGAAAAGGGAAGCCGCCCCCTTCCTAAGGCTGTTAAGGAATATCGCGATTTATTGAAAGCTGATTTCTTGGTCATCAACGATGGTCCGGTCCATGTTTCGGGCAAACCCACCGTTGTGTACGGTTGTAGAGGCATCACAACGATTACCTTGACCACACACGGTCCCCAAAAACCCCAACACAGTGGCCATTATGGCAATTATGCCCCTAATCCCGGTTTTCAATTGGCACAACTGTTGGCCAGTATGAAAGATGCCGATGGCAAGGTGCTGATCAATGGGTATTATGACGGAATAACGCTGGATGCACCTACCATGGAGATTCTAAAAAATGTTCCTGATGACGCTGCGACCATCAATGGGAGCCTGGCCATAAAAACACCGGAAAAAGTGGGTGGTTTTTATCAAGAGTCCCTACAATATCCTTCCTTAAATATAAGAGGTTTGGGTTCTGGATGGATCGGTGAAAAAGCACGGACCATTGTTCCCGAAAGTGCCACGGCCGAAATCGATATGCGATTGGTTCCCGAATCCGATGGGAATAGATTGAAAGACCTGGTGAAAGCCCATATCCAGAATCAAGGATTCTTCATCATGGATTCCATTCCGACCAAGGCGGAACGCATGGCCCATGAAAAAATCATCACCATAAACGAAGGATCTGTAACCAATGCCTTTAGAACCGATTTGGATAACCCGTATGGGGATTTTTTGGTCAATGTATTAAAGGATTCTTTTGGGGAAGATGTAGTGCAAATACGGATCATGGGCGGTACCGTGCCTGTAGCCTCCTTTATCAACGAATTACAGATTCCGGCTTTTATTGTTCCCATGGTCAATGCCGACAACAACCAGCATAGTCCCAACGAAAATCTGAAAATCGGCCAAATTGCCTATGGCATTAAAGCGTTTTATGGAATACTCAGCACCAAAATGAATTGATCTCACCTTGAATCCAATTCATGTCATCTTAACATTCCCTAACAAAGTTTTACGACGTTCTTAACGGAGATTGTGTCCTTCCTTCCTTATATTAAGGTTGAACCTAAAAAACTAAAAATAATGGGAATAATCAAAGACAATAAAAAATTTAAAAGAAAAGTAGAACAAACAAATCCGACCAACCCTACGGGTAATACGGGTATCGATACCAATACATTTGATATTGACGAAATGACGATAAAAAAGCAACAGAACAAAAAATAGGGTTTATAACCCTGCGCGGTTTCGAAGACCTCGCAATATTGAACCCGAAGTGAACATTTTAGACCTACATGTTGATTACAACGTGTAGGTCTTTTTTATATACAAGAATATTAAGCCGAATTTCTACTGGCGTTGATATTACCATAAAGAGATCTCGTAACTATTTTCTCATAGACTTCCTTATAAGCCGTCTTTTGCCCTATTTTCTGAAGGGCATATTGCTGGATTACCAAAAGAGGAAGCACAATGTTTTCCCTAATCTGAATCGATTCCCGCGATGTGGCTTCATTTTCCATTAAGACTTCGGTACCGGAAATCAACAATAACATTTCTTTGGAAAGCTGGTACTCTTCATACAGAATATTCCAAAAACCACCATATTTAGCATCCTCCTTCATATAGCTTGTCAGTTCAAAATAGCATTTGGTGAGCGACATCATACTGTTATGCATCAATGCTTTAAAAAAGGGAACTTCCCTGTACATTTTCTTCAATTCCCTCAATCGTCCGGAATCCCGAATCGTTTTAATGGCCGTACCGATACCAAAATAACCGGGCACATTTTGCTTCAATTGGCTCCATGAACCTACAAAGGAGATGGCCCTAAGATCACTTAAGGTCAACTGTTTTTTATTCCCTCTTTTACCAGGCCTACTACCAATATTGGCTTTTTGATAGTATTTAAGGGTGCTCCGATTTTCCAAGTAAGGGATAAACATTTCATGGTTTTTCAACGCATCATATTTCACATAGCTCAAATCGGACAGTTCCTCCAAGAGTTTTCGATGTTCCTTGGAAATCACATTTTCTTTACCGAATAGGTTGTTCGACAAACCTGCAGTCAACAATTGTTCGCTATTGTGCATAAACTGTTCCTTGGTACCATAGGTACTTGTAATGGTCTGCCCTTGAATGGTGAGCTGTATCTCATTGTTCGCAATATCCTTGGTCTGTGCTGCATAGAAACGATGGGTCTTGCCACCCCCACGAGCTGGCGGTCCACCCCTACCATCAAAAAACAAGGCCTTTATTTGGTTCTTTTTACACACTTTGGAGAGCTGTTCCTTGGTCTTTAAAATTGACCAGTTGGCCTTGACATATCCCCCATCCTTGGTGCCATCGGAAAAGCCCAGCATCATTGTTTGACTCTCTTTTCGCTGTTCTAAATGCTTTCGATACTCAGGGAGGTCAAATAAGAATTGCATAATTCCCTCGGCTTCTGCCATACCGTTCATCGTTTCGAATAGCGGGACAATATCAAAGGAGATGCCATCATCTTTCCAACCACACCATCGAAACAAGCCATAAACAAACAATACGGAAAAGATATCCTCGGAATTACTGATAATATATCTATTACAGCCTTCTTCCCCATTTTTAGTTTGTATTTCCTTCAATTGGGAAATATTCAAAAGGGTATCCTTTACAATGTCCTTATAGTCCTTTGGATCTGCCTTGATTTTTTTCTGAACCAATAGCTTTACCAAATCGGCCTTTTTCAATTCCTGGATACTTTCTTTTATGAACCCGTTCTTCTTTAATATGGTTTCAACAACCAATACATGTTGGCTATGGTCCTGCCGTATATCCAGTGTTGCGAAATGTGTCTTAAAAATCTTTACCTTATCAATAAAATGATCCAACTTACCCAGATATAATCCATGATAGTCTTTTATCAAAACGTCACGCATGGTCATTAAAGGGTTGATGATCTCCTGGTAGGAGATACTATTTTCAGGATTGAACATTGCCGAATAAAGCTGATTGCGCAATACCTTCAGAGGACCCTGCACTTCCTTAAACGTAAGTTTTTGTTGAAGGAATTTAAGATCGTTATAATAACATTTCATTAGATTGAGCCGAAGCTCATCCGCAACATTCTTGGTTATTTCAGCGGTTACGAATGGGTTGCCATCCCTATCACCTCCAGGCCAAAACCCGAGTTTCATGATGTTGTGGTTCTCAAAATCATCATTATCTATATTCTCTTTGATGTATGCATATAAATCCCCCATGGCATCATAGTAGACATGCCTTAGGATATAAATGATGTTTTTGGCCTCGTCCAACGGCGTTGGCTTTTGGCTGTTTATCAATGAAGTAAGGCCCAATTGCTGCAAGGTGACATCGATATCATCGATTTTATTTTCCAAGATAAGTAAACGCAGGTCGTTCATGATATCAAGTACGGCCGGGGTATAAAATTGGGTCGGATGTGCCGTAAGTACGATCCTAGCGCTAAAGTTCGATAGTTTTTCGGCCACTTTGTCCCAACTTTTGGTCTTGTTCACCAGTTGAAAATAATCCTTGATGGAAAGTGAATCGCTATGTTCCTGAAGTTTGGGAAATGCCGCATCTTCAACACTATCGTACAAAACAACCTGTCGCTCAACATATTGGATAATACGGAACATAAAATCGATTTGATCCTTTTCGTCTTCTATCATCACATAATTCTTGAAGAACGATTCCAAAATGTTTTGGGGATTAAGACCTTGGTTAAGCCCTTGTACAGATTGATGGTGTAACAGTGGGACCACCATACCCACGTTCTCTATATTCCTATAGGGAAGATTCAGAAATAGGCTATTGTACACGTTGAACTTATTCTGAACCGATTTTTTAAATTCCTCTAATCTTTCTGTTTGATGCATAACCTTTTACGAATGTATCCCCATTTAAAAGGGGTTGTGGATTTCCCTAACTTAATATTTTGGCAAATATCGACATAATCACTAAACCAATATTTACATATTTAATCAACTAACAAAATAAGCTACTGACATTACAAAACCAACAGTTCCCCTAAATAAATAATGTGGGGCACACAACAGGATGTCCTAAAAATATGGCCCATACTGTAGTACCCTATAATCCAGGGTATTGAACCCGGGGTTTTTGGCTTTCAATTCCTTATAATCCAATAGGCTCCCCACAGCGCGATTGGCCGCACCAGAAGGGGCAGTCAATGAGACGGTTTGTATTGTTCTTTGGGGATCTAAATCTGAAGGCAGCTTAAATTGATGGATCCGTGGTACATGATCATTGACCAGCTCCAACGTTATCTTGTTCAGTTTTAAATGTTGGCGAAAAAAATATTCCGGTCCATTTTTACTGTTCCCACCGGTAAACAACAACGTTTGTACCTTCTCGTATTGTCGTAGATAACCTATAAGATTTCTAAGTTTTATGTTTTTCATCCCCAAATCAGAGGCATCGATTTTGGAACGCTCGGCACTTTGCACTATATCACATATCCCTATCTTACTTCGGATCAAAAACCGCTTTCGTTGTTCTATGGCTTCCAACGTTGTTTCAAACTTTAACTCTAAATTGAATAGTTGATCAAGGATGGGCCATAGCTGGCCGTCCCGACTCCCGTAGCAAAAGTCCACATCCCGATCTTTCAATACGCCAATCGTAAACCTTGGTGGAGGCAAGGTGCCTACGATCAACTTCGTGACTTCCTTAAAAAGAAAGGGTTCATAAGGATGGGTATGTAAAAACAAATGGTATATGTTTTATTTAGACAAAAAAAAGTTTAAACCTCAAATATACATTTTTGAAATGTCGGAAAACTACAGTTACCATTTCTTTTAAAATGAGTAACTTTAAGGATAATAAATATTCAATATATGGGAAAAGGTGACAAAAAATCGAGAAGGGGAAAAATAGCCAACAATTCATATGGCGCAAGAAGACCTCGAAAAATAAAAAAACGACCTACCGTCGAAGAAAAAATCGATATCAAGAAAAAGAAATAGCCCTTAGTCGATAACGAAATTCAAGGAGACGTTTCCTCCTTCGTCTATCCCTATTTCATAGGTGTAGTATCCGAGGAACAAAGGAGTTTCCCCAACGAAGTCGATAGGTTGCATCACATAGGTTTCCCCATCAGTCGAAATATTGATATAGGCATAGCTATATGCCGTTTCGTATTCCAAATAGTCTGAGTAGGAATCAGGGGCAACGTTGGTATGAACCATCCCATCACCACCTACCTGAATCGTATCAAAATGAACTGAGCTCACATTTTTTACCCGGATCTGTATTCCGTTCAATTCATCATCACGATCGGAACAGCCCAAAATGAAGACAAACACACTAATAGTTACAAAAAGGAGACGTTTCATACTTGTTTTTTTATAGAATACTGTATGGTTAAAACGGCCAAAATGAAGAAATATTCTATCGAATAAAAACCGGCTCGTTTTCTTTTAACGTATGTTCCTTGCTAAAGAGATAACCATCTTCATTAAAAGCACATAAATCCTTTAAAGTTTTTACATCATGATCCAAAATATACCGGACCATCGATCCCCTTGCCTTTTTCGCGAAAAAACTAATGATTTTTAATTTGTCGTTTTTCCAATCCTTGAAAACCGGGGTTATTACGGGTACTTTAAGCTTTTTTTCGTCAATGGCCCCGAAATATTCCTTGCTGGCCAAATTTATGAACAACTCCTTATCCTTCAATTCGGCATTCAAATGGTCGGTCAATTCCTTTTTCCAAAACTCGTAAAGGTTTTTTTTACGCCCAATTTTCAATGTGGTTCCCATTTCGAGACGATAGGGTTGGATCAGGTCCATTGGTTTCAGAATCCCGTACAGCCCTGACAATATTCTCAGTTTATCCTGCAGTTTATCCAACTTTTCCTCAGGAATCGTATAGGCATCCAATCCTTGATAGACATCCCCATTGAAGGCATATATGGCCGGTCTTGCATTTGAAGGCTCAAATGGAATGGCAAATTTCTGATTGCGCTCCCAATTTAGTTCCGCAAGCTGATCCGATATATCCATTAATTTGGCCAGTGCTCTAGGTTTCTTTTTAGCCAGCACCTTGTTCAATTTTTGGGCCTGTTCTAAAAATCGGGGTTGGGAATATCTCACGGAAGGCAATTCGCTCTCAAAATCCAGCGATTTTGCCGGGGAAATAACAATTTTCATAAGACTGCTTTTGAAGTATAAAAATATAAAGGAAAACCATACTAACCCACCTGCTTGGGCAAGTAGTTTCTTATAACTGTATTATCGAAATTTATTCTTGTTTACTATGCTTGGCATACTCTTGCCATTTTGAGATACAGGCTGCCATATCCTCAGGGATTTCAGAATCAAATCTCATGTGTTCACCCGTCGCGGGGTGCACAAATCCCAAAGTTTTGGCATGTAGGGCCTGTCTTGGGAGGATTTTAAAGGCATTTTCGACGAATTGTTTGTATTTCGTGAATGTGGTGCCCTTCAATATTTTATCACCACCATAGCGTTCATCGTTAAAAAGGGTATGCCCGATATATTTCATATGCGCCCTGATTTGATGTGTGCGCCCAGTTTCCAATTTACAGGACAGCAAGGTAACATACCCCAAACGCTCCAAAACGGTATAATGCGTGACCGCATCCTTACCCTCGTCTCCTTCAGGAAAAACTTGCATTTGCAACCTGTTTTTCGGATTTCGACCAATATGGCCCTCTATAGTTCCTTGATCGTTCTCAACATTTCCCCAAACCAAGGCCACATACTCACGCTCCGAGGTTTTGTCAAAAAACTGTTTCGCCAAGTGTGTCATACCCGCTTCTGTTTTGGCGACCACCAAAAGTCCTGAAGTATCCTTATCGATACGATGCACCAATCCAGGTCGTTCATTATCATTTTTAGGTAGATCCTTAATGTGGTACAATAAGGCATTAATCAGGGTTCCAGAGTAATTGCCGTGTCCCGGATGTACCACCATCCCAGGTTGTTTATTGACGACCAAAAGTGTTTCGTCTTCATAAACAATATCAATGGGTATATCCTCTGGTATTAGTAAAAGCTCGTGCGGTGGGTGCTCAAAAAGCACTTTAACCTCATCCCCGGCTTTCACCTTGTAGTTTTGTTTTACAATGGTATCATTGACCCAAATATGGCCATCCTTTGCAACTTGTTGAATTTTGTTGCGCGTGGAATTCTCAATGAAATTCATCAAAAATTTGTCAACCCTTAGCGGCTCTTGACCTTTTGAAGCGACGAACTTATGGTGTTCATATAGCTCTTCTTCATTAGGCTCTTGTTGTTGTGGACCCATATTTTATTCAGAATCGGCCTTTATCTGGGCCCGATCGGGTATGGTGCCATTACCACACACCAATTCCAATTTGGAGGTTTTAGGCAGTTTTTCGCCCGGATTAATATTCTTGCCCTTATACTTGATATAGTAGACCATATCTTTCCCTAATTCATCGATATAGGTCACGCGTTGCACATCGAGGCCAACGGCCTTTAACATAGAGGTGGCATTGCGTTGGGTAACTTGGATGATTTTGGGTACGGTGACCTTTTTATATCCTGAGGGATTCACCGTCAAATATATTTTGCGATTCTCCTTGACCTTGCTCCCTGCCTTGGGATCCTGTTCAATAATCGAAAACCTAGGATAGTCAGGATTGAAATTGGCCGAATCCAAAACCTCAAAGCGTAACTTAGCTTCTTCAACAGCCTTACGCATATCCATCACCGACATTTTCGCAAAATCAGGTACCTCGATATACTCCCCATGGTTTGTGGTATTGTTCAACCACCGTAAAGCCACGAAGACTAAAATAACCGACACCAAGACGGCCAAACCCAGTTGTATCAATAAAGTACGACTTCGTAAAAAGTTGAAAAAATTTCTCATCGCGAATAAAAGTTGCCACAAATATAGGAAATGAGGTAAAACTTTAGGCGACCACATTCCCAAATGTTGGTTAAAGAATGTAACGCAACTTGAAACTTGACCATAACTTCAAAAAAAAAACCATGGGACCCATTGAAACCCATGGCTTTTTCTTTACTTTGAATCTAGAAAGGTGCATTACTATCAATTGACCAAAGTATGCTATGAAAAAAAAAGTGGCCATAATCATGGGCGGCTATTCCAGCGAGTACAAAATTTCACTCAAAAGTGGGAATGTTGTTCATTCCTATTTGAACAATACTACCATTGAAAGCTATCGAATCCATATTTTTAAGGATAAATGGGTATATGTAGATGAGAATGAAAGGGAATATGCGGTGAACAAGGATGATTTCACCGTGAATGTCGATAAAAAAACATTAAGGTTTGATTGTGTTTTCAATGCCATTCATGGCACCCCTGGTGAAGATGGTTTAATGCAGGCCTACTTTCAATTGCTCGAGATTCCACAAACTTCCTGTAATTACTATCAAGCAGCTTTGACCTTCAATAAGAGGGATTTATTAAGTGTTTTAAAACCTTACGGGATTAAATCGGCCCCATCCTTTTATTTAAATTATGGCGATGAGATCAATGAGGATGCCATCGTTGACCGCGTAGGATTGCCTTGTTTTGTAAAGGCCAACAAAGCGGGTAGTAGTTTTGGCATATCCAAAGTATTCAAAAAGGAGGACCTGAAAGTAGCTATTGAACTGGCTTATAAAGAGGACAATGAAATCATCATAGAGGGGTTCCTGAACGGTACGGAGGTTTCAGTTGGGGTTATCAAATATAAAGGCAAAACCAAGGTTTTACCTATTACCGAGATCGTTACCGAGAATGAATTTTTTGACTATGAGGCCAAATATGAAGGAAAGTCCCAAGAAATCACCCCTGCCAGAATCACCCCAAAACAAGAAAAGAACGTTCGAGAGGTCGCGGCATACGCCTATGATATCCTAAAGATGAACGGCTTCTCACGCAGCGAATTCATTTTTATGGGAGATGAACCCTACATGCTCGAAATGAACACCACTCCGGGTCTTACCACAGAAAGTATCTTACCACAACAGGCGATAAAGGCAGGAATATCGCTTTCAGACCTGTTTGAGAACGCTATCTTGGAAGTATTGCCAAAAAACCCATAACTTTAGCCCATGAGACGCGCAATTTTCCCTGGTTCCTTCGACCCACTAACCTTGGGGCACCATGATATCATCACGAGAGGCATCACACTATTTGATGAACTTATTATTGCTGTTGGCGTCAATGCCGACAAGAAATATATGTTTACCCTTGAGCAACGTCTCGAGTTTATTACCAAGGCATTTATCACGGAACCGAGAATTAAGGTCCTTACCTACGAAGGGCTGACCGTGGACTTTTGTGAAAAGATAAATGCCGGTTTTATTTTACGGGGGTTGAGAAACCCTGGGGATTTTGAGTTCGAAAAGGCCATTGCGCATACTAACCGTAAGCTTTCAGAAATTGAGACCGTTTTCTTATTAACCTCGTCGGGCAAATCTTTTATCAGTTCTTCCATTGTAAGGGATGTTATTAGAAATGGTGGGGATTATTCTATCTTGGTACCCGATACTGTAAGGGTCTAACCCTACTATCTGTTGAGTTTTAAGGGCACCGATTTCTTATTCATACAAAGAATCGAGCATCTTATTTGTCAGTTTTTTCTTCTTTTTGTCGTTCTTTTTTCATGTTTCATACTGTCTAAATACTGTATCACAACTACTATGGCCCAATTCACAACAAAGCTTTAGCATTCTTCGATAATACATCTACATTCGTAAGAAATTACATCAGCATGATTAAGGAGACGCCGGTAGGAATTAATAATTATTTGATAAAACAGCTGCCAAACGCCACTGTTTTTTTGAATAAGAAATTAGAAGTTGTTCATGTTTCCGATAAATGGATCCAGGATTTCGAGTTGATAAATGATAATGTTATCGGCAAGAAAATAAGCGAACTCTTTAACAATATGGGTAAAGTTTGGCTAAGGAATTTGAAAGAATGTCTAAAGGGAAACCGAAGTGAACCTACCAAAGAAATTCATTGCACTGCGGAAAATAAGGAAAAAAGGGTTGAATGGACCAATGTTCCTTGGTACGACGAAGAAGAGAACATTATAGGAATCATTGTACAAACAGTGGATATTTCAAAAAAGGTACTAGGTGAATTGAAATTGGAAAAATTAACATCACTGCTATCAGGGAAATCGGAGATTTCTAAAATTGGCACCTGGGAATATGATATCGTAAAAGATAGTATTCATTGGTGTGAAATGACCAAAAAAATTCACGAGGTACCAGAGGATTTTATACCGAGTGTGGAGACTTCGATTGGTTTTTACAAACTCGGTTATAGTCGAAACACTATTTCCATGGCTTTCAATAATGTGATGCAATTCGGTAAGCCTTGGAATGAAAAACTTCAGATAATCACTGCAAAAGGGAATGAAAAATGGGTTAGTGCAACTGGAAAGCCCATTTTTGACCATGATAAGTTGATTGGTCTCATTGGCACCTTTCAAGACATTACTGAACAAATATTGTCAGAAACGAAAATAAAGGAAAGTGAACAGTTACTTAAAACATTAATTGACAATCTTCCCATAAACGTCTATATCAAAGACATTGAATCAAGGAAAATCCTGGTCAATAAAGCAGAATGTGACTTCGCAGGAGTGGATAGTCCCAATGATATTTTGGGTAAAAATGACTTTGATATCTATGACAAAGAAACGGCCCAAACTTTTAGGGACGAAGATTTAGAAGTGATAAATACCTTAAAACCTATTTTAGGCAGAGAGAGTACATGCAAAGCCAAGGATGGTTCCCTAACTTCAATTTTGGTGTCAAAGATACCTTTGTTCAATGCGAAAAATGAGATAGAGGGTATTGTTGGCATGTCTTTGGACATTACTGAAATGCGAAAAGCACAAAGAAAACTTGAAGAAAAAGAACGGAATTTTAGAAGTATTTTCAATTCATCCTACCAGTTTACGGGTATTCTCGATATCGACGGAACTTTTATCGAAATAAATGAAACGGCTTTGGGTTTCACAAATGTCACTGCTGAAGAGATTATCGGTAAAAAATTCTGGGAAACCACGTGGTGGCCCCAGACAGAAGCTATAAAACAGTCACTTAAAAAAACCATTAAAGCTGCGACCAAAGGAAAATTCTATCGAAATGAAGTTGAGGTTTACGACAAAAACAAAAATAAGATCCCCGTCGACTTTTCATTAAAACCTATTTACAATGATAAGAACAAGGTAGTTTCCCTATTGGCCGAAGGCCGAATGATCACGGAAATGGTTGCGGCCCGAGAAAAAATAAAGGAAAGTGAGTTAAAATTCAGGACACTTTATGAAATGTCGCCAGTAAGTTTTGTACTGTATGATTTTGAAACCAGTAAAATAATCGATTTCAATCCTGCTTTCGAACGCACATTCGGATATGGCAAAAGAAGTGTCAAAAATATTGATTTTTGGGCCCTCTTTAATGACAGAAACAAATATTATAGGGAACAGATCAATAATGACCTTGAAACCAAAGGTACTTTTGGACCATTTGGTGAAAAACTGATACACAAAAATGGTGTTGAATATTCAGTTATAATTAATAAATCACTGATTATCAATAAAAAAGGAGAAAAACAGGTTTGGACGATCATTCAAGATATTTCTGAATCCGAAGAGAAAGAAAGACAAATTCGCGAAGAACGCAAATTGCTCAAAACGGTTATTGATAATTTACCTTTAAACGTCTATATAAAAGATGAACAATCAAGGAAGATCTTGGTCAATAAAGCCGAATGCGATTACCTAGGCGTTGAAAATGCTGAAGAAATTCTAGGTAAAAGTGACTTTGATCTTTATGATAAGGAAATTGCCCAAGTATCCCGTGATGAGGATTTACGGGTAATGATATCCTTAAAACCGATTTTGGGGGCCGAGACCATCAATAAAAAGAAAGATGGCACGATTACCACTTTCTTAACCTCAAAGATTCCTTTAAAAGGCGAAGATGGAAATGCTTATGGGTTGGTAGGTATAAGTCTGGACATTTCTGAATTAAAACAGAAGGAGCAGGAACTAAGAAGCCTTATCAATGTTACCTCATTACAAAACAAAAAACTACTGAATTTTGCCCACATCGTATCCCATAATCTAAGATCCCACTCTGCCAATTTCTCAATGTTGTTAGAATTCTTGGTCAACGAAAAAAATGAGGGTGAGAAGAAAAATATTCTAAAAATGCTGGTCGATGCTTCAAATAATTTACTTGAAACCTTAGAAAACCTTAATGAGGTCCTGGCAATCAGTACTAAGGTGAATTTAAAGAAGTCATCAGTTAACCTGAATCAAAATATCAACAAAATCAAACAAAACCTTTCTTCACTTCTTAAAAACAATAAAGTTAAAATCATCAATACCATATCAGATGAAGTTTGTGTACCGGCAGTACCGGCTTATACTGAAAGTATATTGACCAATTTTATTACCAATGCCATAAAATTCAAATCTATTGAACGGGATCCCGTAATCAAGTTAAGCGTTACGAAAAACGATGGCTATACAATTTTAAGTTTTGAAGATAATGGACTTGGTATCGACTTAAATAAATATGGGGATAAATTATTCGGGATGTACAAAACGTTTCATGATAATCCCGATGCAAGAGGTATTGGATTATACTTGTCAAAAAACCAAATCGAAGCCATGAACGGGAAAATGACGGTTACTAGCAAGGTAGGTGTCGGAACAACTTTTAATATTTATTTCAATGAAGAAAATTAATTCCATATATATCGTTGATGATGATCCGATAACCGTTTTCGGTATTCGTAAAATGTTGGATACCGCCATCGAATTCAATTCGATCAGTACTTTTGGTAATGGCAAGCTCGCCATTAACGGCATAAAAGAAACGTTGCACACCGCAGACCCCATTCCAGAAGTTATTTTCTTGGATTTAAACATGCCTATTATGGACGGCTGGCAGTTCTTGGAAGAATTCATCGAACTACCTATAACTGATAAAATAATCATCAACATTGTTACTTCCTCCATCGACCCGGCTGATTATGATAACTGGGAGCTTTATAAACATAAAACCCATCATTTGATTCGATTCAACAATAAACCTATAACCAAAGCGAAAATAATCGAAATCACAAAACCTGTGGAATAAAAACGGTCATAGGTTAAAGAAAAAAATGCTGTTTCATTCACCAAACAAAGATCTGATATTGATATACGAATTGGCAAGTGCTTTTTTTATCTTTTTAGGGCCTTTCCATTTCACTTTTACGATGCCCTCGCTTTCTTGGCCTTTTAATTTACCTTCATAGGAAGTTTTCATGGCAAACCAATGTACTTCCTTTAATTTGTACTTTCCGTTGCGTTTAAAGATATGATAGGTCGTTTTTAGGAAATTTTCTATTTGGAGTTTTTTTACGCCGGTTTCCTCCTCTACTTCCCGAAGCGCACATTCCTCAATAGTTTCCCCTTTATCCAACTTACCCTTGGGTAGGTCCCATTTATCATTCCGGTAAATGAAAAGCACTTTTCCCTTTTCATTGGTCACTACCCCACCTCCGGCGACTTCCTTGGGAATCGTCTTGCAGAATTTTTTAAGAAGTTCTTCATGGTTGGGGTGGTATATATAGGCTTCGGTCAACTTTTTCCGTGCCAAGGCATTGATTGCTTCATGCACGGCATCGCCATTCAATAAGAAGTACTTGCTGTTTGAGATTTCCGATAGTTCATTTGTTAAAATCAGAGGTAGTTCTTTAACAAAAACTTTATACATTTGTGAAATGGTTTTAGATAAAAACACGGCAAAAAAAACTGCAGAGCTTCTGCTGCAAATTAATGCAATAAAGTTGAAACCGGAAAATCCATTTACTTGGGCCTCTGGATGGAAATCACCGATCTATTGCGATAATAGGATTATTTTATCTTATCCCCACATAAGAAATTTTGTAAGGGAAGAAATGGCCAAGCAGGTGGAAAGCCTTTATGGCAAACCTGATGTCATTGCTGGAGTGGCCACCGGGGCTATAGGAATCGGAGTCTTAGTAGCCGATTATCTGGGATTGCCATTCATCTATGTTCGCCCAGAACCAAAATCACATGGTCGCCAGAACCAAATTGAAGGGCTTCTCGAACATGGTCAGCATGTAGTGGTCATAGAAGATTTGATCAGTACGGGCAAAAGTAGCCTAAATGCAGTGGATGCCCTAACATTGGCTGGCGCAAACATCAAAGGGATGTTGGCCATATTTACGTATGGTTTTGATGTCGCTACCACAAATTTCAAAAAAAAGGAACTTGAACTACATACCTTATCTGACTATGCCCATCTAGTAGATCAGGCTTCAGAAACAGGATATATCAAGGAACAACAAATGAACACCTTATTGGAATGGCGCAAAGATCCGTCCCAATGGAACCGATAATAGGATACCATGTATATAGAAACTCCAAAAAACACCATCGATAAAAGTGCAAAGGAAGTATATGATTTTCTTACGGATCTTAAGAACTTCGAAAAACTAATGCCCGATAATATTGATAAGTTCGAGATAATCAACGAGGATCGATTTCTTTTTGCCCTTAAAGGAATGCCTCAAATCGTATTGCAACGACAAGAACAAGATCCCTACACTAAAATCGTATTGGGAGCTGCCAGCGATAAATTA
The DNA here is from genome assembly GCF_049667165.1 of Maribacter sp. GTDB lineage: Bacteria > Bacteroidota > Bacteroidia > Flavobacteriales > Flavobacteriaceae > Maribacter_A. The sequence goes on from NZ_JBATHS010000131.1 coordinate 35,354, forward strand.
CCTTTTATCCTGACAGCGACTATCGAGGCAATTGAAGAAGATACCTGTGAAGTGATCTTGAGTTTCAACGGGGAGTTCAATGCCATGATGGCCATGATGATCAAAACACCCATCTCAAATTTCATGCGAACCCTTACCGAAAATCTAGCTGCTATTCAATAGCCTAATAAAGCAGGTTTATTTCTTTCATGTTATATTCCTTTAGAATGCCATCCTCAAGGGCAACGACCAATTTTCCCTGAAAGGATACCCCTCGAATAAACCCCATGAACATGTGCCCGTTGACATCTGTGAATGTTGAAGGTTTATCCTTTCTAAAAAGGATACTTTCATAGTGCTCCCAGATTACTTCAATCCCTTTTTGTTCAATGTTCATAAAAGAATCCTTCAATGCATGCTGCAGTAGTCGCAATAATTCATCCAGATCAAAAACGCTTCCGGTCAATAATCTGAGTGATGAAACATTGGGGAGGTTCAGGAATTTTTCTTGGTTAACATTCAACCCGATTCCAATAACAGAGGAAAGCATTCTCGACCCTGAAAAATTATTTTCAATCAATATTCCACAGACCTTGAAATGACCTGACATAATGTCGTTTGGCCATTTAACCCGTAAATCGGGTATGTTCAATGATTTCAATGCCTTAAAAACGGCTAGGGAAACACAGATATTCACTAAAAAAGGGTCGGTGAATAGGTCTGAATTTAATTTTTTCAAGATACTGAACGTTAGGTTTTTAAGCGGTTCAGATTCCCATGTAGTACCCATTTGGCCTCTTCCAAGGGTCTGGGAATCGGCCACCACAATCGACAAATCATCCATGGATCTTTTGTTCATTAAATCCTTTAAGTATAGGTTTGTAGAGTGCGTGGCATTAAGTTTGATTATCTGCATGTATCACCTTTAAAAAAGATTAACCTTCTATTGTTAAAATTTTTAAGGATAAAAGAACAAAAAAATAATAACTTTGTACAAATTAAAAATATTGAATGCAGAAAAGGAAAGCTAGTGCAGATGAGTTAATTGCATTAATTTTACAGGGAATCGAAGAAGTAAAAGGGCACGATATAAGTATACTTGATCTGAGAGAAATTGAAAACACAGTTTGTGACTACTTTATTATATGCAATGGTACTTCCAATACACATGTGAATGCCATAGTAGGTTCAATCCAAAAAACAGTTAGCAAGGCTATCAAAGACAAACCTTGGCATGTTGAAGGTGAAGGCAATGCCGAATGGGTTTTAATGGATTATGTAAATGTAGTGGTACATGTCTTCCAAAAACATATTAGAGAATACTACGATATTGAAGGACTTTGGGGTGATGCCAAGTTCACCACGGTAGAAAGTAGTATAAATCAGTAAAAAAAAATAATGGCTAAAGATAACAATACAACTCCCAAAAAACCAAAATTCAGTTCATGGTGGATCTATGGACTCATAGCAATATTTTTGATTGGGTTTCAGTTCATTGGTGGAGGCAACCTTGCCAATACAAAAAAAACAACTACCTCTGAACTCCAGGAATATCTGAGGAATGGTGATATCAGTAAGATATTGATTATTACCAATACTAACCAGGCCAAGGTGTTTCTGACCGATGAAGCCTTGAATAAAGAAGTGCATAAGGATGTTGCGGAAAAACCAATGTTGCCCAGTACAGGAGCCATACCGCAATATATTTTGGATTATGGGGATCTTCAGATTTTCCAAAACGAAATCACGGAAATAAAAAAAGAGCAAAATCTTGATACGATCGTTGAGTTCGATAAAGAATCGAATTATTTGGGCGATCTATTATTGGGCATACTTCCCTTTGTATTGATTATCGGTATTTGGATTTATCTCATGCGACGTATGTCGGGTGGTGGTGGTGGCGGTGCCGGTGGCCAGATTTTCAATATCGGCAAATCGAAAGCCAAACTGTTCGACGAAAAGACAGATACCCGTACTTCTTTTAAGGATGTCGCTGGCTTAGAAGGTGCCAAGGAGGAAGTCGAGGAAATCGTGGAATTTTTAAGGCATCCTGATAAATATACGTCCTTGGGAGGAAAAATTCCTAAAGGCGCCTTGTTGGTTGGCCCTCCGGGGACAGGTAAAACGCTATTGGCAAAAGCCGTTGCAGGCGAGGCCAAGGTTCCCTTCTTCTCGCTATCTGGCTCAGACTTTGTGGAAATGTTCGTAGGGGTTGGCGCTTCTAGGGTACGTGACCTCTTCAAACAAGCCAAAGACAAATCACCCGCCATCATATTCATAGATGAGATCGATGCCATCGGTAGGGCAAGGGGCAAGAACAACTTCACTGGATCTAATGATGAACGTGAAAATACCTTAAACCAGTTGTTGACAGAAATGGATGGTTTTGGCACAAATACCAATGTAATAGTACTAGCGGCCACGAACCGGGCAGATGTTTTGGACAAAGCCTTAATGCGTGCCGGTCGTTTCGATAGACAGATTTATGTGGATCTGCCAGACATACGGGAACGTAAGGAAATATTCGAAGTGCATTTAAGGCCGATTAAAACTGCGGAAACATTGGATTTGGATTTCTTGGCCAGACAAACCCCAGGGTTTTCCGGGGCCGATATCGCAAATGTTTGTAATGAAGCTGCTTTGATTGCCGCACGACAAGAGAAAAAGGCAGTTGGCAAACAAGATTTCTTGGATGCAGTAGATCGTATTGTTGGAGGATTAGAGAAAAAGAACAAAATCATTACGGTTGGTGAGAAAAAAACCATCGCATATCACGAAGCAGGTCATGCCACAACGAGTTGGATGCTGGAACATGCTGCTCCCTTGGTTAAAGTCACTATCGTACCTCGAGGACAGTCTTTAGGTGCTGCCTGGTACCTACCGGAAGAACGCCTTATTGTCCGTCCCGAGCAGATGTTGGATGAAATGTGCGCTACCTTAGGTGGTAGAGCGGCTGAAAAAGTGATTTTCAACCAAATCTCAACTGGTGCTTTGAGTGATCTTGAAAAAGTCACCAAACAGGCACGAGCCATGGTAACCGTTTATGGTCTAAATGATCAAATAGGAAATCTTACCTATTATGACTCCTCCGGACAAAATGAATATGGGTTCACGAAACCCTATAGTGAGGAGACGGCCCAAAAAATTGACACCGAGATTTCAAAGATGATTGAAGAGCAATATCTAAGAGCCATCGATGTTTTGGAAAAGAACAAGGATAAGCTCATTGAATTGGCTGAACGGCTTCTGGAAAAAGAGGTGATTTTCAAAGAAGATCTAGAAAAGATTTTCGGGAAAAGACCCTTTGACAAACATTTTGATGGGAAGGGACAGGAAATAACCGAAGAACAAGCCGAAACAGCTAAAAAAGAAGCTGAACTGAAGGAAAAAGCAGAAAAAGTCGTTAAAGCCAAGAAAAAAGAGAAAGAGAAAAAAGAAGGTATTTCCAAGCTCAAAGAGAAAGAGAAAAAAGAAAATAAATAAACACGATTTACGTTGTCTTAACTGTAAGAACACGCAGTAAGACGCTTTAATTTAGTTAATGGGGCTATTTGACAAACTTTTCGGAGGCGGCAAAAAAAAGGTTTCGAAGGAAACCGCGGAAACCCGTGGGGTTCATATGCCTGATCTTAATATTCCTGTTGATGAAAAATTCACCATCCATTTTAAAAAGAACGGTGGAAAGTTCATCTATTGCGATTCTTTTCAAGAAATATCAGAAGCCCTACATAATATTGTCAAAGAGAACAGTTGGGAAAACCATCCGTTCTTTGCGATGAACCCCATGTTAGAGGATAGGTTTTCCAAAGAGCATATCACGTTTACCCATAAGACCCAGGAAAGCGAGGTATTCTTCACAACTTGTGAGCATCTGATAGCCCAGAATGGTTCTATCTTGGTTTGTTCCAATCAATTGATGGAAAAAAAGCTTCATGAACTCCCTGCCAATGTCATTGTTTTTGCAACCACGAGCCAATTGGTGGAATCCATTGGAGAGGGACTCAAGAAAATAAAGAAAACATATGGCCATAATATTCCGGCCAACATTACCACCCTCAAACACTTTCAGGCTACCAACGAAAATTCAGATGATTTCTTGACATATGGTAGTAGTTCCAAAAATCTGTATCTTTTACTTTTGGAAGATCTATAATATGAAAGAAGTAATTAGAAGGGCACTTTCTGGGGCGGTTTATATCATACTCTTACTTTCTGCGGTATTCTTGAGTTCAGATGCCTTTGATTTTTTGTTCATGACCTTTGGTCTGGCCTGTCTATATGAATATAAAAGGCTCGTACATCTTAAAGGGTACCATGTTTTTATTGCCTATTTGGCCCTATGGTGGGGCTTTATTTACCTGGTTAATGATCGATGGTTGATCCATATTCTCATGTTTCTGACCATATCAACGAATATAGCCCTGCTTTTTTTTCTCTTTTCGAAGAAAAAGAAACCATTTAGAGTCTATCAAAAGTTTATCATCGGTTTATTCTATATTGGGGGTGGTTGCATATTTCTTACCATGATCCCTTATAAGAACAATGATTTCGCCAAATTGCTGATCATGGGAATTTTTATCCTAATTTGGATCAATGATTCTTTTGCCTATTTGGTGGGCAGTACCTTAGGGCGCAACAAATTGTTCCCAGCGGTGTCACCAAAAAAGACCATTGAGGGTACTTTGGGCGGATTTGTCTTTACGGCCATAGCCGCCTATTTCCTAGGCAGGTACGAACCCATCATAGGTCCTATGCAATGGATGATATTGGCAGGTGTAATCGTATTGTTTGGAACGCTGGGTGATTTGATAGAATCGAAATTAAAAAGGTCTGCTGGGGTAAAGGATAGCGGAGCCATAATACCGGGTCATGGTGGTATGCTCGACCGTTTGGACAGTATGGTATTTGCCGCGCCCTTTGCCTATTTAACATTAAATATTTTCGCTTATGTTTCATAAAGAAGGGCAAACCATTATACTGACGACCTTTGCTCTGGTTGTTATTATTGTTTTGCTATCGGAATTCTATCTTATGAACCAGTGGTTGCGCTGGGCTCTGCAAATTAGCTCGGTGGTTGTACTGGTGTTGATTCTTCAATTTTTCAGGAATCCGAAAAGAAGTACCAACAATCTTTTTGATGAAATACTGGCACCTGTAGATGGTAAGGTCGTCGTCATTGAAGAAGTTTTTGAAACTGAGTATTTTAATGAGAAGAGAATGCAGGTCTCTATATTCATGTCCCCTTTCAACGTTCATGTAACTCGCTATCCCATCAGTGGCACCATCAAATATTCCAAATACCATCCTGGAAAGTACCTGGTGGCTTGGCACCCCAAATCGAGTACCGATAATGAGCGTACCACTGTCGTGATCAACACGCCCAAATTTGGTGAAATCCTTTACCGGCAAATTGCCGGGGCCATGGCCAGACGTATCGTTAATTACGCTGAAGAAGGTGAAAGTGTGCACCAAGGGGAAGATTCAGGTTTTATTAAATTTGGTTCTAGGGTCGACTTATTATTACCTTTGGATTGTGGCATTGCAGTAAAGCTAGATCAAAAGGTGGTCGGTGCCAAAACGTGTATTGCTACCTATCTTAACAAGAATGAAGAAAGAGACCTTATCTAAAAAATTTGAGGAAGCCGTGGCAGTGGTCAACAATTATACGGAACCACTACCTGCCGACCTCTTGTTAAAATTGTATGCCTATTATAAGATTGCGAACAAGAATTACAATAATCCCGGAAGCAAGACTCCATTGATCAATGCGTTCAAGGCCAATGCTTTGATCCAGGCCCAGAACATTGGCCGTGAAGATGCGATGAAATCCTATATCGCCTTGGTGAAAAAAGAAATAAAAAAATGATGGGTATCCTTACCTATTCATAAAGATCGTCTTGATCGGCTTTACAGAGTTCAAAAATAAAGTTTCCAATTTTACGGGTAACATCGGTAAAATATCGTTCCCCTTTTTCCTTGGTAGATTTCATGGGGTCACCAACACCGGTATCCTCACTGATCTCGGACCATTTTCGTTCAGCCCATACCCATCCTTCAGCGAAGGATTTTATTTTATACCCTTTGGATGCTCCCCTACCCCAATCGCTCTTCGGAAGTACTAACGCTGGCTTAAGGTAAAGCATTAAACTGGTTTCCATTTCATCGGCATGGTCACCCTCATTATCAAAATATTCGGTCTTATCCATCGATTGGAACCAATTCGAAAAACATAGGAACATTTCAGGGAACCTCAATCCCAATTCCCTGACCAAAGGTTTAAAATTGTTGCCCCCATGACTGTTGAATATGAGTAATTTCTTGATGCCTTGCCGGTTGAGCACCGTAACGACATCTGTCAATATGGCCAATTGCGTACTTGGGTTCAGATTAATATCGAGATAAATATCCGATTGTCCGGTATTCACACCAAATGGGATTGTCGGCAATACGATGACCTTACCCCCCTGCTCCCAAGCAATCCTTGCCGATTCAGCAGCCAGGGAGTCACTCTCATAGACGTCGGTGGCATAAGGCAAATGATAATTATGTGCCTCGGTTGCCCCCCACGGCAAAACAGCCAAATCAAAATGGGCGTCCTTGAGTGCTTTCCAGTTGGTTTCGGCCAATATATAGGGTCTCATAGCATTTTATGTTTATAGGTTACATGGCAACCTTGTTAGTTGTGTGATTATTTTCAAAATTCGTAAAATAGATGGCGGCGGATATGGTTATCAAAAAATAAATACCGACCATAAAGCTACCATATTTAAAATAGGCATCGATACCGAACCAATCGCCCGTAATCCATAGTAAGGCAATACCGAAGATTCCCCGCAACACCTCTATCCAAACCGCATAACCTACCCTATCCATCAGGGATGTATATCCATAGATGCCTATGAACACAAAAGCCCCGAAAAACACTAGGCCATTAAACCCAATGGACGCATAATTATAAAACATGAACAAGAGTAAAACGGTGGTAAACAATACTTGAAATACCGAATATCCCTTAAGGGCATCTGAAGCGGGGGGCATGTACTTTTTAAAATGGTAGACATCCTCGATTATCGGTATCGGATAGCTATCCTTCACATCGATAGGTCGCCAACCCGTGGGCATGAACCAAATCCGAAACTTATCCCAAATACTTCGGGTGTACCAGGCATCTTTCATTAAACGCCATAAATGCTGAAAATTTATTACGATCGGATTCCATGTTGACGCTGGCTTTAAAACACCATATTGCGGGGGAACCTCATCCAATTCTTCCTGAAAGGTGCCAAACCAACGATCCCATACACAAAGGATCTGCCCAAGATTCTTATCGATATACTCGGGATTTATTGCATGGTGCACCCGATGTTGGGAAGGTGTTACCAAAATATATTCCACCCATCCCAATTTTCCGATATGCTGGGTATGGTACCAAAACTGGGCAAATAGGTGAATGGGGGCAAGAATGGCGATTACCATGCTGGGGATACCCAATATGGCGGCCGGAAACATCAATATGGGAAAATAGCCCAAAAGATTGGAAATCGGTTGACGAAGGGCACATGCCAAATTAAATTCCTCACTACTATGATGGATCACATGCTGGTTCCAGAAAAAATTAATCGTATGGTTCAATCTATGGTTCCAATAGCCTGCCAGATCAATCACCAAAAAAGCAACGAGCCACACCAACCAAGTAGCTTTGAGCGATACCAAAGCCAAATGTTCCAGTAAGAAAGGATAGGTGACGATAATGATACCTATACCCAATGAATCCTTAACGATATTAGTAAGTCCAGAACTTATACTGGCCACCGAATCCATTACCTTATGTTTTTGATCTTTTACCACATACCCATAAAGCATTTCTATGACCAAAAGGATCATAAAAAAAGGAATCGCATATAATAAGGCCTTGGCGTAAGTTTCCACGGTGTCGATTTCAGCAATGAAATATACCAATAAATAAGGAAATCAGATATTCTTCCCCACATGGGTTTTAAGAACAAACCCTTTCCCGTGCACATTTTCAATTTTCAAGGATGGATCTCTGGCCAGGTACTTTCTTAAATGGGTAACAAATACATTAAGGCTTTTTCTGGTAAAATAATCATTGTTTCCCCAAATCGTATCCAATATATCCTTATGACGGCATAGGGTATTCGCATGGGTTGCCAAATATTTGAGCAGATCGCTTTCCCGCGACGTCAGGTGATCCACCTCGGATTCAAAAAACAATTCCTGTGTAGTACTGTTCAATCGAAAACTTCCGATTTCGAACATTGATTTTGCTGTATCCCTAGAGGTGCTCTTGTTCAATCTATCGAGTAAGGCCAAAATCCGTACCACCAGTTCCTCTTCATCAATCGGTTTTTTAAGATAATCCAACGCACCAAGTGAAAATCCTTTCAAAACATCGATCTTCAATGATCTTGCCGTTAAAAATATAAAGGGAAGGTCAGCATATTTTTTTGCAATCTCCGCTGCCAAGGTAAAACCATCCATCTGCACCATCATTACATCCAATATCGCCAAATCGAAGGCATGTAGTCCAATCAGATCCAATACCTTGGTGGGGTCTTTTTCCCAAATCACCTCAAAGTCCTTCATTTTAAGGTATTCAGAAAGCAAATACCCCAAAGAAGCATCATCTTCAACCAATACTATTTTATACTTTTTTTCCATTTTTATTATACAAGGGTATTTTCATGGTTATCGTTGTTCCCTGATCAACTTCGCTTTGTAATGCAATGGTACCTTTGTGCTTTTCAATTACTTTCTTGACATAACTAAGACCCAGTCCATACCCTTTCACGTCATGTTTATTTCCATTGGAGACCCTATAGTATTTTTGAAAGACCAATTTTTGGTCTTTCTTTCCGATTCCTTTTCCGTTGTCGGATATCGCAATAACCAAACTACCCTTTTCTATTCGGGATATCAGTTCGATCATAGGGTCCTTTGCGTATTTTTTGGCATTGTCCAGTAGATTGTTAACGGCATTTTCCATATGAGGGACATCTGCTTTTATCCAATAGGGCCTATCGATCAAAGTAAAAGAGAACTGCACCTTCTCGAACGAGGTCAACGTCTCGAATTCTTTGCATAGGTTTTCTAAATTAGGGCCAAAATCAATGGCTTTAAGATCGAAGCCCCCTTTACTTTCCTCAAAACTGGCGAGTTCAAGCACTTTGTCGATATGGGTCTTCAATCGTTCCACTTGTTGCCGTATAATTTCCAAAAGAGGTGCTTTCTCCTCCGATATTCCATCGGCCAACATTTTGGATGCCAATCCAATTGAAAATACAGGGGTCTTTAATTCGTGGGTAAGATTGTTTATGAACTCATTGGTCGTGGTAATGACATTGCGCTGCCAATAATAGGTCTTCAACATCCAGAGGATCGAGGCAATGATCCCCATGATGAACAAAAGACTGGGCACAGTCAATCCGTTGAGTTTTGAAAGATAGTAACTATCCAAATTCCTGAATTTCATCTCTAAGATCAAATCGGCATCCAATATGTTAGGCAGATACCCTTTAATTTCGATGGGATAGGTGACCACTTCCGCCGAACGCTCATAAACCACCGGCGATTTCAGATAGTACGCTGAGTCTTTGGTGAATAAGCGATAGGAAAAATCGGCTTCAATACCCTTCTCCACCAATTTTTCTGTCAGGAAGTCATTCAAAAAATGACTGGATGCATTCTTTAGACTATCGACGCTTATATTAAAATAAAGGCTATCTTCCCTGATGGCATTGGCGAGTAGGAAAGTCAATTTGTTCTTGGTTTCCAACGTGTTTTTAATCTGTTCACTCGCCAAACCGATTTTGCTGCTGAACTGTACTTTGGCCAAATTGATTCCAATTCTCAAATATTGGTACTGCACGATCGAGAGCCCTAGGATGGATACAATAAAAATTAGGATATAGAGTCTTCGTTTTTTCAAAACACCAGCTAAAGAAGTATAAAAATAGGATTCTCTTTGCGGTTTTTAGTTTTTTGTTCATCTAATTAACTTTTCATTAATCCTTTTTAATTTTTGCTTAATGCACACCTACCTTATTTCGGACTATTTTAGCCCTGATTTAAGTTGAGTTAAATTATAAACAATAAATAGGCCAGTCATCTTGGTAACGTGAGTGGCCTTTTTATTTGAACATATTCTTCCCCCGCTCACAGATTTTCAACATCTAAAACAAGTCATATGAAACAGTCACAAAAAAAGACGGTAGTTCTTCATGTCCTATTTTTATCGATAGGTACACTATATTGTTCGGGGCAGGGTTGTGTTGCCATACGCCATTTTTCTTCATGTGTTGGATCGACCCTAGAAAACAATCAATTACATTCAGGCGATATACAAATTGGTATGAATTACCGCTATTTTAGGTCTTTTAGACATTTTAGGGGGTTGGAGGAAGAGCCTGACCGCTTGGCCAACGAAACGGAAGTGATCAACAATGCCCACGCCTGGGATTATTTTTTAACCTACGGCTTAAACCAACGATGGTATGCTAGTATTACCTTACCTGTTGTCATAAATACCAGGTCTTCGCTCTATGAACATGGCAGGGAAGAACGCCACACTACTTTTTCAAGAGGTTTGGCCGATATACGTATGGGCATTGGGTATTGGCTATTAGATATGGAAAAGCACCCCAATGGAAATATGGCCCTTGGATTGGGAATAAAACTGCCCACGGGAAATTATAATGCCACAGATGTTTTCTACAATGTGGGTCCTGAGGAAAGCCCGCAAGTACGACCGGTAGATCAATCCATCCAACCTGGTGATGGTGGGTTTGGACTGATCATGGACTTTCAGTTTTACACGAAGATCACTACGGATATCTTCGCCTACGGTGGTGGATTTTATTTGCTGAATCCGAAGGAAGTAAATGGCATAAGAACCTTTAGAGAAACCCTGAGCCCCATTTTGGAAAATGAGGCGATCATGGCCGTTCCGGATCAATTTTCCGTACGCGGTGGATTAAGCTATCATGTATATCAAAACATTTCAACGTCATTGGGTGTTCGGTATGAGGGCGTACCGGTCAAAGATATCATGGGAGGAAATAACGGATTCAGAAGACCTGGGAATGTGCTCTCCATTGATCCCGGATTGGCCTTTTCCAAGAACAATTTCTCATTGACCTTGAACGTACCTTTTGCTGTAAGACGGGAGCGGCCCCAAAGTGTTACGGATAAGCAGACTGAAGCACTTACTGGCGTACCTAGAAATGGAGATGCGGCTTTTGCCGATTACCTGATCAACTTTGGAATCTCTTATAGATTTGCAAGAAACAAAATAAAAATAGATCCTACCCTTCTAAATGAATTTAAAAACTAATGCATTTCAACAACGAAGATCACTCCGGTGTTTCCCAAAATAAACGAGATTGCCATGGCTGTCGATAATTATTGGCTATGGCTGGGGGCCTCTATGTGTTTTATTTATATGGAATGGTCTTTAGGATATGATCTATGGCCTTCAACCGGGCTTCTGTCTTTCTGTTAGCCTCAATAATGACCCATGGAGCATATGTTGTATCCGTCTCCTTCAACATCACTTTTTTGTATCTGGTATATTCGTCCCAAAGGTCCTGGGCTTTTTCATCCACTGCCGACAATTTCCAGCGCTTTAAATTACTTTTACGAATATCGTCAAAACGTTTTTGCTGTTCTTCCTTGGTAATTGAAAAATAAAACTTGATCAGATAGGTATCAGAGGCAATGATCATTTTTTCAAAATCATTGACCTGCGACATGAACCTTTCATATTGTTCTTGGGTACAAAAGTTGTTAACGGGCTCTACGACGGCCCTATTATACCAACTGCGGTCAAAAAATACGATTTTACCGGGTTTTGGCAATTTGTTCACATAGCGTTGAAAATACCACTGGCCCTCTTCATCTTCCGTCGGTTTGTTCAAAGCGACAATTCTATAATATCTTGGGTTTATGTAGGCGGACATTCTGCGTATGGCCCCTCCTTTACCAGCAGCATCCCTACCTTCAAAGATGATGACGATCTTTTGCCTGTTCTCTATTGCCCAAGTCTGTAACTTTACCAATTCCGACTGCTGTTCACGCAATCGAACTTCGTACTTGACCTCTGACAAGGTTTTCTCCAAATCGATTTTCTTATTACCGAATAAACTTCGTAACCCAAGTTTTGAATTGAGCAAATCCAAATCCTCATCGGTAAGGTGTATGTTTTGTACTTTCTTCATTGTATCTATATTAGATATCGATCTGTTTGGCATTCCTGTAATAACGAACAATGATGTTCGGGTCGGGTTGTATAAGGCTCGATATTTTTTTCCTTTTGGTATAATCGAATTTCGAAAGTAAATAACGCATACTTTCCAATCGGGCCGTTTTCTTGTCATTGGTCTTGACAATGATCCAAGGACTGAAGTCTGTGTGGGTCTTCGTGAACATCTGCTCCTTATAGAAGGTATAGTCATCCCATAGTGCCTGCCCCATTTTATCAACTGGACTGAATTTCCATTGTTTCAACGGATTCTGTAGTCGGGCATTGAATCTTTTGATTTGCACTTCCTTTGAGATTGAAAACCAAAATTTTATGATAATGACCCCATCCTCATATAACATATGTTCAAATTCAGGTACTTGTACCATAAATTGGTTATACTCCTTTTTGGAACAAAAGCCCATTACCGGTTCTACGACGGCCCTATTGTACCAACTACGGTCAAAAAAGACGATTTCCCCTGGATTGGGTAATTCTTTGATGTACCTTCTAAAATACCATTGCCCCCGTTCATTGTCAGTAGGTTTTGAAAGAGCAACAACCCGCGAAGAGCGAGGGTTCAAATGTTCCATAAACCGTTTGATGGACCCCCCTTTACCTGCGGCATCACGCCCTTCAAATAGCACGGCCACCCTTAAATGATTCTCGGTAATCCATTGTTGCAGATTGACCAGTTCGCTCTGAAGCTTGCTCAATTCCAATTCATACCTAAGGTTTCTTACAACATTATCTATTTTTATGTCGTTTTTATCAGCTATGGCAATCAGATCTTTTCTTGTCTTGGCCGATGCTAAATCTTCTGTGGTAAACTTCATGTACTGTTTTATAAGTTCCTAAAAATACAACTTAGAACAAGGTATAAAATAGCTCTACCAAAATTTTACAAGTTATGGTAAAGTAATATTTACTTTCTTGATATGGGATTAATTAAAGGGTCCGATCATGATGTGGGCCCGGTGTGTACCGGGATCCATAAGCCAAGGCATTCCTTTGGCATGTGGTTTTATGGGCAAACCGGTCTCCTCTGGGGTTGCGAAAGGCGTATAAATCACATACCGGAACTGCCCATCCTTGAGCGCTCCTGTAGTCTTGTCATAATTAGCCTCCGTGCCATAAAAAATGTAGGTCATGCTAGGCGCTCTGGGCATCTGTATTTTTCCTGATGCCACTTCGGAACCGCGAATATCGCGTTTTTCCTTTGTATTCTTCCCTTCGGCAGCCAGTTCACGACCCCGGGCCATAAAGGGTTCCAGTTTTTTGGAATAACACGATACGCTGATCCCTTCTTTAGCAGGGTCATCCCCGATACAAACCAAATTATTGGTGCCTTCGCGCAATACTGCGAATTCCCCTTTTTCAT
>NZ_JBATHS010000132.1:0-1973 GCF_049667165.1 Maribacter sp.
CCTTCACTCCTCGCTGCCGATTTTGGCAATTTGCAACGGGATGTCGAAATGGTAAACCAAAGTGAGGCCGATTGGCATCATATCGATATTATGGATGGTGTTTTTGTTCCCAATATATCGTATGGCATGCCTGTGGTCAAAGCCATTCAAAAGTATGCCACCAAACCCCTTGATGTACATTTGATGATCATTGATCCAGACAGGTATATCAAAACCTTTGCCGATTTAGGGGCCAGTGTGCTAAGTGTACATTATGAGGCGTGCAACCATCTTCATCGCACGCTACAGGCTATAAAAGCAGAAGGAATGAAAGCTGGGGTTGCAATCAACCCACACACGAACATCAGTTTATTGGAGGATACCATTAAGGATATTGATCTGGTATGCCTTATGAGCGTTAATCCCGGGTTTGGAGGACAATCTTTTATTGGGAACACCTACGAAAAAATCAGGTCACTCAAGGCGTTGATCAATGGCAAAAGAGCCAAAACGTTAATTGAAATCGATGGAGGTGTTACTTCTAAAAACGCGAAAGCTCTGGTAGATGCCGGGGCCGATGTCTTGGTTGCGGGTAGTTTTATCTTCAAAAGTGAAAATCCAACACAAACGATACATGAATTAAAGGGACTTGTTGATTAATGGAGCATTTTGATATTATAATTGTTGGAGGCGGGCCTATTGGAATAGCATGTGGGTTGGAGGCTAAAAAGAACGGACTAAGTTATATCATCATAGAAAAGGGAACTATTGTAAATTCCCTCTTCAACTACCCCGTAAATATGCAGTTTTTCTCTTCTTCGGATTTGTTGGAGATAGATCATATTCCTTTTATCAGTAACGAAGCCAAACCGAAACGAAATGAGGCTTTGGAATATTATCGAAGAATTGTTACCAGCAATGAACTAAAAATCAATCTTTTTGAGCAGGTCGAAACTGTCAATAAGGTCGATACCGGTTTTGTAATCGTTACGGACAAGCAAAAATACAATGCATCCAATGTGATCATAGCCACCGGGTTCTACGATATACCCAATTTATTGAATATTCCCGGGGAAAAATTGGATAAGGTTTCCCATTATTATAAAGACCCTCATTTTTATGCCAGTCAAAAATTGGCAGTCATCGGGGGCAGTAATTCCGCCATAGATGCAGCATTGGAATGTTATCGCAAAGGAGCTGAAGTGACCCTTATCATCCGTGAACCTGAAGTGGGACAACGTGTCAAATACTGGGTGCGACCCGATATTATCAATCGTATAGAAGAGGGAAGCATAAAAGCTTATTTTAACTCAAATGTCACTGAAATACTACCAGACAAAATAAAGGTACATACACCCCAGGGAACTATTGAAATCCCAAATGATTTTGTGTTGGCCCTAACTGGGTATCGACCTAATTTCACCTTTCTTGAAAAAGTAGGGATTCAATTATCGGAAGATGAAAAAAGACTTCCGCAATATAACCAAGATACTATGGAGACCAATATTGAGGGACTCTATTTAGCTGGTGTTATATGCGGTGGAATGGAAACCCATAAATGGTTTATCGAAAACTCCCGAATACATGCGCCCATGATCATCAATGCGATTAAAGCCAAAAAATAAAGATAGCCATCAATTTTATTCTTTAAATCTAGTTGATTGGGATTGGCTCGCATCCTTCCCTATAAGGCTCCGCCTTGATTGGAAACCGAACACATAGAGGGAGGGATTGGCTCGCGCCCTTCCCTACAAGGCTCCGCCTATGAAACCGAACACATAGAGGGATTGGCGCACGCCCTTCCCTACAAGGCTCCGCCTATGAAACCGAACACATAGAGGGATTGGCGCACGCCCTTCCCTACAAGGCTCCGCCTTGATTGGTAACCGAACACTTAGAGGGAGGGATTGGCTCGCGCCCTTCCCTACAAGGCTCCGCCTTGATTGGTAACCGAACACTTAGAGGGAGGGATTGGCTCGCGCCCTTCCCTACAA
>NZ_JBATHS010000133.1:0-19741 GCF_049667165.1 Maribacter sp.
GGCATTACCCCAGATGCATTCAGTTTTAATGGGATGTATTGTCGAGAACCCATTATGTTCTTCTCATAGCCACCAGACGCTGTTCTTCGAGCATATTGCACAGGAATCTGCCGTGTTGCCATCACCAACAATACACTTGCCAAAATAACTAGGAACCAAATGATGACTTCGATTAAAATGAACATCAACCCTCCATTATTATTGGCTGTTCTTGAGATAAATTCTTGAACAAATGATTGTGGAAGAGTAGCGATGATCCCAATCATAATCAATAGGGATATTCCATTACCAATACCTTTATCTGTAATTTTCTCACCCAACCACATGGCGAACACACAACCCGTAACCAAAATTATTACGGATGGTACGATAAAATCCAATCCTTTTCCTAAAACAAAGGCACTATCGGGTACACCCAAGGCGCCTAAGCTATATAGATAGGCAGGTGCCTGTACAATACAGATACCAATGGTCAACCATCGCGTTATCTGGTTGATTGTTTTTCGACCACTTTCACCTTCTTTCTGTAGTTTTTGCAAATACGGAATGGCAATACCCATTAATTGAACCACAATCGAAGCCGATATATAAGGCATAATCCCCAAGGCGAAAACTGATGCATTTGCAAATGCCCCCCCTGTAAAAGCATTAAGAATACCCAAAATACCACTATCGGTATTTGAGGTTAATTCTGCCAATTGGGCGGTATCAATACCAGGAAGCACAATTTGACAACCAAAACGGTATACCAAAAGAAGACCCAAGGTGATGATTATTCGATTCCTCAGTTCTTCAATCTTCCAAATATTGGATAGTGTCTCGAAAAATTTATTCATAGTATTGTATTGTCTGGCTTATAAATCTATGGCTTCACCTCCAGCTGCTTCAATGGCAGCTTTTGCAGTTGCTGTAAACTTATGCACTGATACTTTTAAGGAGGCCTTCAACGCTCCTCTTCCTAATATTTTCACCAAATCGTTTTTCCCTACCAAACCAATCTCAACAAGGGTATCAAAGGTAACCACATCCTTGATTACTTTTTTGTCGACCAATTCTTGAAGTTTCTCAAGATTGATGCCTTTGTAAACCTTTCTATTGATGTTGGTAAAACCAAACTTCGGAACTCGTCTTTGCAAAGGCATTTGACCCCCTTCAAAACCGATTTTCTTCGAATAACCCGATCTTGATTTCGCTCCTTTATGTCCTCTGGTCGCGGTTCCCCCTTTTCCGGAGCCCTGGCCTCTTCCTATCCTTTTTCCGTCCCTGTTGACAGCACCTTCGGCTGGTTTAAGATTACTTAAGTTCATCTGTTACTTTTTATATTTTTTATGTCGCTTGTAATTTCGGATGATCGCGATACCAACGATTCAAAAAAGTTACTATTCAAATCAATACGATTCAATTACAACCGATTACATATTAAGCTTCCTCTGTGGAAACCAAGTGTTTTACTTTATTTATCATGCCAAGTATATTCGGTGTGGTCTCGTGCTCCACAACCTGGCCGATCTTACGTAATCCCAAGGCTTCCAAAGTTCTCTTTTGGTTCTGAGGTCGCTTGATACTACTTTTTAATTGTTTTACTTTAATCTTTGCCATTATTTCTTGGTATTTAGTAGTCAGTTGTTCGTGATTTTGCTATCCAAAATCATAAAGACCCCTGCCATACTTACTTTCCTTTTATCCCTTAAAAACTTTTTCCAATGAAACCCCTCTTTGTTGTGCTACAGTGCGCGCTCCACGTAATTGCAAAAGGGCATCAAACGTCGCCTTAACAACATTGTGCGGGTTGGAAGACCCCTGGGATTTAGACAAAACGTCATGTACTCCAACAGATTCCAGTACGGCCCTTACGGCACCACCGGCGATTACACCTGTACCATGGGATGCAGGTTGTATATACACCCTAGCTCCCCCAAATTTTCCTTTTTGCTCATGGGGCAAGGTATGTTTGTCCAGCGGAATTCTGATCAGGTTCTTTTTAGCATCTTCGATAGCTTTTGCAATGGCAGTGGCTACTTCCTTGGATTTACCCAAACCATGACCTACAACACCAGCTTCATCACCGACCACTACGATGGCGGAAAAGCCAAATGCCCTACCTCCCTTGGTTACCTTGGTTACCCTTTGTACACCGACCAACCTATCTTTTAGCTCTAAACCTCCTGGCTTAACAGTCTCTACGTTTTTGTATTTCTGGAACATACTATTTATTAAAATTTTAATCCTACTTCCCTTGCTCCTTCTGCGAGCGACTTAACCCTACCATGATATAAATTACCACCTCTATCAAAGGCAACTTTTTCTATCCCGGCTTTTTTGCATTTTTCGGCAAGGGTCTTACCTACCAATTTTGCAATTTCGGATTTATTGCCTTTGGCCGATACCAAATCCTTATCCCTTGATGAGGCAGCTAACAACGTAGCTCCCTTGATATCATCGATTACTTGGGCATAGATTCCCGTATTACTTCTAAATACAGATAACCTGGGCCTTTCGGCAGTTCCAAAGGAAACTTTTCTGATTCTCCTTCTAATTCTTAATTTTCTCTGAGTCTTTGATAATCCCATGACGCTAATTATTAAGCTGATTTACCTGCTTTTCTTCTTAATTGTTCCCCAACGAACTTGATTCCTTTTCCTTTGTATGGTTCTGGTTTACGGAAAGAACGAATCTTGGCCGCGACCTGCCCTACCAATTGCTTGTCAAAAGAGGTGAGTTTTATCGTCGGGTTCTTTCCTTTATCAGAAGTCGTTTCGATCTTCACTTCCGGGGCTATGTCCAACACGATATTATGTGAAAAACCAAGCGCCAAATCCAATTTTTGTCCCTGATGGCTAGCTCTGTAACCAACACCTACCAATTCGAGTTCCTTGGTCCAACCTTTTGAAACCCCTTCGACCATGTTCAAAACCAATGACCTATACAGCCCATGTTTCGCCTTGTGCTCTATTGAATCAGAAGGCCTTGTAACCCAAGCTTGTCCGTCTTCAATCTTTATAGCCACACCAGAAAAATCTTGGGTCAATTCGCCCAATTTACCTTTTACAGTAACGACATTCTCTTTTACATCTATAGTCACTCCTTCTGGAATCGCTATCGGATTATTACCTATTCTTGACATTTTTTTACTCTTTATATAGTATTAATACACGTAGCATAAAACCTCGCCTCCAACGTTCTCTTGCTTGGCCTGTTTGCTTGTCATCACACCATGTGAGGTAGAGACAATAGCAATTCCCAGTCCATTGAGCACACGTGGCATGTCACCTGAATTGGCATACTTTCGTAACCCTGGCTTACTAATACGCTGTATTTTTTTGATTACTGGCTCTTTGGTCACCTTGTCATATTTCAAAGCGATCTTGATGGCACCCTGAACTTTATCGTCCTCAAATTTGTAACTCAAAATATATCCTTGATCGAACAATATTTTAGTTATCTCTTTCTTAACATTGGAAGCAGGAATTTCAACCACTCTATGTCCGGCTAAACTGGCATTTCTAACTCTTGTTAAGTAATCTGCTATAGTATCTGTAACCATATTTGTTAATTTTGGAATCGGTTTCCTGCGCTTGGGCAAGACCTAAAACCAGTTTATATTCTTTAATTACCAGCTGGCTTTTTTAACACCTGGAATCAACCCTTGATTTGCCATTTCCCTGAATGTAACCCTCGAGATACCGAAAGTCCTCATATACCCTTTTGGTCTTCCTGTAAGTTTGCAACGATTGTGCAAACGCACCGGAGAAGCATTTTTTGGCAATTTTTGAAGTGCTTCATAGTCACCAGCTTCCTTCAAAGCCTTACGCTTTTCCGCATAGATAGCAACTGTTCTTTCCCTCTTTCTTTCACGGGCCTTCATTGATTCTTTAGCCATACTAATTCTTTTTAAAAGGTAATCCTAATTCAGTTAATAATGATTTTGCTTCTTTGTCCGTAGGGGCACTGGTCACAAAGGTAATATCCATACCGTTGATCCTATTGATCTTATCAATATTTATCTCCGGAAAAATAATCTGTTCTGTTACACCGAGACTATAATTCCCCCGTCCGTCGAAACCTGTTGCACGAATCCCTTGAAAATCGCGTACCCTTGGCAATGCCGAGGTAACCAATCTATCCAAAAACTCATACATTCTTTCACCGCGTAGCGTTACTTTGGCTCCAATAGGCATTCCTTTACGCAATTTGAATGCGGCCACATCCTTTTTGGATATGGTGGAAACCGCTTTTTGACCTGTGATCATCGTCAATTCATCAACAGCATGGTCGATCAACTTTTTATCGGCTACGGCGGCACCTACACCTCTACTCAGGACGATTTTCTCTAATTTAGGCACTTGCATTACATTTTTGTAACCAAATTCCTCTTTAAGCGCATCAACAATGCGCTCGCTATACTCTTTTTTTAATCTTGCAACGTAAGCCATAACTAAATTACTTCATTGGATTTCTTAGAAAATCTAACCTTCTTACCATCCCTTACTTCCACACCCACTCGGGTTGTTTCCTTTGATTTGGAATCAATCAATGAAAGATTGGAAATATGTATTGGAGCTTCCTTTTTAACAATACCGCCTTGAGGATTGCTGGCACTTGGCTTCTCATGTTTGGAAACCATATTCGTACCTTCAACAATGGCCTTGTTCTTTTCGATAAATACCTTTGTGACTTTGCCTTCGGTTCCTTTATGGTCTCCGGCAATAACCCTTACGGTATCTCCTGTTTTTATCTTTAACTTTTTCATTATAGTCTTAAATATTAAAGTACCTCAGGGGCCAATGATACAATTTTCATGAATTGCTTATCGCGCAATTCCCTAGCAACAGGCCCAAAAACACGTGTACCCCTCATTTCACCGGTAGGATTCAATAATACGCATGCATTATCATCAAAACGAATATAGGAACCATCTGGCCTTCGTACTTCTTTTTTTGTCCTCACCACTACCGCGGTAGAAACCGCACCTTTTTTGATACCTCCATTTGGGGTAGCCTCTTTTACCGTAACGACGATTTTATCACCGATCGAAGCATACCTTCTTTTTGTACCACCCAGAACTCTAATGGTCAAAACCTCTTTTGCACCAGTATTGTCCGCTACTTTTAGTCTTGATTCTTGCTGTAACATATTATTTAGCTCTTTCTAGGATTTCTACTAACCTCCAACATTTGGTCTTACTCATCGGACGGGTCTCCATGATCTTAACGGTATCACCTTCTTTACAATCGTTCTTTTCGTCGTGTGCCACATATTTCTTTGTTTTCAACACGAACTTACCGTACATAGGGTGTTTAACTCTTTTTACTTCGGCAACAACGATGGACTTCTCCATTTTGTTACTAGTAACAACCCCTACTCTTTCTTTTCTTAAGTTTCTTTTTTCCATAAAGCAGAACCAATTATTGGTTTTCCCTATTAGTTAATTCAGTAGCCAATCTTGCAACCGTTCTTCTTATTTTCCTTATCTGAAGCGGATTCTCCAATGGAGTTACAAAGTGTGCGATCTTCAAATCCGCATGCTGTTTTTTAAAGTCAGCAAGCTTCTCCGTAAGTTCTTCGACCGATAATTTCTTTATTTCTAAATTTTTCATGACTCCTTACGATTAATTCTGATCCGTATAATCCCTTGCAACAACAAATTTTGTTTTCACCGGCAATTTTTGAGCCGCCAAACGCAAGGCTTCCTTTGCAATTTCCTGGCTAACCCCACCAACTTCAAACATGATTCTACCAGGTTTTACCACGGCAACAAAATATTCTGGGGCCCCTTTCCCTTTTCCCATACGTACTTCCAATGGTTTTTTGGTAATTGGTTTATCCGGAAATATTTTAATCCATAGTTGTCCTTCCCTTTTCATATATCTTGTGGCCGCGATACGGGCCGCCTCAATTTGACGGGAAGTCAAGAAAGATGTATCCAAGGATTTAATGCCAAACATACCATTTGAAAGCTGATGACCCCTTCCGGAGTTACCCTTCATACGGCCTTTCTGCATTTTACGAAACTTGGTTCTTTTCGGTTGTAACATTTCTTTACTTCTTTAAAAAATTACTTTCTACGACGTTGCTTTCTCTGACCATCTTGCTTTCCTCCCTTATTACCACCACTTTGGCCTTTTTGCATACCGACCAATGGGGAAAGTTCTCTCTTACCGTATACCTCACCTTTCATGATCCAAACCTTGATGCCTAATCTTCCGTAGGTAGTATGGGCTTCATGCAAGGCATAATCAATATCTGCCCTGAACGTTGATAATGGGATACGTCCTTCCTTGTATGATTCAGACCTGGCCATTTCCGCGCCATTCAAACGTCCTGAAATTTGTACTTTGATACCTTCTGCGTTCATACGAATGGCAGCCGCAATCGACATTTTAATTGCCCTTCTGAACGAAATTCTACTTTCGATCTGTCTTGCGATACTGGCTGCAACCAAATTCGCATCGACCTCTGGTCTCTTGATCTCGTAGATATTGATCTGCACTTCCTTATTGGTGATCTTCTTAAGCTCTTCTTTTAGCTTATCGACTTCCTGACCTCCCTTACCGATGATGATTCCCGGTCTAGCGGTGGTCACGGTTACCGTGATCAATTTTAAGGTTCGCTCGATGATCACCCTAGATACACTGGCCTTTGAAAGACGTGCGTGTATATATTTCCTAATTTTGTCGTCTTCAGCTAGTTTGTCGCCATAATCATTGCCACCGTACCAGTTAGATTCCCATCCCCTGATAATTCCTAGACGATTTCCTATTGGATTTGTTTTCTGTCCCATTCTAGCTTGCTATATTATTATTAGACCCCAACACCAAAGTAACATGGTTTGAACGCTTACGTATTCTATGTGCCCTACCTTGTGGGGCTGGTCGCAATCTTTTCAACATACTGCCACTATCGACCCGTATCTCTTTTACGATAAGACCGGCTTCCTCCATATTGGCATCCTCGTTCTTGGCCTGCCAGTTCGCCAAAGCTGATAAAAGCAATTTCTCCAATCTTCTAGAAGCTTCCTTTGAATTGAATTTTAAGATGGCCAAGGCTTTTTCAACCTCAACCCCTCTGACCAAGTCAGCTACCAACCTCATCTTTCTAGGAGATGTAGGGCAGTTATTCAATTTAGCGAAAGCCATTTGTTGTTTTTCAGCCTTGATTCTTTCGGCCATTTGTCTTTTTCGAACTCCCATAGCTTACTTTTTACCTTTATTCTTAGCTCCTGCATGACCCCTAAATGATCTTGTTGGAGAAAATTCGCCTAATTTGTGACCTACCATATTCTCAGTGATATACACCGGCACAAATTGTCTACCATTGTGCACCGCTATTGTCAATCCAACAAAATCAGGTGTTATCATTGAGGCTCTTGACCATGTTTTGATAACGCTTTTCTTGCCAGAAGTCACACTCTGTTGGATTTTCTTATCCAAGCTATAATGAACGTAAGGTCCTTTTTTTAATGAACGTGCCATTTATTTTTCTTTTTATTTCTTTCTACGTTCCAATATATATCTATTCGTGCTCTTGGTTTTAGAACGTGTTCTAAAGCCTTTTGCTGGAATTCCGTTTTTAGATCTTGGATGACCTCCAGAAGCCCTACCTTCACCACCACCCATTGGATGATCCACGGGGTTCATGGCTACTGGTCTTGTTCTTGGTCTTCTACCCAACCATCTGCTTCGACCGGCCTTACCAGAAACCAACAACTGATGGTCTGAGTTTGATACGGCACCAACGGTCGCCAAGCAATCGGCCAAAACCAATCTTGTCTCACCAGAAGGCAATTTTACGGTAACGAACTTTCCTTCCTTCGCCATCAACTGGGCAAACGTACCTGCACTTCTTGCCATAACGGCTCCTTGCCCAGGTCGCAATTCTATACAGGAAATTATGGTACCTAGAGGAATACTGTTCAAAGGCAATGCATTTCCGATCTCAGGAGCGGCAGCCGCACCCGAAGAAACGGTTTGTCCAACCTCTAACCCATTTTGGGCAACCACATATCGTTTTTCCCCATCTGCATATTCCAACAATGCTATAAAAGCCGTTCTATTGGGATCGTATTGTATTGATTTTACTGTAGCCGCAACATCTTTCTTGTCTCTCTTGAAATCAATTATACGATACCTTCTTTTATGGCCTCCCCCTCTATGGGGCACGGTCATCTTCCCTTGACTGTTTCTACCTCCCGACTTTTTTAACGGAGCAAGCAAGCTCTTCTCCGGCTTATCAGCAGTAATGGCGTCAAATCCATTTACTACTCTAAAACGCTGTCCTGGAGTGATTGGTTTTAATTTTCTAACTGACATTTTTTGTCTTTATAGATTACTGTAAAAATCAATGATATCCCCTTCCGCAACATCGACAATTGCCTTTTTGATGGCGTTGGTCTTTCCGTGTTGGATTCCGGTTTTTGTATATCTGCTCTTTCTGGTCGGACCATAGTTCATGGTTCGCACCTTGTCAACGGAAACACCATAGGTTGCCTCAACAGCTTCCTTGATTTGAATTTTATTGGCCTTAGGATCTACTATGAAACCATAACGATTATGTAACTCGCTATCCGCCGTCATTTTTTCCGTAATAATTGGCTTTATCAACACACTCATGGTTTCCTATTTATTTAAGTTCGATTCAATCCCTTCCAAAGAACCTTCCAACAACACAATATTATTTGCGTTTAAAATCTTGTAAGTACTTAATTCTGAGTTAGTTATAATCTCTGAAAGCTTCAAATTACGCGAAGACAAATATACACCATTATTTGAATCTCCCAACACAAATAAAGATTTTTTGTTTTCCAGTCCCAAAGACTTCAACACCTGTAAAAAATCCTTGGTTTTTGGGGTCTCAAAACTGAAGTCCTCTACCACCATTACCGCCTTCTCCTTGGTCTTGATACTCAAGGCGGATTTCCTTGCCAAACGCTTCACGTTTTTGTTCAATTTCTGGGTATAATCCTTAGGTCTTGGGCCGAATATACGACCACCACCCCTAAAGATCGGGGATTTAATACTACCGGCCCTTGCCGTACCAGTACCTTTCTGCTTTTTGATCTTTCGGGTACTACCAGCAATCTCAGCGCGCTCCTTGGCCTTGTGGGTCCCTTGTCTTTGATGTGCCAAATACTGCTTTACATCAAGATAGATTGCGTGATTATTGGGTTCTATTGCGAAAACAGTGTCTAAAAGGTCTACCTTTCTTCCTGTTTCTTTTCCTTTAATATCTAAAACTGCTACTTTCATTACTGCCACCTTTTAATGGTTACGTAAGCATTCTTATGCCCAGGAACACAACCTTTTACAACTAATAGATTTTTTTCCGGAACTACTTTTAAAACTTTCAGGTTTTGGATCGTTACCTTATCTCCACCCATTCTACCAGCCATTTTCATTCCTTTGAATACTCTCGCAGGATAGGAGGCAGCCCCAATGGAACCAGGGGCACGAAGTCTATTGTGCTGCCCATGTGTAGCTTGCCCAACCCCGGCAAAACCGTGTCTTTTAACCACACCTTGGAACCCTTTTCCCTTTGACGTTCCTATAACGTCAACAAATTCACCTTCTACAAATACATCAACACCTACGGTGTCCCCTAATTTGTAATCTCCTTCAAATCCTTGGAATTCCATGACTTTTTTCTTGGGAGAAGCACCTGCTTTTTTAAAGTGACCTACTTCGGCCTTATTAGCACGTTTTTCTGCCTTGTCATCGAAACCAAGTTGAAGGGCATTGTACCCGTCAACCTCTTCGGTTCTGACTTGGGTAACTACGCATGGTCCGGCTTCAATGACAGTACAGGGAATATTCTTCCCATTCTCGTCAAAGATGCTGGTCATACCTACTTTTCTTCCTATTAACCCAGACATATAATTATTATTTATTTATTACTTGACTATTATTTATTAAAAAAAATCAGGGTCAAAAAACAATTCAACCCTGAATTAATTTTTTTTACCGTTTTTCCCTGGCACGCAGCTCGGGACATGTACTAATTCAGAATTCTGAAATCTGAATTCCAAATTATACCTTTATCTCTACCTCAACACCACTGGGAAGTTCTAACTTCATCAAGGCATCGATGGTCTTTGACGATGAACTGTAAATATCCAACAACCGCTTATACGAGCTCAACTGGAATTGTTCCCTCGATTTTTTGTTCACGTGTGGTGAACGCAAGACCGTAAAGATTTTCTTATGTGTTGGCAAAGGAATCGGTCCTGTAACCACAGCACCCGTAGTCTTTACCGTTTTTACGATTTTCTCAGCAGACTTATCCACTAAATTGTAATCGTAGGATTTTAGTTTTATTCTAATTTTCTGACTCATTTTCTAAAATTTAAGCGGTTACCCCTTTTGCTGACTTAATCACTTCCTCTGCAATATTCGATGGCGTCTCGGCATAGTGCGAGAACTCCATGGTCGATGTTGCCCTACCTGAAGATAATGTTCTTAATGAGGTAACATACCCGAACATTTCAGATAAAGGAACAGTTCCTTTAACCACCTTGGCGCCTGCCCTATCGCTCATGTCACCGATAGTTCCTCTTCTTCGGTTCAAATCACCAACAATATCACCCATGTTTTCTTCTGGAGTGATTACTTCCAACTTCATAATAGGTTCCATGATTACGGCACCAGCAGCTTTACCAGCGGCTTTATATCCCATTTTTGCAGCCAACTCGAAAGAAAGCGCATCAGAATCCACAGGGTGGAAAGATCCATCCTTAAGCACCACCTTCATCGTGTCCATTTCATAGCCCGCAAGCGGTCCATTCTTCATGGCAGCCTTAAAGCCCTTCTCTACAGATGGAATGAATTCTTTTGGAATACGACCACCTTTTATTTCATCAACAAACTGCAATCCTGTTCCTTCGAAATCCGCATCCGCAGGACCCATTTCAAATACAATATCACCGAATTTACCGCGACCACCTGATTGTTTCTTGTAAACTTCCCTATGGCTGGCAAACTTGGTCAAGGATTCCTTATACTCCACTTGTGGCTGACCTTGGTTCACTTCTACCTTGAATTCCCTTCGTAATCGGTCAACAATAATATCCAAGTGAAGCTCACCCATACCTGAAATAATGGTCTGGCCCGATGCTTCATCGGTTTTTACTTGGAATGTTGGATCCTCTTCGGCCAACTTGGCCAAGGCCATACCCAACTTATCAACATCGACCTTGGTCTTAGGTTCTACCGCAATACCGATAACGGGCTCCGGAAAGTTCATACTCTCTAAGATGATCGGATGTTTTTCGGAAGACATGGTATCACCGGTCTTGATATCCTTAAATCCTACTGCAGCACCTATATCACCAGCTTCGATATAATCGATAGCATTTTGCTTGTTGGAGTGCATTTGATAAATACGTGAGATTCGTTCTTTTTTCCCTGAACGATTGTTCAAGATATAAGAACCGGCATCCAAACGACCTGAATAGGTCCTAAAGAAAGCCAATCGACCCACAAATGGATCTGTAGCAATCTTGAAGGCCAAGGCAGCGAAAGGCTCTTTTACATTTGGCTTTCTACTGATTTTTTCGCCTGTATCGGGGTCGATGCCAATAATAGCGTCCTTATCGATAGGAGAAGGTAAGTACCTACATACCGCATCCAATAAAAATTGAACGCCTTTATTTTTAAAGGAAGAACCACAAATCATCGGAATGATGGCCCTATCCATAACCGCGGCTCTTAAAGCAGCATACACTTCATCTTCAGTAATGGAATCTTCATCCTCGAAGAATTTTTCCATTAAATTTTCATCATATTCAGCAACGGCCTCAATCAAGGCTGCACGGTACTGGCGCACCTCATCCTTCATTTCTTCGGGAATGTCAATTACATCAAAAGTAGCGCCGAAACCTTCTTCATGCCAAACAATGGCTCTATTCTTTGCCAAATCAACGATACCTCTAAAATCGGCCTCATCACCAATGGGCAAAACGATAGGAACCGCATTGGAACCCAACATTTCCTTGACCTGCTTGCAAACCATCAAAAAGTTCGCACCCTGTCGGTCCATTTTATTCACGAAACCAATTCGTGGCACCTTATAGTTATCGGCAAGTCTCCAGTTTGTTTCGGATTGTGGTTCAACACCATCAACCGCACTGAACAAGAATACCAAACCATCCAAAACCCGTAGCGATCGGTTTACCTCTACGGTAAAATCAACGTGGCCGGGAGTGTCTATAATATTAAAGTGGTAAGGCATGGTATCATCCGTTACCTTTCCGTTTACCATTGGAAAATTCCATGTACAGGTTGTAGCAGCGGAAGTAATGGTAATACCACGTTCCTGCTCCTGCTCCATCCAGTCCATAGTGGCCGCACCATCATGCACTTCCCCGATTTTGTGACTAACCCCCGTATAGAACAATATACGTTCGGTTGTCGTCGTTTTTCCTGCATCGATATGCGCTGCGATACCAATATTTCTTGTATATTTTAAATCTCTTGCCATTTCTGATTAAAATCTAAAGTGGGAAAATGCTTTGTTAGCCTCGGCCATTTTGTGGGTATCCACTCTTTTCTTAACAGCAGCACCTTCTTCTTTCGAAGCCGCCAATATTTCACCTGCTAATTTTTGGGCCATCCCTTTCTCATTACGTCTTCGCGAATAACTGATAAGCCATTTCATCGCTGTGGAAATCTTCCTATCGGGTCGAATCTGCATTGGAATCTGAAAGGTTGCCCCCCCAACGCGTCGACTTCGCACCTCTACATGGGGCATCACATTCGATAGCGCATCTTTCCATAACTCCAAAGCCGTTTTTTCCTCGTTCGTGTTTTTTTCCTCTACAATATCTATAGCATCGTAGAATACATTGAATGCCACTGACTTCTTACCGTCCCACATCATCATATTCACAAAACGGGTCACTAACTGATCGTTAAACCTCGGATCGGGTAAAATTGGTCTTTTCTTTGCCTGTCTTTTTCTCATTACTGTCTTTTAAAAAAAGTTTTGATTACTTCTTGGGTCGTTTTGCTCCATATTTCGACCTACGTTGGGTTCTTCCTGCAACTCCTGCAGTATCCAGAGCACCTCTGACAATATGATATCTAACACCCGGCAAATCTTTAACTCTTCCGCCCCGTACCAATACTATCGAGTGCTCTTGTAAATTGTGACCCTCTCCTGGAATATAAGCATTCACTTCCTTTCCATTGGTTAACCTTACCCTTGCCACTTTACGCATGGCCGAGTTTGGTTTCTTGGGAGTTGTCGTATATACCCTTGTACATACGCCCCTCCTTTGAGGACACGAATCCAAAGCAGCCGATTTACTCTTCTTGGTAATCGTGGCCCTTCCTTTTCGTACTAATTGTGAAATTGTTGGCATACTATATATAATGTATAAAAATTGTACCCTTCGTTTAAGGGCTGGCAAATGTAGTAATATTTCATTATAATTCAAATCCCGGCAGCTTAATTTTAAACTTTTTTTATCCATCCCCAAAAAACCACAATAATTGGCCCCTAAATCCTATTATCCCCTCGCTTAAATTAGAGGATATTGAAAAATTTCTGCCTATTCCTATTTTTTTTAAACAAAATTTTTTAAAAAGGGGTCTTTATTGTCATTTTATTATTTATAAGGAATTCTATTGAATTATCAATAATTAATAACAAAAAGAATTGGGAAAGTTGTATTATTCAAAACAACTCTTAAAGTTTTATTAAAATAAACTTGGATTATTAACGCTAAATTGTGATTTTTGCGATTAGCTAATTCAAATAATTTAAAAATGAGAACAAATTTAAGTGGAATCCTTACGCTATTATTAGCGTTTGTTGTGCACATTACGTTTGCACAAGAGAAAACGATATCCGGTATGGTTTCGGACCAAAGTGGTCTGCCCCTTCCTGGAGTGAATATCGTTGTGGTAGGTACAACAAATGGTACTCAGACCGATTTTGATGGGAATTACTCAATCAAAGCATCAGTTGGTCAGGCCCTAATGTTCACCTACATTGGTCAAAAGGAGGTACGCCGGACCGTTGGTGCGGACAACAGTATCAATGTACAAATGGAAGAAGATGCCCAGGCTCTTGACGAAGTAGTCGTTACAGCGGTAGGTATAACCCGGAGTGAAAAAAGTCTTGGTTATAACGTACAGAGTGTGGAGGCGGAAGCGATCAGCGTGAAACCAAATGCGGATCTTGTGAATTCCTTGTCGGGTGCGACATCGGGTGTTCAGATCGTGAACGCATCGGGTGAAGCGGGTGCTTCGACCTTTATCACCATTAGGGGGTCGTCTTCGATCACCGGAAACAACCAACCTTTGTTTATTGTAAATGGCCAGCCCATTGACACAGGTGGTGGGGACAGTGGAACCGGCGGAGTGAATACTTCGAACAGGACCATTGACATCAACCCTGATGACATTGCAACCCTTTCCGTATTGAAAGGTGGAGCTGCAACGGCCCTTTACGGGGTACGTGCCGCTAACGGTGCGATTATCATTACCACCAAATCAGGGAAGAACTTGACACAACGAAAAATCGAGTTCCATACTTCTGTAGGTGTTGATGTAGTGTCCCATCTTCCCGGAAGGCAAAAAAAATACTCCCAAGGAGTTGATGGAGCCTGGGCAGGAGGTAATGCTGCCTCTTGGGGTGCTGAAATCTCCAGTTTGGAATATGATGGTGACACCTCTTACCAATGGGATCCCTATGGTAGATTAGTTCCCAAGGGAACAGGAAACGGAAATCCTGCCCAATATTATGATCCTTACGATTTTTTCCAGAATGGATATCAACTGAACAATCGTTTCAGCATCAGTAATGGTACGGAGCAAGGGGATTACTACTTTTCACTGTCCAATTTGGAACAAACTGGGATCATCCCAAATAATGAATACGGAAGAACCACGTTACGTTTGAACGGATCTACCAAAATCTCTGACAAGATCACCTTTGGGGCGAATATGGCCTATACCAATTCAAGGGCCGTACAGATCCAAAAAGGATCGAACGTATCAGGAATCATGCTGGGTCTTTTAAGGACCGCCACTACGTTTGACAACAGTGCGGGCTATGAATTTCCTGATGGATCACAACGTAAC
This sequence comes from Maribacter sp., assembly GCF_049667165.1. GTDB lineage: Bacteria > Bacteroidota > Bacteroidia > Flavobacteriales > Flavobacteriaceae > Maribacter_A. The sequence goes on from NZ_JBATHS010000133.1 coordinate 15,081, forward strand.
TATAGAAACGGTGGTGGGTATGATAACCCATATTGGACAGCGAACAATATTGCTTACGAGGAAGATGTAAATCGTTTTACGGGGAACATTAACCTTAGCGTGCAATTCACCGATGACTTGAGTTTGAATTATAATACGGGTATCGATTGGTACAATACGAAGTATGTAGATCGATTCAAAATCGGATCAAGAGGTAACCCAACAGGGTACTTAGGGGAATATATGGAATTCAACAGTGTTTTCAATTCGGATCTTCTGTTGACCTACAGAAAGGATGTTACTGATAAATTTAACATGAGCCTTACCTTGGGTAATAACTTCTTTTCGGATTATAACAAGTTTCTATTTGGTGATGCCACAGGTTTGGAAATCCCTGATTTTTATCAGTTGAACAACTCCAGTGCCAATACCACCCAAACCGGAACGGCAAATTATAGGACGTCGGCAGTTTTTGCAGACGTTCAATTCTCGTATGATGATATGCTCTTTTTAGGGTTTACGGGTCGGAATGACTGGGCAACAACAATGCCACAGCAGAACAAATCGGCGTTTTATCCATCAGCTAGTTTCGGATTTGTCTTTAGTGAGTTAGGGGATATAAAAAGTGACTTCTTTAGTTTTGGTAAATTAAGGGCCTCTGCCGCACGTACGGCCAACATTGCGCCAGTATACAGCACAAGTAATTACTATGAGGCTGCTAACGGAGGTGACGGTTGGACCGGTGATAATGCTGGTATTTCCTATCAATTCCCATATCAAAATCAAACTGCCTTTTTCGTTGATGATGATTTAGGTAATTCAGATTTGAAACACGAAACCCAGGATACGTGGGAAGTAGGTGCCGACCTACGGTTTTTCAAAAGTAGGTTGGGTATTGATTTTACCTATTTCAACAACACCAATACCGACTTGTTAATGCCGGTGCCTATTGCGGCATCTTCCGGGTTTAACTCCGTATTCTTGAATGCGGCCTCTATGGAGTCGAAAGGTATTGAAATCAGTGTAAACGCCAATCCAATAAAAACAGAGGATTTCTCTTGGGATTTTGCTGCGAATTACACCCAATTCACCAATATCGTAACCGGATTGGCCGATGGTGTTGACAATATCTTCCTTGGTGGATTTACCACGCCCCAAGTACGGGCCGTTGTCGGGGAGGAATACCGAAGTATCTTTGTGGAAGATTGGTACAGGGATGCCAGTGGAAACATCCTGATCAATGACGACCCTACAGATAGTTATAGGGACGGTTATCCGATGACCAATACCGCTCAAGGTTTGGTGCCTATCGGGAACTTTAACCCAGATTGGACCGCCAACATGACCAACACCCTTACCTATAAGAATCTATCCTTATCGTTCTTGATCGATGTGAAGAAAGGTGGTGTTATGTATAATGGTACCGCTTTTGCCATGAATTTCTTCGGGGTACATGAGCGTACCGTCAACCGTGAGGTGGATTACAACGCTGATGGTAGCATCAATTTTGACACTACGCCGGCTGAGAACTTGGTAGTCATGGACGGCGTCTACGGACATATTGGTCCTGACGGCGAAGTTGTTTCCAGTGGTGTTGCCAATGTCACTCCAGTTGTCCAGGACCAAGCTTGGTTCCAAGGGCAAGGTAGTAACTTTGGGGGTGGACCTTCTTCTGCGGCCATGGAGCCTGCGGATTGGGTACGACTACGGGATTTGACGTTCGCTTATAACTTGCCGGAAATCGGTAAAGTCATCAAGGGAGGTCAGATATATTTCTCTGGTCGAAACCTTTGGATAGACACCCCTTATTCAGGTATCGATCCTGAAACCAACTTAGGTGGTGCCACAAATGCCCAGGGTATGGATTATTTCAATAGCCCTGGAACCAGGAGCTATACCTTAGGCCTTAAACTGACATTTTAAAAAAAAATAGATCATGAAAAAAAATAGAAATATAACTTATAGAGGTCTGGCACTTATACTGTCAGTACTTGTTCTGACCATATCTTGCGAGAAATGGAACGATTCCGACATCAACGTCGATCCGGACAAACCGGCCGATGTACCGATGGGCTTGATCCTTCCTGGAATCCAACAATCCATGGGGTATAACCTTGTTGGAAACAACTCCGTGCGTACCAATAATATCTGGATGCAGATTTTTGAAGGAACGGATCGTCAATCCTTTACAGAAGGAAGGTACCAATTGACCGCTGCGGATACAGGTAATTTATGGACACCCATATTTGCCGAAATGATGATGAACTGTACCCTAATCATTGCCAAGGCCAATGAAGAGGGTTTGGAATCCCCTAATTTTGAAGGTGTAGCTCAAGTACTTATGGCAACATCTTTGGGTATTGGTACCGATTTATTCGGCGATATGCCCTTTACAGAAGCGTTTAAAGGAGGAGAAGGCGTCTTGAGCCCCGTTTATGACGGACAGCAATCCCTTTATGGAACGATCAATACGCTCTTGAATGATGCCATCGCAAATTTGAATAATACCAACAATATCATTGACGTGTCAGGGGATGTTATTTATGGTGGGGATTTGGACAAATGGATAAAGGCCGCCAACTCCATCAAGGCACGACATGCCCTTCAGTTGACCAGTGTAAATGGCAATGCCGCCTATTCAGCCGCGTTGGCAGCGTTAGCCAACGGGTTTACTTCCAATGCCGACGATATGTTGGTGCCATGGGAAGATGCAAACCGTAATCCCATTTACCAATTTATGGCAGAACGAACGGATATTAGAATGGGTGCCAATCTAATCGACTTGTTATTGGCCACAGACGATCCCAGATTGCCTTTTTATGCCGATGAGGATGCCGACGGCAATTATTCGGGTAGTGCCCTTAGGGCTCAAAATGGTGATGCCTCCTGGCCTGGACCGAACCTAGCGGCTTTTGATGCCCCGACCAAATTGATGACCTATTCAGAATTGAAATTCATCGAGGCAGAGGCGCGATTAGGCCTTGGACAGGCCGGTGCACAGGAAGCCTATGAAGCAGCAGTAGCTGCCTCAATTTTACGGGTAACCGGGGAAGACAATACCGCTTGGTTGGATGCGAACATCAATGGGGATCCTGTAACCATGGAGAAGATAATGACCCAAAAATATATCGATGGGGCCGGTACCAACCAACCCTATGCCGATTATAGAAGAACTGGTCTACCTAGCCTAACGTTGGCTCCTGATGCGGTTATCAGTGAAATCCCACGTAGATTTCCTTACCCACAAGCCGAATTGGATTACAATTCAGAGAATGTACCTGCGGTTACTTTATTAACCAAAGTTTGGTGGGACCAATAATCTTTAAAAACTAGAAAAATGATGAAAAATATAATAAAACATTTTGCTTTATTGGCAGTATCAGCGCTTCTTTTGGTATCCTGTGACTGGGATCCTGATGAGTTTGAAAAACTATCCAATAGCCCTGATCCGGCTGCCACATACTATATCCAGTTTAAGGATGCTTCAAAGGCCCTGCAGACCGGTGTTGACGAAGACGGTGAATTAGTGGACATTGAAACAGCAGTTACAGTTGGTATGTTAGGATTACCACAATCACAGGACGTGACTGTAAATTTCAGTGTAGATCCATCTACCACCATCGATGAAACCATGTACGAATTATCCGCTACATCGATTACCATCCCAGCAGGATCAACAACGGGATCTGTTACCCTTAAAACCAACACGGAGCTAATGCCAACTGGTGAGGTATTGGACTTTGTCTTGAACGTTGATGCAGGGGCAAATACGGCAACTGCTGGAACGCAATTATCGTATACCTTGGAACGAATCAACTTCTGCTTATTGGAACTATCTGATTATGTAGGAACTTGGACAGGGGTCGATGCTTGGGATTATAATACACAAGTTACTACAAGCATTGATGCCGATGGTGATTTGGTAATGAATGGCATTGGCTTTGGCTGGTTCCAAGATTGGTGGGGCGAAGTAATTGTCACTAACGTTCCTGTAAAGGTTGACATCAATTTGATTACCGGTGAGTTCAGTATTGATCCGGACAAACAAACCGCACCTTATTTGACCTCTACGTATCTTGGCGACCCACAGCCGGCCTATTATATGACTGCCAGTGGTAAAATAACAAGTACTTGTGATCAAATATTGGAATTCAATTATTCCTTTATTCAAGGTGGTTCACCATTTGACGGTACTGCCTGGGGACCTGCATTCAAGGAAACCCTTACAAAGAGTTAGATTTTTTAATTTTTAATATCACAAAAGAGGCTGTTTATCAACAGCCTCTTTTTTTTACCTTATTTTTTAATCAACGAGAACTATCTTGTTGGGAATAATAGAGTCTTCTTAATCTTAAAAAAACTTACTTTGGGGTATTACTGCGCAGATAGTACCTGTTTTGGCATTTTTTAATAAAAGCCCAATGCATTTCCAATCGATCAATACCAAGCTGGATAAACTTCATCAAAACCGTGTTCATATTTCAAATAGGAAATAGATAGTACCTCAATTTCTTTATTCAAAAACCAATTTCTTCGATTGTAGCGTTATAGTGAAAGAGCAATCCACTGTCCGAAAAACCATTGACAATGAATTGAAAATCATTGGAAAATGCCGTTTTTGGAACTTTGATAAACCCTTCCCCCTTTTCATTCGTTTGCAATACCGGTTCCCACCCTATTAC
>NZ_JBATHS010000134.1:0-3231 GCF_049667165.1 Maribacter sp.
CCAGCTCCGCAGCACCGTATTTTTCGGCAGCCAAGGTGCCGGCCCCGATTTTCATCCCTCCATGGGTCAGCGTCGGACCATCTTCAACCACCAAGACTTTTTTGTTTCGGATGACCTTGGGATCCCCTACACTGATCGGTGAGGCAGCTTCGATCACTAGGGCGTGTGGCACGATTTCGGCAAGCGTTTTCCGTATTTCCGCAATACCCTCGGGAGGGGCGCTATCGATTTTGTTGATGATCACCACATCGGACATCCGCATGGTGATTTCCCCCGGATAATAAAGCAGGCCATGACCGGGTCGATGCGGGTCGGTCACCGTAATGTGCAAATCAGGGATGTAAAATGGAAAATCATTATTGCCACCATCCCAAACGATGATATCACAACCATCGGGATCATTTTCCGCGGCGCGAAGGATCGCTTCGTAATCCACGCCCGCATAAATGACATTGCCCCGAACGATATGGGGTTCGTATTCCTCCATCTCCTCAATGGTACACTCGTATTTCTCGAGGTCTTCGAGACGCGCATACCGCTGTACCTTCTGTGCTTCCAAGTCACCATACGGCATCGGATGACGGATGGCCACGACTTTCAGGCCTTTTTCGATCAGGATCTCGATCAATCGCCTTGCGGTCTGACTCTTTCCACAGCCTGTACGGGTGGCCCCAATACTGATCAATGGTTTGGTGCTTTTGATGGAAGTAGCTTTCGTGCCGAGCAAAACAAAATTGGCACCGGCCGTATTGACCAGGGCGCTTTTATGCATCAGGTATTCGTAGGGGACATCGGAATAGGAAAAAATAACATCATCGATCTTTAACGTATCGATGAGTTTTTCAAGGTCTTTCTCATCATAGATCGGAATGCCCTCGGGATAGTTTTTTCCGGCAAGGGAGGCGGGGTATTTGCGATTTAAGATATTCGGGATCTGTGTTGCCGTAAAAGCCAAGACATCGTAGGCTTCATTATCCCGATACACTGTATTGAAGTTGTGGAAATCACGGCCGGCAGCGCCCATGATAAGAACTCTTTTTTTCTTCATAGGTAGTCAATTTTATGTGTATCTTATTGCTACGAAGATATTCCGGGCGATCATTTATTACAATGATTAATATCACCTCAAGTTTTGGGAAATCATCGGAATTTTGTCGGGTAGGGGTATTTACTGACTAGGTCGATTTTTGATAAGCCCAGTTAGAATAAAAACAATAACACTTAGGGCAAAAATTATGGCTGCAGTCGCGATAAAGGATATAAGTGGATTCATATGTTACTTGTTTTTTAATTAAAAGACAATTCTTATAGCAGGGGCGTGATTTTTATTTTGATGTTAATCTAGTAACTGATCATGGAGTTGAGGTATACAATTGTGTGAAGTGCTGTCCTTATTGTATAAAATGTAAGAAGATCAATTTTTTTAGATACACCCGTTCGTCTAAAATTGATATATTTTGAGAAAGCAAAGTTCAAATAAACGATGAAATATAATAGATATATAAAAGACGCCGTGCCGGTTTCTGAAATTGGACTTGGTACGTGGCAGTTGGGAAAAAATTCCGGATGGCAGCCAATGTCAGAAATGGACGCTATGGAACTCATTGGAAAATCGCTGGACTATGGCATCAATTTTTTTGATACAGCACCTAATTACGGACATGGCACGGGCGAAGAAAGGCTTGGTAAAGCCCTGAAGGGGATCGATAGAAGTACAATTGTAATCAATACAAAATTCGGACATACCGTATCGGGTAACACGAATTTCAATTCAGATCATATTCGGGAATCCTTGGAAGGCAGCCTTAAAAGATTACAAGTTGATTATGTTGATTCCCTTATTATGCATAATCCACCATACGCGTATTTGGATGGTACTAAAAACGATCATTACGAGATCCTGGAACGCTTGATGGAAGAAGGGAAAATCAAAGCCTATGGGGCATCATTGGACACGTATGAAGAAATGAAGCTGTTAATGGATACATCGAACGCTAAAGTGATCGAGGCTTTTTTTAATATACTACATCAGGATACTTCCCGGGCTTTTGATAGGGCAATTGAAAAAGAGGTTGGTATCATCGTCAAAATCCCGCTTGATTCGGGCTGGTTGACAGGAAAGTACCATGCCGCTAGCACCTTCAACGACATCAGGAGTCGCTGGTCAAAACAGGATATTCAAACCAGGGCGCATTTGGTCCATAGCATAAAGGAAATTGTGAATGCGGAGGATGATCTTGCACAAAAGGCAATTTCATTTTGTGCGTCATATGATGCGGTCTCTACCGTTATACCCGGCAATGTGAATGTATCCCAATTAACAAGTAATGTGGAAAGCATAAACAACCCCATTTCAAAGGAGCTGGTTAAAAAATTGGAGGATTTTTATCTACAGGAAGTAAAGCACCTTAATCTTCCCTGGTAAATAGAATTATTTAAGGGTTTATATTTTAGTGATGCTCCCCCGAAAATGGGAGCTATAAAAAAAGTATAGACAAAAAACTTCGTTACTCATAAAGTCGATGGACCCAATAAGCTCCTCCCCTCAGATGAGGGGAAGCCTGCCTGCCTTGGGCAGGGTGGACCACGCCCTTAGCGGGACGGAGGGGTTTGACAACACTACAGGCGTAACAACAAAAAACATTAGGATGGCATAAAGTTCCATGGAGAGGTTCCTTATCCGCAGCATAGTGTTTGAAAGCTCCGAAAACAGGAGGTGCGGTACGCAGCGACGCGGAGTTTCAGACACGGTTTTTCTTTTGGGAAAAAGAAAAAATGCCTCGGATAAGGCGCCTTTTCTTTTGCTTCGTTTTATTTGGGCGAGCAAAGAAAATGAAGATTCATTGACTCGTAGTACCCAATATTAATGAGATCGCTTCGCACCTCGCGAAGACGTTAACCAATAATTGTTGTAGCCAATAGTAATGAGATCGCCCGCACTAGCACCAGTCCAAAGTCATTAAGTAAATACGGTCATGTACGCAAATGTCTGGTCGAGCGCAGTCGAAACCTCCTAATCCGATCAAGTATATAGTTCTCGACTGCCGTAACTGAGGCAGGCGAGCGCTGGAACGGACATCTAAATCCCTTAACCTCCAATCCGAACGTCCCGAAAAACCATACTACTCATAATTGATACGATCTCGGATGGTACCATCCGCTCTATGGATGATCACATCGGCCTTGTATTTCCGAGCCAGGCGTTTTGCTTTATTAATAGCCGTATCCTGA
>NZ_JBATHS010000135.1:0-10614 GCF_049667165.1 Maribacter sp.
GTACGGACATAGTGCCATTGAATAAAAGACCCCGACGCTTTAGGTCGGGGTTAGTTCGACCGACCGTTCTGCCAGCGCATTGCATGCTCGGCAAATCAGGGTACGGACATAGTGCCATTGAATAAAAGACCCCGACGCTTTAGGTCGGGGTTAGTTCGACCGACCGATTTGCCAGCGCATTGCATGCTCGGCAAATCAGGGTCTCACTAAAAAAATTCCCGAAAATAAAGGGCAATCCCAACGTGACAGTCGTGGGGCACATGACTGTTGAGAACGAAGGCGCACACTTAATTTCCAGGAATAATTCTAAAATTCCATTGACCGCTCAGGGTTGGAATTCATTTGCCAAAACATAATTAGGCCGCGTGATCCGCTGTCCTATGTCTTCTTTGGTATAGATTTTCTAAGGTTTTATTGATATCCTGCATTTCTGGGGTCAACATTGACAGATTGCCACTGGCATCGGTGGTCACTTCATTGCCACAATGAATGCATTTGTATTCCTTGATGTGGTGGGTCACTTTTTTGGAGATGGAGTAGTGATGTCCAAAAATTTGGCAGATTACTTTTTTCATGATGTAGGTTTTTAAAGCGCGCAGTTGTTGGGATTTGGGGGCCAAACAAGTGCATGGTATTCAGGGTTCGGGTTTCTAAAAGTGAATTTTCAAACACTTTATTACCTAACGGGGCAATACTGCTTTTTATTGGCACTGGAATCATTTTTGACCCAAAAATTCGTTCAACTGCATTAAATTCGTTGAAAGGCACTTTTTGATCGATGAAAAGTCGTGTTCCTAAACAGTAATTTTAGATTATCTTTCACTCCATTTAACGCTATGCAGAAAGCCAAGGAAACCCTGGTCATCGCCTTTGCCCTCTTCTCGCTTTTTTTTGGGGCGGGGAATTTGATCCTACCCCCGCAACTCGGGTTCAAGGCCGGTGATTTTTGGTGGTTGGTCACCTTGGGATTTTGCCTGTCGGCCGTATTGGTGCCCCTTTTGGGGATTCTGGCCCACGCGAAATTACAGGGGACCATTTTCGATTTCGGAAAGAAGGTCTCCCCCGCCTTTGCCTTGGGGTATGCCTTTATCATCTATGCCATCTCGATCGCACTCCCCTCCCCACGTACCGCATCGGTCACCCACGAGATTGCCGTGCAGCCTTTTTTCGACACCCCCTATATCCTGACCAGCATGGTCTATTTTGGCCTTGTCTTTGTCTTTGTCATGAACCGTTCGAAGATCTTGGACATCATCGGAAAATTATTGACCCCGGCCATTATCCTGATCTTGGTCTTGATCATGGGTATTGCCACCTTCGCCTATCCCTTCGATTTCGGGGAGACGGTATTTGCACATCCTTTTACCGATGGTATTTTGGAGGGCTACCAGACCTTTGATGCCATTGGCGCCATCGTCGTAGGCGGGGTCATTATCATCTCGATCAACCTAAAGAACAAAACCGCCCCCTATGCCGAGAAAAAACGCCTGATCCGAAATGCTGGGATGTTGGCTGGCCTCGGACTCTTGCTTATCTATGCCGGACTCATTTTTACCGGGGCCCTGATGCACAACACCTTCGATGCCGATATTTCGCGTACCGCCCTCTTGAATGGTATCAGTATAAACACCCTGGGCAATACGGCCAACCTGTTCTTAAGCGTGCTGGTGAGTCTGGCCTGCTTTACCACGGCCGTGGGTATCGTAACCGGTACGGCCGATTTTATGAAGTACCGCTTCGGCGACTCCCAACAGGCTTATACGCTTACCGCGATCATCGGCTGTGTTCTCGGGGTCGTGATGGGGCAGTTCAATGTCGGGGTTATCATTGCCGTTGCCGTGCCCGCCTTGACCTTGGTGTACCCGGTGACCATTGTCTTGATCTTTTTGAATGTCTTGCCCGAACGCTATAGCTCCCCCACCGTTTTTAAATGGGTCGTGGCCACCACCTTGGTGTTCAGCCTGCCCGAATTCATACATTATGCACTCGGCCCATGGGATATTGGCCTGGGCGGGGTGCGGAGACTATTTTCTTGGGTGCCTTTAAGCACGTTTAATTTGGGGTGGGTGTTGCCAGCTCTTGTCGTTTTTATTAGTGCCAATATTCACAAACAAATAAGATCATGATCGATCTAAAAAAGGGAGTACTTTGTTGCTTGATAAGCATACTTGGAAATTTCAAGTAAATAATCAACTCCAATCTATACATGATCAACTTCAGTCAGTATACATATTACAGTGTTGCTTTTATAAAAAAATCAGTCCGAGCATTGTTTACAAGGAGCGCAATATACAGCGGCTTCATTGTATAAACTCTTTCGGTACGCTTCAATTTCGTCCAAAAAGATTTTGGTGTTTTGCGCATAATTAATGCGGTTTCTTAAATCTTTTAAATACGTTGAACTCATGCAATTGGAAGCTTCTATATGTGATATTGCATAATCTATAGCTTGAAGCATCCAAGTGTAACCATAACCTTCATAAGCCCCCATTGATAAACCATTAACCGATTGACCCAAACCTAAAAAAGCTAAACAATCAACTTTTTTAGGATTTGGATTTGGTATTGGGTCGCTATAACTACCGTCATCATATCGAAATACGTAGTAAACCTTATGGTTTCCAAGAATCAGATAAAATGCGGTATACTTTACATTTTTTTTGGTTTTGACTTTTACCGTAAAAGAAGCTGTACTATACCCATTGTTCCAATCATCACTATTGATGGATTGGGTGTTTGATGCTACTACTTCCATATTACCGTTATACGTATAATCGAATCCTGGTATACTTGTAATATTTCCTGAGCTACCAGCTACAGCAATAGCTCCTCTTCTGAAACCACATGAAGAGCTACAACCATCACATTTTGTATAAACAACAAATTCTTCCCCATCTTTAAGGGTTGTAATATCTTTTGAAAAAGACCATTTTATATGAAAATCACCTGCACAATCATTACTATATATTCTGTCTGAAACGATAGTACCTCCATAGGTATCGACTTGGGCACGAGTAGTGGCGTTTATTCCATTTGAACCCTCATAAAAAGAGTCAACTAAGCTATAATATTGGGCATTTGCTCCTAATGCGATGGAGATTAGCAAAACGAAAATGTAAAATTGTTTTTTCATGGGATAGTATTTTAAATTAATCTTTGTATCCTAATTTGTCATAAAAATCACTAGAGGACTGCGTTTGATTCTAAGATGACCTGAACGCCATGCAAAAATTAAAATATTATAAAATAATGTTAAATGATTTTGGTCAGTTCAATGAATAATCGAACGAACAGTTCATCTGCATTTTGAAGCTAAAATGATTTTCTTTTTAGTTTGGATTCGTTTTTGTGCTATGCCGGACTCATTTTTACCGGAGCCCTCGTGCATAACGAATTTTATGCGCATATTTCAACTACCGCATTACCGAATGGTATTGGTAGTAAGACTTTAGGGAATACATCCCATCTGTTAGTAAACCCATTGGTGGGTTCGGCCTGTTTTACAACCGCTATGGGCATTGTTTCCGGTACTGTCGATTTCATGAAGTGTACGTGCCCTGCTTCACAAAAGGCATATACGATCACGGCAATTTTTGGTTGTGGAGAGGCTAGTGCTTCGGGTAACGAGTTAATCCCAATAGGTGCTTAAGATATGGCGTGGATGTTGCTGGCAGCAGTAGTTTTTCTTCTGGAAAATGTCATTCCTCGTCGTTCGTACCTCACTCCGTCGGAATGACATCCAAACTACGTACGGTCTTCACCACTACACCTGCCGACCGCAGGCAGGTTCGTGCCAGCATCCCACCTTATTGCGCTTGGTCTTCCGTAGGTAAGATCCGTAATTTAATATTCCGAAAGGCGACCTTGCCCCCATACTCCTGAAGCGTTATATGCCCCGTTCTCGCAGTGCCAAAATCGGGCCATTTGGCAAAATTGGAGGCTGCGATCATGGTCTCCCATTCGGGGCCATGTACCGGAAAACGCAACACCTCAACGTCGTTGAAAACCACATACCCGATATTCTCGACATGATCGATATGAAGGAGGTAGTGGTTCCATTCCCCAGCGGGTTTACTAACGATAGCGGAAGGGGGCAGTAACCCATACAAGGATCCCGCACGGTTGATATCGCCACGTTCCTCGACATAGTCTTTCCAACCATCATCGAGTATTTGGATCTCAGGACCTGTTTCATAGGGATGCGTATATTTTGCTTCCTCGACCACGCCCCAAAAGAGCCCTGAATTCCCATGGGGACCAATGTTCCACTCCAACGAAAGCTCAAAATTCGTAAAGGCATCATCAGTGACGAGATTGGAGCTTGCACCCCCTTCACGGCGTTGAAAGTCATAGACCAATGTTCCCTCTTCAACATACCACCCATCGATTAGGGCGTCTGCCCCATAGGCATGCCAACCGTCGAGGTTTTTCCCATTGAACAGATTGATCCAATGCTCATCCGATCCATTACAACTTAGGAATAACAACGAAAAACACAAGAGAAATACGTTATACACTTTCATAAAAACGAAATTAAAATGATTTATATCAAATGAGGAGTGAAGATAACCGATTTTTGGGTAACCCCCTTATTGGGGTTTTTCATTCGTTAAAGTTATTCCTTACGTTAAGGGCCACGTTCCTCAGTATCGAATCAAGCGCTGCTTTGTTCAGGTAACGCCCATTCACCACCACGGCATTGATTTTTCGGGTATTCCGTATATCGAGCAACGGATTCGCATCGAGGACGACGATATCGGCCAGTTTCCCTTTCGAAATAGTGCCGAGGGAGTCGGTTGCCTCTAAAAAGATAGCCGGATTAAGGGTGGCCGTTTTTAGGACTTCGGGGGCACTTAACCCCGCTTGTGCCATAAGATCCAACTCCTCGTGCAAGCTTGAGCCCCAAAAAATACCCGATTCCCCAGCATCCGATCCCGCCAAAAGGGGAACCCCTTTTTGATGCATGGCCCGTATGATCTCAAAACGTCGCTTTCGCATCCTCATTTGCTTGGTTTCATCCCAGGACCCAAAAACAAAATCAAATTCATCGTTCCATTTTTGCCATAATTCTTGTTCCGATTTCGGAATATAAGCAAGGCGCTTATCGGTTTTCCAGTCAAAATAGTAGGGATATCTGCTTTCTGAAACCAATAGTGTAGGGGTAAACCAAGTTTTATGTTTTACAAATTCGTCAAATAAGCGGTCGCATTTACCGGCATCATAGGTGGCCTCCATTTCCAGAATGAGCTTTCCTAGATCATAGGTTTCCTTTTCAACCGCGGCCGCCCATTTTTTGCGCAATTCGTCTTCCAAGGTCGTGCATTCATCCATGATATTCCCTTCACAACAATGCTCTATGCTTTTTTGGCCGGCCTTTGCCGCTTCTGACGCTTTAATGGTATAGGTGACATGACCGGCAAAAACAAGGTGTTGTTTGTTGGCTTCCTCAGCCACCGCAAAATAAACATCACGGGGCAGCTCCTCATACACTTTGATAAAATCGACGCCGCGCTCCTTTAAAAAACGTACATGGGCCCGCCCATGTTCTGGCGTACCAGGACTCAGGACCGTTGAGGAATCGTTTCGGGGACCGTTGACCATCTGGCTCCCCAAAATGGAACGCGGGCCCAACAAACGCCCTTCGGCAATAACTGTCTGCCATTGTTTTGCCGTGTTTATGGATACATCGTTATATTTTGCACACGGGTACTCTTCATCATAACAATCGGCCTTCATATTTCGAATACCGGTAACCCCATGGGCGATTAAAAGAGGAAAGAGGATTGTACGGGTAATGGTATCCGAGGAGGAATGCACGTGCATATCCCAAAGGCCGGGAATTACGAATTTACCCCGCCCATCAATGGTAGTGATTTCCTTCGGGATATCGATTGCCGCCATTTTACCTACGTCAAGAATATGGTTATCTTGAATTACCAAAGTCATTTCGGTATCGGCATGTCCTTGTGCCACATCAATGATGTTCGTGTTGGTGATGGCATAGCAAGTATCGCACGACATAAATTCTGCTTGTTTACACCCTGCGAAAAGAAGGACTGACAACAGCAACAGCAACCGATTTGAAGTTTCTTTTTGTCTAAATCCCATGGTTTATGAAATTACCCCCTTGAAGATAGCAAAAATTCAGATGGCCTCCCCAAAGGTCAACAAGTTGTTGTCTGGGTCGAGGAGTGAAAATTCCTGTTGCCCCCAAGGTTTTGTTTCCAAGGGCCCATTGGGGTGTATCGGGATCTTCCGTTCCAAAAACTCTTGGTAGAGTTCGGCGATGTTATTGGTGCGAATATACACCTGTCCGTAGTTCTTTTTGGGGTTCAGCCCCTTAAACTCGAAAAAATGGATTTCGATGCCCTCTTTTTTGACCATGAGATAATCGCCATAGTCCCCGAGCACTATAAAACCCAATTGGTTTACATAATAGTCTTTCGTGGCCCCTTTGTTGCGCATGGGTAATTTTGGATGTATGGCCGTCAGCATGGAGGTGTGTTTTGTTTGATTTTGTTTTCTTTGGGATACGCTCTTTGCAGATCCCCAACTTTTGAATATAGGTAATATTCAGTTACAATCGAATCTCTGGATATTATCTTGGAACTTTGGTTTTGGGCTTGCGAGTCTGCTTAGGAAAAAGGTGAAAAGTTAAGGGTACGTTTACTAACCTTGTTGATGGTTTTTCAATAATCTCTATGAAGATGAAAAGATATGGGGTAAGCGGATTTTCAGAAATACTGTTTCAATGCAATACTGCTTTTCTCGAATGCCACTTTATCAAAAATTCTAAATAGACAGAGTGTCAAAAAACCACTAAACAGCAAAGCTATGACATCCTTGATATCAAAAACCCCGAAAATTGGGATAAAATAACTGGCTATTTCAACAAAGACATACGTACCGGTAATTATTAAAATATCTAAAAACTTGTTCTTGGAAAATTTAAATGCCCCTGTCCAGGAAAGTAAGGCCATTAGGGTCACAGCGAATAGGTTATACCCAACATCGGCCAATCCAAAATCAGCTATATGGTTTTCATAACTATAGCTTCTATAATCGTTATGGAGCAAATAACTGATAACCATGAACGGAACAAGAAATAGGACTGCTTTCTTTTTCATTTTGCATTACAAAAATTAAGGGATGCCTTAAAAAAGCATCCCTTTAGTAACCTATTACATAAACCCTGAGATAGAGGGGTCATTGGCACTGTTGATAAATGTCCATCTGGCGCCATCCTGGAGTGCGGCTCCCAACCACCCTATAGCGCGTGCTATGGATTCGGTAAGCTCATTTCCCCCGTTCAACTCGTTCAACTCCAACATGCTTAATTCTTCTAAGTTATTGTATTTTAAATCTTTCATAATTCTGGTTTTTAGTATTGTATCAATTATTATTGTAAATTGCTTTTATAGCTGTTATACCCTTCTGCAACGGCATTGTTGTGTGCCGTAGGGTTAGCTGCCCACTCATAGGCTACATAGGCTATGGCACTGACAACATAATTCCAAAAACCCCCTTCGATTTCTGTAATTTCTTGAGCACTTAATTCCCGTACTTCAAATTTTTCTAAGTTTTTCATTTTTTTCTTTTAAGGTTTGATATTTTATCATCAAATAGTTAATGATTGCGCAATCTTCTTATTTGATACCGCTAAAGTAGAAGTACACAGTCTCATTTTTTGAGACCCCAAAAAAATTTATATTGAATTACCGCTCTTCTTGAAGTAAAAAAACAGACGTTCCTATTGCAGTATTGGGGTTTTAATGGTACTTTTTAAAAGATATTCTAAAAACGTACTATGGAACAGAAACCAAAACCCAACACCCCGGTCAAAAAAGCCCCTGCAACGACCGCAGCAAAAACAACAACGAAAGCCCCAGCACGGAAAGCCCCGGTACGGAAAACGGCGACCACGGCGGCAAAACCCAAGGCCCCTGTAAAAAGGGCCCCGGCGAAAACGACGCCAAAGACCGCAACCAAGACCCCAACAAAAACCGCAGCGAAAGCCCCGGTACGAAAGACGGCGACCGCGCGGGCAACTCCTAAAACCCCTGTAAAAAGGACTCCGGCCAAAACCACGGCAACCGCTACCGCAACAAGGACGCGTAAAGCCCCGGTACGTCGGACCCCTGCCAAAAGCGCGGCAGCGAAACCCACCCCAAAAAAGGCAACCGTAGCCGCAGCACCCGTGGCACCCAAACCGGAAAAAGCCTCCAAAACCGCTAAAGCCAGCAAGCTAAAGGCAGCTGGTACCGCCGTTGAAAAGGCCGTCAAAAAAACGAAGGACAAAGCAATTAAAAAGGCCGAAAAAAAAATCAAGGTACTAAAAAAGAAGCTGAAGAAAACGGCCAAAAAAACCGACAAAAAAGTGGAATCGCTTAAGAAAAAATTGAAAAAAGCGAAAAAGAAAGCGGTCAAGAATAAGGAAGTCAAAAAACTGAAAAGCAACCTAAGCACATTGGGGGAAAAGGCAAAGACCAAAAAAGCAAAAGGAAAGAAGAAGAAGAA
Organism: Maribacter sp.; assembly: GCF_049667165.1. GTDB lineage: Bacteria > Bacteroidota > Bacteroidia > Flavobacteriales > Flavobacteriaceae > Maribacter_A. Next base: position 8,518 of record NZ_JBATHS010000135.1, read on the forward strand.
GAAGAAATAAACCTAAAAAGCAACGCCCCGGAAGCTAGGCCTCAGCCTTAGGTTATAGTGTTCGGGCCTATATGTTCAAGGCACCTATTTGATACCCAGACCAAGCAATGGTCACTCGAATGGTGCCTTTTTTTGGTGCAAAATTTTCCGGTTATTGAAAAAATGACTACTATTAGTATATAACTAAACCAAAGCCTTATGGATTATAAAAACTCGATCATCCGACTTGTAATTAGCTTGCTTTTATCCCCTATTATCGTGTACATCGTCTTACTGATGGCCAAAATGGCGGGATCTACCTATGAAATGACCCATGGGGAAACCTTTATTATCTGGCTATTGATGGCCATTGTGATCAACCTTTCGATGACCAAAAAGGCCTAGGGCAGCGCCGGTTAGGAATGCAGAATTATGAATTCAGAATTATGAATTGGGAATTTCGTCTAGTCTCTAGTTTATGGTTTCTAGTTTCTAGTTTCTAGTTCGAAGTAAAAAGTTCAAAATCCCAAAAGTTCGTTGTTGGGCAATTGAGTTTTAATGGTTATAATAGACAATTCTGCATTCTGAATTCTGCATTCTGAATTTCATCCAGCGTCTAGTATCTAACATCTCATAGCTAGCGATTAGTGTACCGCAAATAGCCAAGACCCAAAACCTAAAAGCCATGAGCGTCTAGCGAAAAGCGTCTGGCGTTTAGCTCACGATTTAAATAAAAATTCCCGGTAAATTTCCCAGAACTTCCCGTTATGTTTTAAAAGGAAGAGGCTTTGGGCTAAGAAAGAGGCTTCGAATTCCCTTTTTTCAAACTCGCCCCAGGCTTTACCAAAGGCCTCAACACTCAAATCCCTTGTGGCAATAGTCATATGGGGGTGGATATTTTGGGTTAGCTCATTTTCTTTAAACTCCATTTTGTCCGTCAAAACTTGTCTAAGTTGGGTGTGTACGGAAATTATTGGCTTATGGTCCAAAACTTTTACAAAAATGACCTTGGGCGAAAAACAGTCAAACCCGGCTAACCTGACCAAAAACTTATTTTGAACCATAGCAAATTCTTGTAAGGTATCAATGAGGTAAGGCTCATCTTGCGTACTTCTTTTAAAAGGCATTTGTAGGGTAATATGCGCTGGTGACCGTAAGGCTTTCGACGCATTAAACCGCTCTTTTAATTCCTTCTTCAACGCTTTTACCTGCTCCCTAAGTGCTAGGTGCGGGATGAGTGCAATAAAGTATAGATTTATGTGATGGTCTGAAACATGATTCCCCATAGCAATGAAATAAAGTAGAGAGCGTTAATTCGAATTTCGGTAACGGTTGGCAGTTAAGAGTTATGAATTATGAAGTATTGAGTATTGAGTATTGAGTATTGAGTATTGAGCATAAAGAACCAAGAGCCAACAGCCAAGACCTAAAAGCGCACAGCGCTTAGCGTCCCCCCTACACCTGCAGGTTCAATTGGGCATATTTCGATGGGAGCATACCATAGGTATTCACAAAGCATTTGGTAAAGTAAGTAGCGCTGTTGAAGCCCGTTTCATGGGCCACTTGGCCGATAGTTCCAAATTGCCGGTGCAAGAGGTGCAACGCCTTGTGCAAACGGTATTCCCGCATAAAGGCCGTGGGCGATTTGCCCGTCAGTTTTTTAAGGTGGCGGTACAGTTGCGTCCTACCGAAACCCAATTCGGCACAGAGTGCTTTATGGGTAAAGCGGGAGTCGTTCCAGTGGGTTTGGGAGAAGGCCATGACTTGGGCCAAAATTTCTTCTTCCTTGGGCTTTAGCGTACGGATCTGGTCCGGGTCGATCTTGGCGTGATTGTTCTCCTGTTCGTACCCTTTTTTAACGCTTGTGGTGATCACGATGGGCCTAGGTACCACTTCACACAATTGGGTAGCCTGGCCAGTGCTTTCGGTACTGATGCCAATGCCCAGGTGTTGGTGGTTACTATCGACCCGTTGTCCAATATATTTAAAGTTGTATTTAATTTTAAGGGCGCATAAAACGGCATTGGTACAGGTGGTAAAAAAGACCACGTACATATGGTTATTGTGCTTGGCGATATGGCCACCAAAGTGCTGGATCGTCTTGGTGATACTCCGATG
>NZ_JBATHS010000136.1:0-1721 GCF_049667165.1 Maribacter sp.
TCCTTGAAGAGGGTGTGAATCTGAACAAATTAGATAAGGGGTGCCTTATTTTTAACACCCTGGCTGAAGAAGGTTTCAAGGTTTTGTCTGTGGACAGCAACCGATACGACACAAAGTATTGGCTGGAGAATTTTCTTGGGGTCAATGTACTCCCAGACGACAATTTTTACACGAAAAATTATCTTAAATTCTGCCAGAACTTTGCCAAGGACGTGGTTTTGCCAGCTGAAGATAAACAACAAGAAGTACTGTTTATGAACCGAGCTGTGAACCATTTTGCAAAAAATGATGCCTTTGAGGAATCCCTATTTCTCAATGAAGTAATGGAGAATCCGGAACTTATCCCTGAGTTCAAGCACTACAAGGTAGAAAAAGGTCCCAAGTATAGCATTGAGGATGTTTCAACCTTTCCGATTGCCAACAAAGCAGTTTCAGATTCCCGTAAGAAGATCAAAAATGTCATAACCCTGGATACCAATATTCAGATCCGCATGGATTTTATCAATCCAGAATCTGCAGAACGATTTGTAGAGAAAGGCTGGGATGAGGAAAAACAGATGTACTATTATCTGGTATACTTCAATAAGGAAATGAAGTAGTAAGAGCTGTTTCCTTCAGGAAAGTATATTGTAAAGCTTTATTTGATATTGATCTTCATATCAATGATCTGCCTCATACTTACATTTTCATAATTTCTTTTAACAAAATCCAGGGTAAGGATCAGGATCTCTCCCATTGATTTGCATTTTTTGAAATTGATATCATGGGTAAAATCGAAAATTTCCATCTTTAAACGTTCCACGTTCTCAGGAAGGGATATTTTATCCGTTTTGCAAGCGCTTAAGAGTCGATTTATCCGTTTGTTGGTACTAATGATCCGTTTGGCAATAATAGAGCGTTCTTCAACTTTATACTGTTCTATGGAATCCTCAAGCAACTTGTTTGATACCAACTCGACCATTTTAAAGTTTTCTTTAAAAAACTGCGGGCGGTATACATTGAGTTTTCCTTCAAAGCACTGCTGATCAAAATCAATGGCACGTATTCTGTAAACCACATGGTCAAAATCATGTATAGGAATAATCACATAGTTATAGGAACGCATGTCACCCAATAATTGGATCATAGATCGCTCATTGAACTTTACGAACTCTTTGGCTAACTGCGACTTTTCAGAATCACTGCAGTGGGGTAACATATTTTTTATAAAAATATCTCCCGGGATCCCCGCAATATGTTCCTCGATGAGTGTATCCTTACAGACGAGATAATTCAGATTATAGGGGGAGAGCATATGCTCTAGTTCTAACCCATAAATACGGGAAGCATCGGCCTTTTTTACATAAAAATAAGTGAAGTTCTCATTTAATATATTTCGGACCTTTATTCTGAAAGGTTTGGAATTTCCAAACGTACAATAATCCACGGCATCAATATTGAGATACTGAAAAATATGATCGGTACCATCTGAATGAAGTACGGAATAGACCCTTTTTAAACTAAGATCAATTTCTTTGCGATCGGAATCAGAGTAATACACCCGTACCCATAAGGTGTCAACACCATCATCATCATAGACCACCACAGAGCCAGCAAATCTGAGCAAATCGTCATAAAAAATGGGGAGTTCAATTTTTCGGTTGTACATTTCCAGGAAAGCATCGAGTTTTTTGCTCACAGGAAAAGAGGGTTTTTTCTTGGACATCAGCCGTTGTTGAGTC
>NZ_JBATHS010000137.1:0-25258 GCF_049667165.1 Maribacter sp.
GAACAATTGGCCTATGCCCAAACCCAAGAATATCATGGTTATCAGTAACTGATTATCAGTTGCATCAAGACTATCGATAGCGATACCAATCTGGGAAATAGCGGGCAACAGCGCATCAATGGACAAAGCTACGCACGACATCAATGCCGCCATTAACGCAATAAATTCGAAGTTGGGTTTTATATTCTCTTTTTGCATCCGCCAAAGGTAGCGATATCCCCATTAAATTATTGATAAGATACTTTCAAATTATTGTTTAAAATAAGCCCCATGATCTTTTAAGATCATGGGGCTCCACTATAGTATTAACGTGGATTATAATGGAATATTCCCATGTTTCCGATCCGGACGGTTCACTTCTTTTCCTTCAAGCATACTAAAGGTTTTGATCAATTTACGCCTGGTATGCTCTGGTCGTATAACTTCATCGATGAATCCCCGTCTTGCCGCCCTATAGGGATGGGCAAATTTCTCGGCATATTCAGCTTCTTTCTCGGCCAACTTGGCCACTGGATCTTCAGATTCGTTAATTTCCCTTTTGAATATAATCTCACTGGCCCCTTTGGCGCCCATTACCGCGATTTCTGCTGTTGGCCAGGCGTAGTTGAAGTCTGCCCCGATATGTTTTGAGTTCATGACATCATAGGCCCCACCGTAGGCCTTTCGGGTAATTACGGTGACTCGGGGTACGGTTGCCTCACTAAGGGCATACAACAACTTTGCGCCGTGTACGATAATACCATTCCATTCTTGGTCTGTTCCTGGCAAGAAACCTGGGACATCGACCAAAACCAATAAAGGGATATTGAAAGCATCGCAGAAACGGGTGAATCGCGCCGCCTTGATCGAACTTTTCACCCCCAAGACACCCGCTAGGAACATCGGGTTATTGGCAATGATACCAATGCTACGTCCTGCCAATCGGGCAAAGCCCACAATCATATTCTCTGCATAATCCTTATGGATCTCAAAGAAGGAATCCGTATCGATGATCCCCTTGATGACATTGTGCATATCATAGGGTTTATTCGGATTCTCTGGAACAATATTCGTTAATACCTCCCGAATCTCATCCTTTAATTCATAGGGTATTTTCGTTGTGGTTTCCTTATTGTTCTGTGGCAGGTACCCCAACAATTTTTTTAGGGCTTCCAAACACTCGATGTCATTTATCGATGTGCAATGCGCCACCCCTGATTTTGAGGCATGGGTATTCGCACCTCCCAATTCTTCCGAAGTCACCTCCTCATTGGTTACGGTTTTCACCACATTAGGGCCTGTTACGAACATATAGCTCGTTTGTTCGACCATTAAGGTAAAATCGGTCATGGCGGGAGAGTACACCGCACCGCCGGCACACGGTCCCATAATAGCGGATAATTGCGGAATGACCCCAGATGCCTGTACATTTCTAAAGAAAATATCGGCATATCCTCCCAATGATCGAACACCTTCCTGAATACGGGCACCACCTGAATCATTTAAACCGATTATCGGGGCACCTACCTTCACGGCCAGATCCATTACCTTACAGATTTTCTCAGCATGCGTTTCCGATAAGGCCCCACCAAAGACGGTGAAATCCTGGGCGTAGATATACACCAATCGTCCAGCTATAGTGCCATAGCCAGTGACCACACCATCTCCAAAATACAAATGCTCTTCCATACCAAAGTCGGTGGAACGATGTGTGACCAAAATTCCCATTTCCTCAAAAGAACCTTCGTCCAGCAGATAGTCGATCCGCTCCCTGGCCGTTAGTTTTTTCTTGGCATGTTGCTTATCTATTCTTCTTTTGCCCCCACCCTTATGAGCCAGGGCCACCCTTTCTTCTAACTTTTTCAATCTTGGATCCATAATCTATAGTCTTGGCGTTCTTAGGATTTTTTGGTCTTCCTGATATTTTTTCAAGGCAATGATGGCCGCTATTTTCGCTTCCTCACTTGTTTTTGCCTTCAGCACTTCAGGGGAATAATAATTCTTTACGAAATGAGTATCAAAATTTCCCGTACGGAATGCTTCATGCTCAAAAACGAATTTTCCAAAGGGCAGCGTGGTTTGTACTCCCGTTATGGTGTACTCCTCGATGGCCTTCAACATCTTTTGGATGGCTTCGTCCCTATTGGCCCCATAGGTAATCAATTTCGATAGCATGGGGTCATAATAGATGGGCACATCCATACCCTCTTCAAAACCGTTATCAACGCGAACCCCATCCCCTGTAGGCAGTTTATACGTTTCTAGCGTCCCTATACTGGGCAAGAAATCGTTTAAGGGGTCTTCTGCATACACCCGCAGTTCCAAGGCATGCCCTTTGATTTTTAGATTTTCCTGCTTTATCGGCAATGGCTCACCACGAGCCACCCGAATCTGTAATTCCACCAAATCCACACCTGAAATAAGCTCGGTGACAGGATGTTCTACCTGAAGCCTGGTATTCATTTCCAAGAAGTAATACTTGTGGTCTGCATCCATTAAAAACTCGACCGTTCCGGCCCCTAAATAATCACAGGCCTTTGCTACCTTGGTGGCTGCGATTCCCATTTCATTACGAAGCTCGGGAGTTAAAATCGATGATGGTGCTTCTTCTATTACTTTTTGGTGTCGTCGTTGCACACTGCATTCACGTTCAAAGAAATGCAATATGTTCCCATGGCTGTCGGCCATGACCTGAATCTCAATATGCCTTGGTGAGGTCACATATTTTTCAATAAAAACAGAACCATCACCAAATGCTGATGTAGCCTCACTGATCGCACGTTTCATTTGTGGTTCCAGATCTTTTTCTTTCTCCACAATGCGCATCCCCTTACCACCACCACCGGCAGAGGCCTTGATTATTATCGGAAATCCGATTTCCTTGGCGATTGCTTTCGCTTTCTTTACATCGGTAATGGCCTCATCGATACCGGGAACCATGGGTATATTGTACCCTTTGACCGCCTCTTTGGCTGCCAACTTACTACCCATGACCCGAATGGCCTTCGATTTGGGGCCAATAAAGATGATGTTGTTTTTTTCCACTTCCTCTGCGAAATCGGCATTTTCACTTAGAAAGCCGTACCCGGGATGAATGGCATCGACATGTAACTTCTTGGCAACTTCTATGATTTTTGAACCTAAAAGGTACGATTGGTTCGAAGGTGGCTCCCCGATACAGGCTGCCTCATCGGCAAATTTAACATGGGGTGCATTTCTATCTATGGTAGAATATACCGCCACGGTTTTGATGCCCATTTTCTGGGCGGTTTTCATTACCCTTATGGCAATTTCACCCCTATTGGCAACTAATATTTTTTTCATCTGTGGTATTCATTATTTATCTGTCGGATGCTATTCCCCCTCGTTCTTAAGATTGCGGCTCAACATCGTGAGGTTCATTTTTTGGGATGTTCATTCGAATTCAACCAATAATTGTTTTTTCTCAACGGCTTCCCCTTTAATGACAGCGATTGATTTGATGATTCCTGCCCGTGGGGAGGAAATCACATTCTCCATCTTCATGGCCTCCAATATGAACAACGGCTCATCCTCTTTAACCGATTGGCCCAGTTCGATGTTGATTTCCAGAATAAGTCCAGGCATAGGCGCATGAATGGCACCAATATTTTTGACAAAACCCCTTGAAAACCCCATTTCTTTGATCAATAGGTCCAAATCATCCGAAATGACGACATCATAGATGTTGTTATTAACGTTTACCGAATACTTCTTGGAATTAAAATCCGAACTAAGGATCTCGGCCAAAAACGGTTTGTTTTCTTTTAGTATATGGTATGTCGTCTTTGAGGTCGGTAAAGCATCCAAGTTCAATATCTCCTGATCGGTAATAGTGAAGGATAGGTTCTCATTGACATTCACCTTAAAATTTTTATTCATAGAGCGATGCTATTTATAATGATCGGAATCGTCTTATAACGGTTGCAATCCATTCAATCCTTGATTAAAAGGAATGAATATATCATGATTGCGTCGTCATGATTGCAAGGAATGAATTTAATCATTCTTCAATAAAAAACACCTTCTTTTCTCGACGGGATTTCAAATTAGTGGGCGAAATTTTCAATGGCTTACCTATCCCTTTTTAGGGATGTATAAAAATGATCCTTGATTATGGCGCTTTTGGCTTTATGATTACCTTTGCTACTTTGAATTTTCAAGCTAAAACCTGTTATAAAGCCGATTCTTTATCACAAGGAAGATCACAGAATTTTTTCGATAGGTATTAGGGATAATCAACACTCCATGAAAAACTATAAACCCAAGGGAAGGTTAACAGCACAAGAATATATAGATGGTATTTTAAAGGGGAATAGGGTTATCCTGTCCCGGGGCATCACCATTGTGGAGAGTAGTCTCGAGAGCGACAAAAAACTGGCCAAAGAGATTATCCAAGCCATTTTGCCCCACTCCGGCAATTCGATTCGTATAGGTATCACTGGGGTTCCCGGTGTTGGTAAAAGCACGTTTATAGAGGCTTTCGGCAAATACCTGATCGGCATGGGCCACAAGGTGGGTATCTTATCGATTGACCCCAGTAGCCAGCGCTCAAAGGGAAGCATCCTTGGGGATAAAACCAGAATGGAAGATTTGGCCAATATGGAAGAGGCCTATATCCGACCATCGGCCACAGGGGATACCCTTGGCGGTGTTGCCAACAAAACTGGGGAATCCATGTTGCTTTGTGAAGCCGCCGGTTACGATGTTATTTTGATAGAAACCGTCGGTGTGGGACAATCCGAAACAGCCGTACATGGTATGACCGATTTCTTTTTGCTGCTCATGTTATCAGGCGCAGGGGACGAATTACAGGGAATCAAGAAGGGGATCATGGAAATGGCCGATATGGTGGTCATCAATAAAGCGGATGGGGACAATGTCAAAAAGAGCGAAATGGCAAAACGGCAATACCAAAATGCCCTGCATATCTTTCCACTGTCAGACTCAGGTTGGAGCCCCGTGGTATCTACGGCATCGGCAATCAAGAACACCGGTATCGACACGGTTTGGGATGAGATTACCAAGTATAAAAAATTGGTAGATGAAAATGGCTATTTTTTGGCCAACAGAAACCAACAACAGATCCAATGGATGTACAACAACATCAATGAAGAACTCAAGCGATTGTTCTATGGCTCAAAAAATATCGCCGATCATTTGGCTCGTTTGGAAAAAGACATTATTGCTGCAAAAATCTCACCTGTCAAGGCAGCGCAGAACATAATCGAGGAATTTAAAAAATCGATGTAAATCCAAAATAGTCAGCTCTTTACGGATGAACTAAACGCTTTGAAATATGAAGAAATCAATACTTTTTGTTTTGTTGTTTCTCGGAATGCATCTTTTATCGTACTGCCAAGAAACTACGGAAGAACGTTCAAAGGTATTGACCCAGTATCTGGCTCATTGGTACAATGAGGAAACTGGGTTATGGGAAACGACTTCATGGTGGAACGGGGCCAATATCCTAACGGCCCTGATAAACAATGCCAAGCTGACTAATGACCCTGACTTCAAAAATAGGATTGCGGACATTTTTCTCAAAACCAAGCAGTTTGAAGTTGAGGCTACAGGTGAAAAAGAAGCTTGGGTCTGCCAAAATTATATCAATGATTTTTATGACGACGAGGGTTGGTGGGCCCTTGCTTGGTTAGATGCTTGGGAGTATACCGGGGAACAGCGATATTTAGAAATGGCTACCATTATTTTCGAGGATATCACCACTGGGTGGAGTGACAAGGGCGGCCTTTATTGGAAAAAAGGGTTGGACTATAGGGGGGCTATCAGCAATGGTCTCGCATTGACATTGGCCACACGACTTCATTTGGAAGGTACACAAACCGTCAATGGAAAGACGACCTTGCTTTGGGCCACAACGATTTGGGATTGGATGATCGATTCGGGATTGTTGAACGAAAATGGAAATATCCAAGATGGTATTCGCTTTATAAATGGACAGGACGCAATCACTGAAAATGTATATACGTATAATCAGGGCGTAGTATTGACCGGACTTGTCAATCTTTATAAAATAACCGGAAAAGACCACTATCTCAAAAGTGCCCATAGCATTGTTCAGGCCACTTTGGACCATATGACCAATAGCGATTTTGTCTTGGTTGAAAAAAGATGTGAGCCTGACCAGTGCGGCCCAGATGCCAAACAGTTCAAAGGCATTTTCATGCGCCACCTGATGTACCTCAATGCGCATAGCCCTAGAAATAGCTACTGGGAGTTTGTTTTAAGGAATACCACGGCATTGTGGGATAAGGCCATGGAGAATGGCACCAAGGCCCCTGGGGTGGTCTGGGACCAACCTTCTGAAGCTAATGCCGCCACGGTGTCCTCGGCACTGGATGCGTTTAACGCTGCCCTATCACTGCAAGAATAACCACTTTAAAAATAGAAAAGGTCGTACGGATTACTCCACACGACCTCTTTAAGTTCCATTACAACTTGTTTTATGCTTGTTCCAAATATTTTTCCATGATGGTAATGGCAGATTCTGAAATCACACTACCGGGTCCAAAAATGGCGGCTACCTTCCTTTTCAACAAATAGTCATAATCCTGTTCAGGGATAACCCCCCCAGCAAATACCATGATATCTGGTCTTCCCAGTTTTTCGAGCTCATCGATCAATTGAGGTATCAAGGTCTTATGCCCTGCGGCTAAACTGGAGGCACCGACAAAATGAACGTCATTCTCAATGCATTGCTTCGCTACTTCTTCAGGCGTTTGGAAAAGCGAGCCCATATCAACATCGAATCCCAAATCGGCAAAACTAGAGGCCACTACTTTGGCTCCCCTATCGTGACCATCCTGGCCCATTTTAGCGATCATCACCCTTGGGCGACGCCCTTCTATCTCAGCAAACTTATCAGCCAACTTTTGGGCCTTTGCAAATGTGCTGTCGTTATCCACTTCTTTACGATACACGCCACTAATTAATTTGGTATCCGCTTTATGACGTCCAAAATGGACCTCCAAAGCATCGGAAATTTCACCTAAAGTAGCAAAATTCTCGGCTGCTTCAACGGCTAATTGAAGTAAATTGCCTTTTCCGGTCTCCGCACATTTAGATAGCGCTGCGAGATTGGCATCGACAATTGACTGGTCCCTATTGGCCCGTAATTTCTTAAGCCGTTCGATTTGGGAATCACGAACCACCGAATTATCAACCTCTAGAATTTCAATATTTGATTTTTCCTTAGTTCTGAATCTATTGACACCGACCAGGATATCCTGACCTGAATCCAAGCGTGCCTGTTTACGGGCCGAAGCCTCTTCGATCCGCATTTTCGGTACTCCGGTTTCAATGGCTTTTGCCATACCACCAAGTTCCTCAACCTCCTCGATCAGGGCCCACGCTTTTTTGGCTATTTCCTGGGTCAAATATTCCACGTAATACGAACCGGCCCAGGGATCGACCGCTTTGGTCATCTGTGTTTCATCCTGGATATAAATTTGGGTATTACGAGCGATACGTGCCGAGAAATCGGTGGGTAATGCAATCGCCTCATCCAAGGCATTGGTATGCAGGGATTGGGTTCCTCCCAGGCCTGCTGCCATTGCTTCCACACAGGTACGTGCCACGTTATTGAAAGGATCTTGTTCACTCAAACTCCAACCCGATGTTTGGCTATGCGTCCGCAATGCCATCGATTTTGGATTTTTAGGATTGAATTGTTTAATGATCTTTGCCCACAGCATTCGGGCAGCGCGCATTTTCGCAATTTCCATAAAATGGTTCATTCCCACGGCCCAGAAGAACGATAGTCGCGGTGCGAACTCATCGATTTTCAATCCAGACTCCAATCCGGTTCGAATGTATTCCATACCATCGGCAAGGGTATAGGCCAACTCAATATCCGCAGTGGCCCCTGCTTCTTGCATGTGATATCCACTAATTGAGATGGAATTGAATTTAGGCATATTCTGTGTCGTATACTCAAAAATATCACCAATGATCTTCATTGAAGGCAAGGGTGGATAGATATAGGTATTACGCACCATAAATTCTTTTAAAATATCATTTTGGATCGTACCGCTCAAATGATCCAAGGCTACTCCTTGTTTTTTCGCTGCGGCAATATAGAAGGCCATAATGGGTAATACTGCGCCGTTCATGGTCATGGAAACCGACATTTTGTCCAAAGGAATCTGATCGAACAGAATTTCCATATCCAAAATGGAATCGATGGCCACCCCGGCCTTACCTACATCCCCAGTTACCCTTGGGTGATCGGAATCATACCCTCTATGCGTCGCCAAATCGAAGGCTACTGAAAGACCTTTTTGCCCTGCGGCCAAATTTCTTCTATAAAAGGCATTCGATTCCTCTGCCGTGGAGAACCCGGCATATTGCCGAATGGTCCAAGGACGGGTAACGTACATGGTACTATAAGGTCCTCTTAAATAGGGAGGTACACCTGCCGCATAATGCAAATGCTCGGCATCCTTGATATCTTCTTTCGTAAAATGTTTTTTGACAGGAATGCCCTCAGGCGTATTCCAGACTTCGCCATTCCCCGAAGTAGCGGTTTTTTGTGTCGCCGCTTTATTTATTGTCATATCTGAAAAATCGGGTCTCATACTTCTAAGGATTTTATTGTTTTCTGAATTTTATCCTGAATCTTTGATATCGTGGATATCACATCGGATTTTACATGTACAAAACCATCGAGTCCGGCCTCGGTCAATGCATCGATGATGTTAGTTGGATTGCCTGCCAGCAGGAGGACTTTTTCACTGTTAAGCGCCCTAAATGCTTTCACAAAGTCAACACCGCTCTCATCATAGTCCTGGTCCGAACTACAAACGACCACGACATGGGAATCTGTTTTGGCACTTTGTTCTGCGGCTTCCTGGGCCGATGCAAAGCTCTTCTCTTGATGAACATCAAAACCACTGACACCGATAAAATCGTATGCAAAGGCAGCTCTAGCCTTTCTCATAGTAAGATTTCCAAAACTGACCAATTCAACAATCGGTCTTTTTTTGGTCTTAGCTACCAATTCCTCTGTCCTCTTTCGCACAGCCTCGATTTCTTCGGATGCCCTTCTTGGCCTTAATACCTTGGCATCCGCTTCTACCGCTGCCGATAGCAATTTGGGATCTACAGTTTCCATTAAATTGGGGTACTTGTTTACCCCTACCATGGGAAGTCGTCTCTGACTGATCAATTTTATTTTTTCCTGTCGGATTTCAGCGATTTGATGCTGAATATCTTGCTTCTCGAAGGACGTATAAAATCCGCCTTTTTCTTCGATGGCCTTGAAAAGTTCCAAGGCTTTCCCAGCGATTTTAGCCGTTACCTCCTCAATATAATAGGAACCGTCCACAGGATTGGCCACTTTTCCCAAATAGGATTCCTCCTTTAATATGGTCGTGATATTACCCGCAATACGACTAGAAAAATCAGAAGGCGTTTTAAACTCCTTGTCAAAAGCATCGATCAATACGCTGTCAACATTTCCTAAAATGGCGGACATTGCTTCCGTCGTTGCCCGTAATAGATTGGTATGTGGGTCGGTAACCGATTTACTCCATACCGATGTCTTTGCAATGATCGTGTGTGCAAACGCCGGTACGCCATACTTCGTGGCCACTTCCTTCAATAAACCGTTAAAGGCCCTGAACTTGCCTATTTCTACGAAATATTCAGAACCTATGGCCAATTTAACATTGAGATTGTTGAGGACCTGCTGTGCAGAAACACCGCTTTCCTTAAGTTTCTCAATGACAAAAACCAAGGCGTTCAAGGTATAGGCGACTTCTTGAACCTGATTGGCCCCTGAGTCTAAATATTCACTACCAGAAATGGTCAGTGCTTTATAATTGGGATAATCCGAAACCAATTTCACAATTGCTATCGCCTGATCGAATAGGGCAGTATCCAATTTCCCTCGGGTAAGGTACGTTGATATCAATCCATTATCGAAATACCCTTTTAGATTTTCAACGGGAATATTGCTTTCCTTGACAAATGCAAGAAAGTCCGTGGCAAATGCTACCGCATCATGCGGTAAAACAAAGGAAACCGCAATGGCGTTTAAATCGACCCCAGTCAAAAGCTGTTTGGCAGAGACGTTGGATTCCAGTGTAAAAAGCAACCCATTCATTCCTTCCTCAATCGACTTACGTGCAAGTTCATTTCCGCTTTTGGCCATGGTTACCGGAATGTTTCGGTAATTGATCAGATTCTGGGAATTCTCACCGGTATTCTTTAGAAAATCCTGTTTATCCTCAGCCGTATAAAAAGGTTGTATTTCGATATCGCTAAGGTTTTTCCAAACCAGTTTTCTTTCAAAATCGGCACCTTTAAGATCAATTTCAACCTTCTCCATCCATTCCTTTTTGCTTACAGGACTGAATTCTGAAAAAAGTGATTTATTCTTATCGCTCATAATTTGTACTATTAATAATGATATTCTTTTACTCCTTGTTTATTATAACAAAGTTAGTGAACAGATAGGCTACTGCCGAATCTTTCGAAAATGGCTTTGTCCAATTCTTCCCTATGGTCAGGGTGGGCAATGTCTCGTAATGATTGTGCCCTCTCCTTTAAGTTTCTTCCAAATAATAAGGCTACACCATATTCCGTGGCCACATATCTGGCATGTGCCCTTGTAGTTACTACCCCCGCACCTTGCTTTAACATAGGTACGATCTTGGAAACCCCTTTAGCTGTTGTGGAGGTAATGGCGATAATCGGTTTACCCCCTTTTGATAAAGCCGCTCCTCGCATAAAGTCCATTTGTCCTCCTACCCCTGAGAACATTCTTGTTCCAATGGAATCTGCACATACCTGACCCGTAAAATCGATCTCGATGGCCGAGTTAATCGCGGTCACTTTAGGGTTTTGGCGTATAACTGCCGTATCGTTCACATAAGCGATATCCCTCATTTCTATCTCAGGATTGTCATCCATAAAATCATAAAGCCGTCTAGAGCCCATCGCAAAACCGGACACGATCTTATAAGGGTTTGTTTTTTTCTGTGACCCATTTACGATGCCCTTCTCTACCAAATCAACGATACCTTCTGAGAACATTTCAGTATGAACCCCTAAATCCTTATGATTTTTCAAAAAGCTTAATACAGCATTTGGAATACCGCCGATACCCATTTGCAACGTGGCCCCATCCTCGATGATCTCCGCTATGTTCTTGCCGATCAACACCTCTTCTTTAGTCGGAGCTGTTAATATCATTTCGTGTAATTCCTCTTCCACAGCCACACAGGCAGCAAAGTTATTCAAATGTACCAGGGCATCCCCAAAAGTCCTCGGCATACGGGGATTGATCTGGGCAATGACGCTTTGGCCTTGCTCTATGGCCGAGATAACAATATCAACTGAAACTCCCAAAGAGCAGAAACCATGTTTGTCCGGAGGGGATACATTGACCAATACGACATCTAGTTTCATATATCCTTCACGGAACAAACTCGGAATATCGCTCAAGAAGATGGGAATATAATCTGCGGTATCCCCTATTCTTTGTCGAATATTGCCTCCTATAAAAAAGGCATTGGTCTGGAAACTTTCCCTTAATTCAGGGGCGGTATATCCGCATTCACCTTCAGTATGTAAATGTACTATTTCTACGTTCTTCAATTCAGGGGCACGTGCTACCATGGCCCGCACCAAAGTTTGTGGCGTGGCCGAGCCACCTTGTATTAAGACCCTGTTTCCTGATTTTATGATTTTGACAGCTTCCTGGGCGGTCATTAAATTTGGAATTTTCATGTGTTTAGTTTTTTTAGCTCTGTTTTCCGATTACGCTATGATTTATGATAAGAAACTCAGTAAGATACCTGCTGCAATGGCAGATCCTATGACCCCTGAAACATTGGGAGCCATTGCGTGCATCAATAAATAATTGTTGGGATCAGCTTTTAGCCCTTCTGCATGAACCACCCGCGCACTGTCAGGTACCGCGGATACCCCTGAAGCACCGATCAAAGGATTGATCCTATCATCCCCTTTCAGGAAAAGGTTCATGAACTTGGCAAATAACAAGCCTCCCATGGTGGCGATAACGAACGAGACGGCACCAAGACCGAAAATCATCATGGAATCCTTGGTAATGAAGATATCCGCTTGAGTCGATGCCCCAACGGTTACCCCCAATAAGATAGTTACAATATCGATAAGCTTTGTTCGTGCGGTATCTGCAAGGCGTTCCGTTCTACCCGATTCCTTCAATAAGTTTCCAAAGAACAGCATTCCCAATAAGGGCAAAGCACTAGGTGATATAAAGGTCGTCAATAACAAGGCAACCACTGGGAATATCATTTTTTCCTTTTGGGTAACAGCCCTTGGCGGTTTCATCCGTATTTTCCTATCCTCTTTGGATATCAACAAACGCATAATGGGAGGTTGGATCACAGGCACCAAAGCCATATACGAATAGGCGGCGATGGCTATGGGTCCAATCAGGTTTTTCACTGTGGTCCCATCTGGGAGGATATTGATCCCATTCGCCAACTTAGAAGATAAAAAGATCGCTGTAGGACCATCAGCACCCCCAATGATACCAATAGCTCCCGCCTCTGGAAGATTGAAGCCCAGGTAAAGTGCCCCTAAGAAGGTACCGAATACCCCGATTTGGGCCGCAGCACCCAATAGCATTAATTTGGGGTTGGCAATCAATGAGGAAAAATCGGTCATGGCCCCAATACCCAAAAATATCAATGGGGGATATACGCCCTTTACCACACCAAAATAAAGATAGTTTAAAACGGAACCCGTTTCGTAGATACCCGTTTGATTCCCGGCAACAAAGGGTATATTCCCTATAATCACCCCAATCCCGATCGGGATCAATAATAGAGGTTCGTAATCAAATTTAATGCCTAGGTAGATAAATACAATGCCTATTAGGATCATGAGTATATGACCCCAGGTAGCATTGGCAAATCCCGTATAATTATAAAATTGCTGCATTCCATGAAAGGCGTTCGTCATAACCCCTTCTTCCTGGTCTGCCGTTTGCTGTGTAGCAACGGTAGTCATTTCATCCTTGGGATTCGCCTCACGGCCAAACCCCAAAACAGGTTTGATGAATATCAATAATGATAGTACCCCGAATATTAAAAGTATTTTCTTCATTTTATGTTTTTTTGCGAGTAATTGCAGGGCATGGATGTCGCGGGAAGCAACAGCAATACCTACAGCTACGAAATTTCTATTCCAGTTCTATCATTATTTCGTTTTGCAATACTTGCTGCCCAACGCTCACATTTACCGATGTAACGGTACCCGCTTTTTCAGAAGTGATATTGTTCTCCATTTTCATCGCTTCGAGTACCAACAATCGGTCGCCGATCTTAATGGTATCCCCTACTTTGATATCGATGGATAGTACGACCCCGGGAATGGGTGCTACAATCTTCGTCTTTGAGGAACTCGGATTGACCTTAAGGGGTTCCGCCGGTCTTTTGGAAGCCGCACGTACCAATGTGGGCGTTTTGGTTTTCTTGATTTCTTGCTTCAATTTAACGGAATAGGTCGTTCCGTTGACTTCCAATGCAATATCATTTCCCTCATGGGAAAGAATTTTTACATGGTAAGTGTTGTTTTGTATATTAAATTCAAAATTTTTCATTGTAATGGTTGTTTCTTGTTAATGGATCCGGATATTGATGCGAAAACGGAGGATTACAGCTTGTGATGTGTCCCATAAATTTTCGAGCTCCAAGGAGAATACAATTTTCTGGCTTGTTTTATGGTCAATATCGCATTTTCATCGTCGTGTTGTTCGTTAAGATACATATGAATGGCCGTTGATATGGCCGCCGCAAGCTCACCGGTAAAATTCTCATCGGCCTTAATGCGTATATCCGTTATCTTTTTATCCCTGCCTTTGGTTATGATCTTATAGATATAAAGCATTATGGGCAATCCGAATTTAAAGAATAAGGAAAGGACCAACAATGCCCCGAAGACAATCAAAAGTCCGGTTAATAAAATGACATAACCTTCACCGATAGGGTCTATTTGCAACATAAAATTCAATGGGGTCATAGTGGTAAATTTGAGTGTTTTTTAGGAGGATTGACCTCTTTTTTATTTGAAAGTAGTTCCAAAGCCCGAACTATCCTAAAACGTGTATTTCGTGGTTCAATGACATCATCTATAAAACCGTATTTGGCCGCCACATATGGATTGGCGAACTTTTCGGTATACTCGTCTTCCTTCTTCTCGATATACTTGCTTTTTTCATCGGCATCCTCGATTTTTCGAATATTGCTTCCCTCGAGCACCTCAACGGCCCCCTTGGCACCCATGACCGCAATTTCAGCAGTTGGCCAGGCATAGTTCAAATCACCCCGTAATTGTTTACAACTCATTACATCATGGGCCCCACCATACGATTTACGCAGGGTGATGGTCACCTTAGGCACGGTAGCTTCACCATAGGCAAATAATAATTTTGCCCCATGTAGAATAATGCCCCCATATTCCTGACCTGTTCCGGGCAAGAAACCTGGTACATCGACCAAGGTAACGATAGGTATATTGAAAGCGTCGCAGAAACGAACAAAACGGGCTGCCTTTCTTGAGGCTTCGATATCCAAGACCCCGGCATAATATTTAGGCTGATTCGCCACGATACCCACCGAACGTCCGTTGAATCGGGCGAAACCGACACAAATGTTCCGTGCATAATTGCGATGTACTTCTGTAAATTCCTGGTTGTCAACGATTATCGCTATTACATCAACGATATCATAAGGTTGGTTCGGATTCTCTGGTATGATTTCGTTCAAAGCATCTTCCAAACGATCAATAGGGTCATCGCATATAATGGTTGGTGGATCCTCAAGATTATTCGAGGGCAGGTAACTCATTAATTTTCGTATCAACATTAAATTCTCTTCGTCACTGTCAGCCAAGAAATGGGATACGCCCGATTTTGTGGAATGAATTTGTGCGCCACCCAATTCTTCTGCGGTAACCACTTCACCAGTAACCGTTTGAACAACCTTTGGTCCTGTCACGAACATATAACTGGTCTTATCGGTCATGATCGTAAAATCGGTCAAGGCCGGGGAATATACCGCCCCACCTGCACAGGGTCCCAAAATGGATGATATCTGGGGAATCACACCCGAGGCCATGATATTTCTTTGGAAGATTTCGGCATAGCCGGCCAAGGACCTCACGCCTTCTTGAATACGGGCCCCACCACTATCATTTAGTCCAATGACAGGCACCCCGATTTTCATGGCCATATCCATGATCTTACAGATTTTTAAGGCATATGTCTCTGAAAGGGACCCGCCGAAAACGGTAAAATCCTGAGAAAATACATACACTATTCTGCCATCGATCGTGCCATGGCCGGTGACCACCCCGTCAGATAGGTAGCGTTCCTTATCCAATCCAAAAGATTTTGTTCTATGGGTCACGAACATATCGAACTCTTCAAAACTATCATCATCCAATAATAGGTCTATTCTTTCCCTTGCCGTTAACTTACCCTTGGCGTGCTGTGAATCTATCCGTTTTTCACCACCACCGAGCCTTGCTTCTGCTCTTTTCTCAATGAGTTCATTGATTTTATCTTGATTTGCCATTGTTTTTTGTTTCGTTACTTCGTTGCCAATTAAAAATTGTTTGCTGTGCTTTTACTTCTTAGAACAAAGTTCTGTAAGTACCCCATGGGTTGATTTAGGGTGCAAGAACCCGATTTGCAATCCTTCCGCTCCTTTTCGAGACACCTTATCTATAAGTTGTACGCCGCGTTCTTCTGCCGTCTTAAGTGCTTCATCGGTATCCTTGACGGCAAATGCCAAATGATGTATACCGGGTCCTTTTTTTTCTATAAATTTCCCAATAGGGCCGTCGGGTGCAGTACTTTCAAGTAGTTCTATCTTGGTAGATCCCACCATAAAAAAAGCGGTTTTTACTTTTTGATCGGCTACCTCCTCAATAGCATAGCATTTAAGACCCAAAACCCCTTCATAATACTTAATCGATTCTTCTAAATTATCAACTGCAATTCCTAAGTGTTCAATGTGCGAAATGTTCATGGTTGTTGAATTTTTCTATAGTTTATTATTTATTTAGACCCATTTATTTATTCGGAAATACCCTTTTTTTAAAATAAGCGACAAAATTACCCCCAAGTTCAACAGAATTTTATGACCGATGTCATAAAATATTACAAAAGTGAATATAGAAACCTCCAATTATTGCTAAAGTCCTTTCGCCTTAAAAGAAATCACCTTGTTCTTAATAAATCTCCTTGAATGTAAAGCTATAAAATAATAGGCAGCTACTACCCATTTGAACTAAAAGGAATCATTAAATATCCGAAAAACAATAAAAGTTTGTAATCATCTTCACCCTAAGGCCTACATTGCCTACGCTTCTGCACTTATAGCGGGTAGCTGCCTACCCAAAAATAAACCGTGTTATGATAAGAAGTATTTTTCACGGCGGTGATATCGGCCCAAATCGCTATTTTTGAAAAAAATAATTCAGCATGTTGATAATTGGGATTGCCGGTGGCACAGGCTGTGGAAAAACCACGGTAGTCAATCAAATAATCGATGAATTGCCTACCGATGAAGTGGGGGTCATTTCCCAAGATTCTTACTACAATGACCTTACCCATATACCGCTTGAGGAGCGTAAAAAAACAAATTTCGACCATCCTAAATCAATTGATTTCGCTTTGATGGAAGAACATTTGACCGCCCTGAAAGAAGGACGTTCGGTACAACAACCCATCTATTCCTTTATCGATTGCAACAGGACCATGGAAACCATTGAAACCCATGCAAGAAAGGTCATGATCGTCGAAGGCATCCTGATCATGACAAACCCGAAGATTCGTGAAATGCTCGATATCAAGATATTCGTGCATGCTGATTCAGATGAACGATTGATCAGAAGATTAAAACGGGATGTGAATGAACGTGGGTGGAATCTCGACGAGACATTGGACAAATACCAATCAACCCTGAAACCCATGCACGACCAATTCATAGAACCGACCAAGGAATTTGCCGATATCATTATCCCGAACAACAAATACAATACGGTAGCCGTTGATATTGTGCGCACGATCATCACAGAAAAATTGGTTTAACAGGTATGGGATTACAAGATCTTAAAAGAAAAAAATGGTTTAAAATACTCACCAATCTGTATGTATTGGTATTGACGATCTTTGTTATATGGATGTTATTTTTTGATACCAATTCGTTCATGATCCATAGGGAGTTGCGAAAAGAAATTAAAAACCTTGAAAAAACCCAGCAGTTCCTGCACAATGAAATTGAAAAGGACAAAAAGATCATAGAAAAGTTGTCAGACACCAATGAACTTGAGAAATTCGCAAGGGAACACTATTACCTCAAAAAGAAAAATGAGGAGATCTATCTTATCGAATACGAGGATAGCCTAAAGTTAAAGGAACTAGACAATGACGAATGATGAAAGGCCTTGGGAATTTACCCGACCGCCATGGCAACACCACATCAAATGTGATGGATCGCGACTCGAACGATGACGAACGCCCCATGCCCGAAACTTTAACCTAAATTAAGAACTCCTATCAAGGTTATTCACTTCGTGTTAACAAAATACATTTTCTAACGCCATAAATAATCGTATTTTTGACCCCTAACTTACTATGATTATGGGCAAGATTATTGCTATAGCAAATCAGAAAGGTGGTGTGGGTAAAACCACTACTACCGTAAACCTAGCTGCCTCACTAGGTGTTCTGGAAAAAAAAGTACTCCTCATTGATGCCGACCCCCAAGCAAATGCAACTTCTGGATTGGGAATCGATGTCGATAAAGTTGAAATAGGCACCTATCAATTGTTGGAGCATACCAAATCGGCAAAAGAAACCATCATTACCACAGATTCCCCAAATTTAGATTTGATTCCTTCCCATATCGACCTCGTTGCGATTGAAATCGAATTGGTCGATAAGGACGAACGGGAGTATATGATGAAAAAGGCGATCATTGACCTAAAAGACGATTACGATTATATTTTGATCGATTGTGCACCATCTCTGGGTCTCTTGACCTTGAATGCCTTGACCGCAGCAGATTCGGTCATAATTCCGATCCAATGTGAATATTTTGCGTTGGAAGGGTTGGGCAAATTATTGAATACCATCAAGAGTGTACAGAAAATACACAATCCCGATTTGGATATCGAAGGACTTTTATTGACCATGTACGATTCAAGGCTTCGTCTTTCGAACCAAGTTGTGGAAGAAGTTCGGAAACATTTTTCGGAAATGGTCTTCGACACGATCATACAGCGCAATGTAAGGTTAAGCGAGGCACCTAGTTATGGTGAAAGCATCATCAAATATGACGCGAGTAGCAAGGGTGCCACGAATTACCTGAATTTGGCAAACGAATTATTGAAAAAAAACAAGGAAACCGTTTAGATGGCGAAGGCAACAAAAAAGCAGGCATTGGGCCGAGGGCTTTCCGCCCTATTGAAAGACCCGGATAATGATATAAAATCGGCCTCGGATAAGAATGCAGATAAGGTCGTGGGCAATATTGTGGAACTTGATATTACCGCCATCGAGGTCAATCCATTTCAACCAAGATCCAGTTTTAACAACGAGGCATTGGAGGAACTGGCTTCCTCCATTCGCGAACTTGGGGTTATTCAGCCGATTACCGTACGAAAACTTGATTTCAACAAATACCAATTGGTCTCAGGGGAACGACGGTATAGGGCATCTAAATTAATCGGACTTGAGACCATACCCTCCTATATCCGTATTGCCAATGACCAGGAATCCCTAGAAATGGCGTTGGTCGAGAATATTCAAAGGCAAGACCTCGATCCCATAGAAATTGCCTTGTCGTATCAACGTTTGATCGACGAAATTCAGTTGACCCAGGAAAAATTGAGTGAACGTGTGGGTAAAAAAAGGTCAACCATTACCAATTACATGCGCCTCTTGCGATTAGACCCCATTATTCAAACTGGAATACGCGACGGATTTATGAGCATGGGCCATGGCAGGGCCTTGGTGAATATTGAAAAAAAGACCGATCAGATCGCCCTTTATGAAAGGATCATTGGGGAAAACCTATCGGTTCGCGATACAGAGCAAGCCGTAAGGAACTATCATGAAGGGAAAAATCCTGCAAAAGTCGCCAAAAAGGCAGGTGCCTCCCCAATATTCGCAAATAAAGCATCGAAGGAACTCGGGGAACATTTGGCTGCAAAAGTCACCGTGAATGCAGCGGAAAGCGGTAAAGGTAAGATTATGATCCCCTTCCATTCCGAAGAAGAATTCCAACGTATTAAAAAATTGATCGTAGGTGAATAACTTCCTTATCACTTTATCAATCTTCCTAGTTACGATCCTGACAACCTCAGCACAGGAAAACGATTCCATACCCCAGGCAACGGATTCCCTGGCCCTTGATTTAAAGGAGAAGGGTATTATGGTGCAGGAAGTCGTAAAGGAAAAGCCCATTAATCCGCTTGCGCCAAGCAAGGCCGCTTTCTACTCGGCCGTTTTACCAGGATTGGGCCAGGTATACAACAAACGCTATTGGAAAGTACCCATTGTATATGCCGTTTTGGGATTGGGGGTCTACTCCTATAATTACAATGACGATTACTATGATCGCTTTAGAACCGCTTTTAAAAGTAGGCAGGCGGGCTTTACCAATGACGAGTTTTATGATATCAATGGGGATAATGCCGAAGGTGCCGACCCCGATCTCGATATTGATGACCTTGAACGACAACAGGAAAATTTTCAACGTGATCGCGATTTGGCGTTGGTCATTACCATAGCGATGTACGCCTTGAATATTATCGATGCCAATGTTGATGCACACCTGAAACAATTCAATATCAACGAGGATTTAAGTTTTGATGTACGCCCTTATTTGGATCAGAATGCTGTCACCAACAATCCCAATTATGGGGTTGCATTTACCATTAAATTTTGAAATTATGAATATAGCCTTGTTCGGATACGGGAAAATGGGCAAGATGATAGCACAGGTCGCCTCGGAAAGAAGGCATCAGATTATCGCTAAAATCGATGTGGATACCACAGCAATCGATTTTACCAAAATGGATGTTGCCATAGATTTCAGCATGCCTAGTGCCGCCTTTGAGAACATTAAACAATGTATCGCCCATAACGTTCCGATAATTTCCGGAACTACGGGCTGGTTACAGGATTATGACCAAGCCGTAGCGTTCTGCAAAGAAAAAAAGGGCGCTTTTATCTATGCCTCCAATTATAGTTTGGGCGTGAATATCTTTTTTGAACTGAATGCCTATCTGGCCAAAATGATGCAGCATTTAGATCAATATTCGATTCGATTGGAAGAAATACACCATACCCAAAAACTCGATGCACCAAGTGGCACTGCCATTACCCTGGCCGAAGGGATATTGGCAAACTCAAAGTATAAGAAATGGAGTCTTGACCAAGCAAAGGATGATGAAATCAGTATTACCTCGAAACGGATCGATGATGTACCAGGAACACACCTTGTGGAATATGACAGTAATGTAGATCGCATTGAGATCAAACATACCGCGCACAATCGCGAAGGCTTTGCCCTTGGTGCTGTAATCGCGGCGGAATGGATTATCGGTAAAACCGGGGTTTTTACCATGCGTGATGTGTTAAACCTTGGTTAAGAGATGCCTTAAATAAAATTCAAAAGCACGAATTTGCGTTGTAATTGAATTGGGAACGATACATACTGACTGAGAATTGGCAATGAATATCCCAGAGCGAAGCGAATACGTAAAGAACATAAATACCAAACGTAAACAACGAACATGAACGGTACCCAGTGGATTATTTTTATCTTGATCATTCAGGTCATACATTTTCTCGGAACTTGGAAATTATATGTAAAAGCAGGTCGAAAGGCATGGGAAGCTGCCATTCCCATATATAATGGCATCGTATTGATGCAGATCATCAACCGACCCAAATGGTGGGTACTATTGCTCTTTATCCCCATTATCAACCTATTGATGTTCCCGGTTATTTGGGTAGAGACCATTCGAAGTTTTGGAAGGAAAAGTTTGATGGAATCCTGGCTGGTGGTGCTCACCCTTGGATTCTATATCTATTATGTCAACTATGCCTTGGATGTCGAGTATATCGAGGGCCGGAGTCTGCATCCAACCACGGCTTTGGGGGAATGGGTAAGTTCCATTGTGTTTGCCGTGGTAGCGGCCACCTTGGTACATACCTATTTTATTCAACCCTATGTCATTCCCACGGGATCTCTTGAAAAAACGCTTCGCGTCGGTGATTTTTTGTTCGTGAGCAAATTTCATTATGGGGCTAGGGTACCCATAACTACCATTGCCGCGCCTATGGTGCACGATACCCTCCCCGGATTGGGCATACGATCATACGTAGCCGATGTAGACCCCAGTACGTATAAGACCTCACTGCTGAATAAAACGCATCTACCGTATATGAGGCTGCCCGGTGTTACCAAAATAGACCGAAACGACATCGTGGTCTTCAGCTGGCCAGCAGATACCGTATACCGGTTTTTCAAAAAGGAAAGAGGGGTAAAAAAACCTATTGACAAAAAATCGAACTATGTCAAACGCTGCGTTGGGGTTCCCGGTGATTCTTTGGCCGTAATCGATGGCTATGTGTATATAAATGGGAAGCAAACCGTACTACCTGATCGAGCAAAACCCCAATACGATTATATGGCGTATTCGCAAAAAGGGGTATCCTCCAAATTATTGAAAGAACTGGGGGTCACCGATTTCCAAAGAACTTATATTTCACCGCTTCTAAGACAAGATCAACTCAAAGCCGTAAGGGAATATTTAGTAGGTGCTTATGAAAAGGGCAATACAGAAGTCATATTGCTAACCAATCATTTGGGGATACCCGCCAAGGTAATCCGTAGTGCGGGATTATCGTTGAAGGAACAAACAGACCGCCAGCGTCTATTGACCATTACGGAGGATTTGGCCGCTAATTTAAAAAACAATGCAGGGATCGATTCCATTATTAAAGTTTTGGAGCCCAAAGGCAAACCAGGTTATAATATCTTTCCCCAAGATACTGGATATGCATGGAACAACGATAATTTTGGGCCGATCTATCTTCCTGAAAAAGGGAAGAACGTGGCCTTGAATCTAGAAGTATTGCCGCTATATAAAAAGATCATAAAGGATTATGAAGGCAATTCCCTAGCCGTGAACGGGAACCAAATACGTATCAATGGCGAGGTTGTCGACTCCTATACCTTTAAGCAGGACTATTATTGGATGATGGGGGATAACCGAGATCATTCCGAAGATAGTAGAACGTGGGGCTATGTGCCCGAAGACCATATTGTGGGTACTCCGATCTTTATTTGGATGAGCATCGATAATTTCAGGGACGGTTGGCGTAACTGGAGCATTCGCTGGAATCGCGTTTTTACCACAGTCAATGGCTCGGGGGAACCGGTTTCCTATTTCAAATACTTTTTAATGGCACTTGTCGGGTGGTTTGTTTTTGATTTTTTCAGGAAACGAAGAAAGAAGGGTATCTAGTTCGCAGTGGCCACAAGCATTATTATCCAATGTGATAATTTGAAAATGTTCCAATGCAATAATGTAGCAATTCTCCAGTATTGCAATTGGTATTTTTACACATTAAAAAAATAGTACATTGAGAATACTTCTCCATCCTACCTATTTTCCCAATATCGCTACCTTGGCCACACTGGTACAGCATGAGGTCATCTGGGAAGTCGAGGACAATTACCAGAAACAAACGTACCGAAATCGCTGTGTCATATGTACGGATAGGGGACAACATATCCTGAGTATCCCCATAAAGCATGTCGGGGGTGATCAGGGAAGACAAAAATATAAGGAGGTACGATTGGACAACGATTACCAATGGCAACGCCAGCACTGGAGAACCTTACAAACGGCCTATCGCACCTCACCGTTTTTTGAATTTTATGAAGATGATATTGCCCCGTTATATGATAAACCTTATGAATTTTTAATGGATTTTAATTTTGAGACTTTACGGGTTATCAGTGAATGTCTGCAAATAGAACTTCCAAAAACCAGGACCCCCCTATATACCAATGACGTACCACAAGACATGTTGGACGCTCGATTTTTAGTGCGATGCAAAAATGAACCGGAATTTGTTCAGGATGACTATGTGCAGGTATTTGGTGATCGGCACGGATTTATAAAAAATACGAGTATTTTGGATCTTTTGTTCAATGAAGGAACCAATGCCCTTACCTATTTAAACCAGTTCAATACCGCTTTTCTGAATGCTTAGGTTTTTTCTACATTATGGCATTCATTTTTTGGTGCCCATCTTCATTGCCTTTTACTTTTATAAAGGACAAGCGGTCAAAATTGCAATATTACTCTTATTGGGTATTTTGATAGATATTGACCATCTATGGGCCAATCCTATTTTTAACCCTAACCGATGTAGTATAGGGTTTCATTTTTTACATAGCTACTGGGCTATTATGATATACACCCTTTTTCTGTTCTTTAGTAAAACCCGAATTTTAGGACTTGCATTGATGATCCATATTTTGGCCGATACGGTAGACTGCCTGATGTTATTCCTTCAGTCGGAATGACGCCATCACCGGGGTGTGGTCAGACATACGTACATTGAAATTTTTATGGGACATTATTTCCAAGCTCGGATCTGCCAGAATAAAATCGATACGAAAGGGTAAAAATTTAAAATCGTACGTACTCCCTATACCAAAACCCTTTTCTTGGAAGGAATCGGTCATATCGCCTTTAATGGTATAGTATACACTGGAAAATTGGGTGTTGTTAAAATCCCCACAGATTATTTTGTCATACGCTACTTTGCTGGCATGGTCACTCACAATGTTCGATTGTTGCTGTTGTTTTTTAAATGACCTGTTCAGACGATCGAACAAACGGTCAGGTGCTTCCCTTTTGAACGAACGGGGTCTTACACTAAATGACTGTAAGTGAATATTATAAACCCTTAATGTGTCTCGACCTATCAAAATATCGGCATAGATGGCATTGTTCCCTGAATTTGGAAAATCCAATGACCCTTTTGCAATGATAGGATATTTCGAAAAAATAGCTTGAGGACTCCTATCATCTTTATTTAGCGTTTTATACCGGTACTTATAAGTATCGAAATGCCTATCCTTTCGGCTATCAAATTCCTGCATACAAAGAATATCCGCATTTTGCTGCTTGATAAACGCAACGATTTCTTTTTCTGATACCGGATCTTTTGCCCATTCAAGTCCATTGAGTCCCTTAACGTTAAAGGTCATCACCTTAATCCCATCTTCATTGCTCCGCTCATTAGATCCGAAAATCTTGAAGAATGAATCCTGTGTCAAAAAACCAAGAAGGAGTACCGATAAGGAAAGCCTCAGTTGCTTTTTACCCTTGATGCCCCAATACACCAAGAAAAAAACGTTGGCCAACACCAAGTGCGGGAGCAAAAGGGTGAGAAAGGATAAAAAGGACAAAATACCCCAATTCAAAAAACGCGAAATAGAAGCCAATAACAGCAATAACGCCGCGAACACATTGAGTAGAACTACCAATTTATTGAATGTACCCAGACGTTTTCCCAAAATCAATCCTCTTTACCTGCTTTGAACAAAAAATCCTTTTCATCCTTGCTCAGACTTTCATAGCCCGATTTGCTGATCTTGTCCAGAATGGCATCGATTTTACGTTGCCGACTTTCTTTGTGGTAATTCATGGTGGTCGCGGTCGTACTTTTCTTTTTGCGATACACCGTTTTCATAGACGCCCTCCGCTCCCTTGTTTTAAAAAGGTTGGCCACACTGTCGACCATTTTCGAAAAACCTTCGCCAATATCCTTTCCCTTCAATAATTGCCGGGCATAGATATATCCCAACAAGGCCCCTCCCAAATGGGCGAAATTTCCGCCGGGATTAACACCCATTGACAATTGTACCAAGTCCAATAGTATGATAAATGCCCCTAAATACCACAATTTAATATTAAAGATGATCAAGCGGACCTCTTGGTTGGGGATATAGGCACAGATAAAGATCAATACGGCCCTAACCCCGGCAGATGCCCCGATCAACGCAGCATTGATCTCGAAGAAGGCAGGGAATACATTGTAACCCACCATAAAGAACAATCCGCCCAGAATGACCCCAAGAAAATACACATTCAAAAAACGCCTTCCATCGAACAAATTCAAGAATATGCGGCCTACATAAAAGAG
>NZ_JBATHS010000138.1:0-3535 GCF_049667165.1 Maribacter sp.
CACTGATTACCGACCACTGATTTCTGGTTCTCGATACCCCCGAGCATTCGGGGCTTTCGAAAATCACTCGAACTGACCCTTTGGAATGTAGATACTACCAACTGCCATCCATCTCCCCTCACCCATCAACCGTCTTCCATCTTCCATCTTCCATCTTCCATAAAAAAAGCAAATATGATAAAAGTCACATTTCAGTTGAAAAACCTATCGTATATTTGCGATAAGCAATATGAAATGCGCTTTACGTATTACGTTGATGTCAACGATAATGATGGGTGGTGAATTTTTTCCGACCTAAGAAAACAGCAGTCAAGTACGGATGAAAAGAAGTTTAGAACATATCGTTTACCAGGAAGATACCGAAGCCTTGGCAAAATTTGCCAAAGCATTAGGGCATCCTACCCGTATCGCTATTTTAAAACACCTTGAAAAGCAATCGTGTTGTTTTACTGGAGATTTGGTTGAAGTTTTTCCTTTGGCACAATCTACCGTTTCCCAACATTTGAAAGAATTGAAAAACGCAGGTCTTATTCAGGGAGAACTAAAACCGCCAAAAATAAAGTACTGTATCAATCAGGACAACTGGAAAATTGCAAAAGCCTTATTTCAGCAATTTTTTGATTGATATATTTTTAATAAATAGAGCGCCCATAGGCGATTAACAAATAAAATCAGTATGACCAAAGTTATTAAAATATTGGGGACAGGATGTCCAAAATGCCAATCAATGACAGGGGTAGTCAAAGATGTGGTTTCAGAAAACAATATTGAGGCGACCATCGAAAAAGTTGAGGATATCATGGAGATTATGAAGTTCAATGTCATGTCAACCCCGGCATTGGTAATAGACGGCGTCATTACCATAAAAGGTAGGGTGCCTTCAAAAGATGAAGTATTGGCACTGCTAAATTAAGGTCTGCCAACGCCATGGAAAAGCATGGTAAGACTCCAGGCTTTACCAGAATTCATTACACAATGTCGCATGTTTGATTGGGTACAATATATTGCTGATTGGTTGGTTTATGATGTCTTGGATCTAAGTAAAGGGCAACATTTGGCAGCAGCGCTGAATTTCTTTATTTACGATACGACAAAGATTCTGATCCTACTTTTTATGGTCATCTTTTTTATGGGAATTGTCAATAGCTACTTTCCTATAGACAAGGTTAAAAACTATCTGTCAAGAAATAAATTATATGGCTTGGAATACCTTATGGCAAGCCTTTTTGGGGTGGTAACACCTTTTTGTTCCTGCTCATCAGTCCCCCTGTTCATCGGCTTCGTGAGAGGTGGGATTCCTTTAGGGGTAACCTTTGCCTTTTTGATTACCTCCCCTTTGGTCAATGAAGTTGCCATCGGACTTTTTGTTGGCCTGTTCGGGTTAAAAACAACGATCTTCTATGTCGTTAGTGGTGTCTTATTGGGTACCATATCGGGTGTTATACTTCAAAATCTGAACTTGGAACGCTATCTAACACCATGGGTAAAAGAAGTTTTGACCAACGCTCAAAGAGAACAAGATATATTTCAAGCTGAAAAACAATCCTTTAAACAACGTCTACCCATAATTTGGGCCGAAGTCATTAAAATCCTTAAAGGTGTTATTCCTTATGTATTGGTAGGAATCGCCATAGGTGGACTGATGCACGGTTATATTCCGGAAGGATTTTTTGAAAAATATATGGACAAGGACAATCTTCTTGCCGTTCCTATTGCAACCATTTTGGCTGTGCCCATGTACTCCAATGCTTCGGGCATACTCCCCGTTGTTCAAGTATTGGTGGCCAAAGGGATTCCATTGGGTACTGCAATCGCCTTTATGATGGGTGTGGTAGGCCTTTCATTACCAGAAGCAATGCTCTTGAAAAAAGTAATGACCTTTAAACTCATTGCCGTCTTTTTTGGTGTCGTAACCCTTTGTATCATCTTTTCAGGCTATTTATTCAACCTCATATTATAAATTATAAATCTAAATCAATAAAAATGAAACCAATTAATTTTTTCGCAGTACTCGCAATGAGCTTAATGCTTACATCATGTTATGGTCAAGACAAAAATAAACCCAGTTCGTTAGACGGATCTATTTCTAAAATCGAGGTACTGGACTTCCATAGTACCCACAGATGTATGACGTGTAATGCCATTGAAGCCAATACGAAATATACGCTGGAAACCTATTTCGCGAAGGAGTTGAAGGATAATAAAATTACATTTCAAGTGATCAATGTCGATGAAAAGGAGAATGGGAATATTGCCGAAAAATTCGAGGCATCAGGCACTTCCCTATTCTTGAATGTGATAAAAAACGGGAAGGAAACCAAAGTAAACCTAACCGATTTTGCTTTTATGAACGGTTTGGACCAAGAAGCTTTCTCCAAAGAATTAAAAGCAAAGATCAACGCCGAATTAAAGACCCTCTAAATGGATTTTTTAAAATCCCTATTAGAGCATTACAATTTTCCCATAGTATCAGCATTCATACTTGGGCTGATGACGGCGATCAGTCCTTGTCCTTTGGCGACCAATATCACTGCTACGGCATTTATTTCCAAAAATATCTCGAGCAAACGGAAGGTTTTATTGAGTGGGTTATTATACGCCTTAGGCAGGGGGTTTAGTTATACCGCCATTGGCTTGCTGTTATATTTTGGCGCAAGTAAGTTTCATATTGCCCGTTTTTTTAATCAAAATGGAGAGAAGTTTTTAGGGCCAATATTGATCGTGATCGGATTGATCATGCTGAATCTTATCAAACTGAATTTTTTGGGCCAATTTAATTTTCAAGAAAAGTTATCTGAAAAATTTAAAGACAAAGGACTCTTAGGCTCCTTTTTAATTGGTGTTGTTTTCGCCTTGGCGTTTTGTCCGTATAGTGGGGCATTGTTTTTTGGGATGCTGATCCCTATGACAGTAGCCTCACCTGACGGACTCTATCTACCGCTCATATTTGCATTTGGAACAGGATTGCCTGTAATTCTTTTCACGTATTTATTGGCCTTTACAGCAAGCAAAATAGGGGTGTTCTACAATAGGATTACAAAAATCGAAAAGGTAATGCGCACGGTTGCAGGGGTCGTTTTTATTATCACAGGATTATATTATGTTTCCATTTTCGCTGGACTACTGAATTAACCAACCTATAAAGCCAACACAAATATCAACTTGCGATTTTAGATTTTAGAACTAACATCTTAATTCTCACTATTGGCTTTTCGCTGCGCGCTATTCACTATGCGCTATTCATACTATCTTCGGTCTTCGGTCTTCCGTCATTCCTCAACTTTCGACTTTCCAACTTTCGACCCACATCCCTCAACCAGCAACCATCAACCGTCTTACGTCCCCTGTTAACACCTAACCCTTAACTGCCTACTGACCACTGTCCACTCACCACTACCTTCCAGTTCTCGATACCCCCGAGCATTCGGGGCTTTCGAAAATCACTCGAACTGACAACTGAACTCCATCAACTATGAACTATCAACTAACATCTCAATACTCACTTCTCAATACTCACATCTGACTTCTGTCTTCC
>NZ_JBATHS010000139.1:0-7853 GCF_049667165.1 Maribacter sp.
TTTCTTTTAACGGCAATGATCACCAAACCTAATTTGCTTGACATCTTAAAAGGCTTGTTTGTTCCCAAAATACCTGAGGATGGTCTATTGACGATCATTGCCTTGGTGGGTACAACGGTCGTCCCCTATAATTTATTTCTTCATGCTTCCTTGGTAAGTGAAAAATGGAAGTCCAAGGAGGACTTGAAAACAGCAAGGAAGGATACGTTTATTGCAATAGCGTTAGGAGGATTGGTATCCATGGCGGTGGTCATAGCCGCCGCGGCCATTCCGGGTAAAGAAGTGGCCAATGTAATGGATTTGGCCAAAGGTTTGGAGCCATTATATGGTGATAGTGCCCGATATTTTATGGGGATCGGACTGTTCGCCGCAGGAATCACTTCGGCCATAACGGCACCTTTGGCAGCTGCTTATGTGACCAATAGTTGCTTTGGATGGGACGTAGGGTTGAAGGATTTTAAATTCAGGATGGTTTGGATGATTATCCTTGCCATCGGCGTAGTTTTCCTCTCCTTTGGCATCAAACCGATTGAAATTATCAAATTCGCACAAGTAGCCAATGGCATATTGTTGCCCTTAATTGCCGTATTTCTATTATGGATCGTCAATAAGCCATCCGTAATGGGTCAATATAAAAATTCGAAAATGCAGAATATACTGGGATTCGTCATAATTTTGTTGGCGATACTACTGGGAGCGAAAAGTATAATCAAAGTCATGGGTATTTTTTAAATGGAAAAGCGATATATCGATATCAATTGCGATGTAGGGGAGGGCATAGGCAATGAAGCTGGGATCCTACCTCTGGTTTCTTCCTGTAATATTGCCTGTGGGGGCCATACAGGGGATAGTACATCAATGGCCTCAACAGCGAAATTGGCCAAAGAATACGGTGTACATATCGGTGCCCATCCGTCTTACCCCGATCCTGGGAATTTCGGCCGTATTTCAATGGTAATCGATTCCCACGCATTAATGGAAAGTATACGACAACAGATCAAAACCCTTAAGCGTATATTGGACGAGGAGCATTTGGTAATGCACCATATTAAACCGCATGGGGCCCTTTATAATGATTTGGTCAGGGACCATGAACTATCCGATTTATTTTTGAACGCCATTGAAAATTATAAGGATTCTGTTTTTTTATATGCACCTTTCGGTTCCATTATAGCCCAAAAGGCCATTGAAAAGGGAGTCAAAATAAAATTCGAGGCTTTTGCCGATAGAACCTATAATCCCGATTTGGGTCTGGTCTCCCGTAGGTTGCCGAATGCGGTACTTAAGGAACCACAAGCGGTATTGGACCAACTGCTCACCATGGTACTTAAGGGTAAGGTTATGACGGTTGATGGGAGCGAGGTCCCGCTGCAGGCAGACACCTTTTGTTTACATGGGGATACCCCCAATGCATTACAAATTTTAATGTACCTTTCGGAAGAATTGCCCAAACAACAAATCTATATTAAAAAGTGACCGATTACCGAATTTCAATACGACCCTTTGGAGAACATGCTGTTCTGATCGAATGGCCCAATAAAGTAGATGAGGCTATATTAGAGGACATCATTCAGTTCAAATCTTACCTTAAACAGAACTTTTTAGATCCAAAAGAATGGGAAATGGTTCCGGCCTATAATTCCCTTACCTTAATAAATGGCATCGAAGATTTTGATTATCAGTCTTTTAAAAAGAAATTGAAGACTTGGTATGGTCAAAGGGTTAGTGCAAAATTGGCAGATAGATATCTATGGAAATTGCCAGTATGCTATGATTTGGATTTCGCCATTGATCTCAAGGAGGTCGCAGAAAAATTAGGAACTTCCATAGCGAAGGTCATTGAATTGCATACGTCACATGTGTTTACGGTATATGGAATCGGATTTTTACCCGGATTTATGTATCTCGGCGGTTTGCCCAAAGAACTGGAAGTTTCCAGACGTGACGAGCCGCGACAAAAGGTATTGCAAGGGGCTGTGGGTCTTGCTGGAAAGCAAACCGGTATCTATCCTCAGGAATCGCCAGGAGGCTGGAATATCATAGGTAATTGTTCCATTCCGATTTTTGATTCCAGCAGGGATGAACCCTGTTTTGTGAATGTGGGCGATAAAATACAATTCTATTCCATTTCAAGGGCAGAATATGATTTGCATAAAATCGAAGGGGAAGTAGGGATTTACCAATTTGAAAAAATAAAGTTGGATGCTTAAAGTACTAAAATCCGGTTTTTATACGACCATACAGGATGAAGGTCGTTTCGGGTATCGCGATAAGGGCGTACCTGTATCAGGGGCAATGGATGTCACTGACGTTCGAACTGCCAATAGGCTTTTGGAAAATGATGACAATGCCGCCGTATTGGAAATTACGATGACCGGGCCAACATTGCAATTCGAAGAGGATACCTTCATCGTTTTGGGCGGAGCCGAAATGTCCGCAACTTTGAACAATACCCCCATTTCCAACTATAATGTCATTCATATAAAAGCAGGTGATATTCTTTCCTATGGCAGATTACTGAAAGGTTTTAGAGGTTATTTGGCCATAAAGGGGGGCTTGAAAACGACCGAAGTTTTAGGAAGCCGATCCCAGTATTATCCGATTACCAAAAGGGGAAGTCTAAAGGATAACCAGGAATTGGACTATGACGCCTTTTCGACTTTTGTACCAAAAATATCTGAATTAAAAGCCATATCGCTTTTGGATGAAGTGGTTTTGGAGGTATCAAAAGGCCCTGAATTCGATTTATTGAACGATGCCCAATTGGAAAGTCTTTTTGTAAAGGAATTCTCGGTAGCCAAAGAAAACAACAGAATGGGCTACCAGTTCAATGAAAAGATAAAGGGTCATGAGCGATCCATGTTGACCTCGGCAACCTTACCAGGTACGGTTCAGCTTACTCCTTCAGGAAAATTGATTGTGCTTATGAAAGACGGTCAGACTACAGGTGGCTATCCAAGAATAGTCCAGTTGAACGATAAGGCGATATCCATCTTGGCCCAAAAAAGAAGTGGTGACACTGTTTCTTTTAAGCTCGCCTAAACTTTCTTATACACCTCATCAAAAGGTATCCTAAACCTGGGACCATAAACCCCCTTTTCGTCACGTACGCCACAGGCAATGATCATATTGATCTCAGCGCCCCAAGGCAAACCCAATACTTTTTTGACCCTAAGTGTATCACTCCCTTCCATGGGGCAGGTATCATAACCGATAGCTGCCATTGAAATCATAAAGTTCTGTGCCGCCAACCCCGCACTTTTATGGGCTACAATGCGCATATCCGATTTGCGTACTTGTCTATAAACTGGTCTAAAAAGACCCACAATCTGAAAGAATATAAATCGTAATCCACCTAAAATCCCCAAAAATTCGGAATAGAGCGTTGGGATAAGCTTGCCATAATAATTCAATACGAATTTTTCCCGTGTCGAATAGACGTTTTTAGCCTTATTCCCGAATCCTTTTTTCAAATAGTCAAGATTCGCCTTGCTTCTTTTTCGCCAAAGGTCTTTCCGGGTGACCACCACGACCAATTGTTTTGCGGTAATTGCCGCGGGTTGGTCAAAACAGGCTTTGGACAAGGCTTTGAGTGTGACCTTATCCGTAACATGATAAAACTCCCATAACTGTAAATTGCTACTGGTAGGGGCAAAGGAGGCATTCACCAAACATTGACGTACTTTTTTATCATCCAGCTCGACATCATCCCGATAAACACGAACGGACCGTCTGTAGGCAATGGCTTCGGTAACTGTTTTTTCCATGAGGCTAAAAAAGATGTTTTATCATTTTGACGAACCTCATAGGCAGATTATATGGGGCATAGCGTAATGGGGCATCCAACCAATTGGCTTTTTTTATGATGGCTTTTTGATGGGAAAAAATATCAAATGAAGTTTTGCCATGATACGCCCCGATACCACTGGCCCCAACACCCCCGAATGGTAATTTTTTATTGGTGATCTGAATGACGGTATCGTTAATGGCACCACCACCAAAACTGTAGGTACCAATAATTTTCTGTTGAAATTTTCTGTTGTTGGAGAAAACATAGGTGGCCAAGGGTTTTCCATAATTCATGATATGCCTTTCGATATCTTCCTCGGTATCATAAGCGATGATAGGCAGTATAGGGCCAAAAATCTCACCCTGCATTAATTTACTGTCCAATTTTGGTTCATTGACCAAAGTAGGCGAGAGGTAATTGTCCCCTTCATTACTTTGCCCCCCAAAAAGAATTTCCTCCCCTTCAAGCATTGATTTTAATCCGCTATAATGCTTTTGGTTGATGGTTCGGGCATAATCAGGGGAAGCTTCCATATCCTCCCCATAACTGTTGATAATACTTTTTTTCAGGGCATCGATCAATTGGCCCTTAACTTTTTTATGCACCAGGACATAATCAGATGCAATACAGGTTTGACCGGCATTCAGGAATTTTCCCCATACAATGCGTTTGGCTGCCAAGGCTATGGAGGCCGTATCATCAACAATGCACGGATTTTTGCCTCCCAATTCCAAGGTAACCGGGGTCAAATGTTTGGCGGCACTTTCATAGACGATTTGGCCGACTCGTGTACTTCCGGTAAAGAAGATATAATCCCATTTTTGGGCCAATAGCTGTTGCGACACTTCAACCCCACCTTCTACAACGGCCGCATGTTCCCGTGGAAAAACAGCGGTGATGATTTCAGAAATCAGCCTTGAGGTTTTAGGCGTAGTCTCAGAGGGTTTAATAACAACGGTATTACCAGCCGCAATGGCCCCGATCAGTGGCGCAATGGCTAGTTGGAAGGGATAGTTCCATGGTGCGATGATCAAGACGGCCCCATAGGGTTCTTTGTAGATCCAATCAGAAGAAGGCCAATTCATCAAGGTGGCCGATTTCCGTTCTGGTCGCGCCCATAGGTCAATACATTTAAGGACCAATTTTAGCTCGGCAAGTACAAATTGGGTTTCTGCAGCAAGGGTCTCGAACTTGGGCTTCTTAAAATCGGCATAAATGGCATCACAAATAGCATCTTCCCTAGCGATGATCTCTTTTTGTAAACGTTTTAAGGCTTTTTTTCGAAATGAAACCGCTTTGGTCTGTTGTGTTAAAAAAAATTCGCGTTGCTTTTGTAAGATTTCCATAATAAAGTCAAGTAATCAAATGTAGGGAATTTATCCAAGCCCTAAATAGGTTTGGTGGACGACCATCGGTTAAATACATATATTGCTTTTTCCAACCTTTTATAGGAAGGCTCCAAGGGGAATAAAAGTATTGGATATGGTAGAAGAAGTGCCTGTAAAATGCAGATATACAATACATTACATCAATAATAATGATATTGGATTTAGAGCCTTACTCATTGTTGGGAATCTAGCATTAATGAAACAATTATATTTGATTGCTAAATCATAGGTAATAGGATTACATCAACACTAATAATTTTATATGGAATTGAATAAATACAGTAAAAATGTAACCCAAGATCCAACACAACCGGCAGCTCAAGCCATGTTATATGGTATCGGTTTCAAGGATGAGGATTTCGACAAGCCTTTGGTCGGTATCGCCAGTACGGGGTATGAGGGCAATCCATGTAACATGCATTTGAATGATTTAGCGAAACTGGTAAAGGAAGGGGTCAATGCCAAGGAAACCATAGGCCTTATATTCAATACCATCGGTGTTAGTGATGGTATTTCGATGGGGACCCCAGGAATGCGCTTTTCACTACCATCAAGGGATATCATTGCGGATTCTATGGAGACCGTTGTCCAAGCCATGTCCTATGATGCCCTGGTCACCGTGGTGGGGTGCGATAAGAACATGCCAGGCGCCTTAATGGCGATGTTGCGTTTAAACCGCCCATCGATATTAGTGTATGGAGGCACCATTGCCTCCGGATGCCATAATAACAAAAAATTGGATATCGTATCCGCATTCGAAGCCTGGGGTGAGAAGGTGGCGGGTACTATGGAAGAGTCCGAATTTAAATGTATCATTAAGAAATCGATTCCAGGCGCTGGTGCATGCGGTGGTATGTATACGGCCAATACAATGGCCTCTGCCATTGAAGCATTAGGGATGTCAATGCCTTATAATTCTTCCAATCCGGCAGACAATTATCTAAAGGAGAATGAATGTATTGAGGCTGGCAAGCAAATGCGATTTCTAATTGAAAAAGATATAAAACCTTTGGATATCGTAACTAGGAAATCCTTGGAAAACGCCATACGTCTGGTAACGATATTGGGGGGCTCAACAAATGCAGTCTTACATTTCCTAGCCATTGCCAGAGCTGCGGATATTGAGTTTACCCTACAGGATTTTCAGCATATCAGCGATACGACCCCCTTTATTGCAGATCTCAAACCCAGTGGCAAATACCTGATGGAAGATGTGCATCGCGTGGGTGGTATCCCGGCCGTTTTGAAATACCTATTGAAGAATGGACTATTGCATGGTGATTGTTTAACGGTTACCGGAAAGACCTTGGCCGAAAATTTGGAAAATGTTCCGGATTTGGAAGCAGGGCAGGATGTTATCATGCCTTTGGATAAGCCGATCAAGGCAACGGGCCATTTGCGTATGCTTTATGGAAACCTTGCCGAAAATGGTTCGGTAGCGAAAATTACAGGTAAGGAAGGCCTGATATTTAAGGGAACCGCTAAAGTATTCAATAGCGAATATGAGGCCAATGACGGTATAGGGAAAGGGTTGGTCAAAAAAGGGGATGTAGTCGTGATTCGCTATGAAGGACCCAAAGGAGGGCCAGGAATGCCCGAAATGTTAAAACCAACCGCTGCCATTATGGGCGCTGGGTTGGGAAAGGATGTGGCCTTGATTACCGATGGGCGTTTTTCCGGGGGAACCCATGGTTTCGTTGTGGGACATATTTCCCCAGAAGCACAGGACGGCGGAGTGATCGCTTTGGTTAATAATGGCGATACCATAACTATCGATGCGGAAACCAATTCGATCAATGTAGCGTTGACCGATAAGGAATTAGAACGACGTAGAGCGGAATGGGTGCAACCCGAACTTAAATTTAAAAAAGGGGTCTTGTATAAATATGCCCGTTCGGTATCTTCTGCGTCACAGGGTTGTGTCACAGATGAATTTTAAAAAAAATATTCAAAAATCGCCCTATTTTGGGTCGTACAGGGTGCTTTCATAAAAACATCCATTTAGTTTAGAAATTATGCAGACAGTAAAAGAAAAGAAAAAAGAAGCCAATTCCCCTACCAAGATCAAGATCAGTGGAGCGGAAGCGATTATACATTGCCTATTGGCAGAAGGTGTTGAGATACTTTATGGATATCCTGGTGGGGCCATAATGCCGGTCTATGATGAGCTTTATAAGTTTCAGGATAAACTGACCCATATTCTAACTCGCCACGAACAAGGCGCTACACATGCGGCCCAAGGTTATGCCCGTGTTACGGGCAAAGTGGGTGTGGCCATAGCCACTTCCGGTCCGGGAGCTACTAACTTGATCACAGGTTTGGCCGATGCCCAGATCGATTCGACCCCGATGGTTTGTATCACGGGTCAGGTGGCTAGACATCTGTTGGGTTCGGATGCATTCCAAGAGACCGATATCATTGGGATTTCAACGCCAGTAACGAAATGGAATTATCAGGTAACCAGAGCTGAAGAGATCCCGGAAATCATGGCGAAGGCCTTTTATATTGCCAAATCAGGTCGACCTGGCCCTGTATTGATCGATATTACAAAAAACGCCCAGTTCGACGAATTGGAGTTCAGTTATGAACATTGTACGGGTATACGAAGTTATAAGCCCTTTCCAACGCCTGACCAATCAGCCATTGATGCTGCCGCCGAATTGATCAATTCGGCC
>NZ_JBATHS010000140.1:0-2681 GCF_049667165.1 Maribacter sp.
ATTTGGGGGAATTGCCAATACGGGGCAAGGTGATTTTTGGACCAAGCGATTGGTTGTACTGCCCAAAAGGACCTCCTCTATGGCGCTTTCGCCTTTGGTTCCCACAACGATGAATTCGGCCTGCCAATCATTAACCATGGCAACCATGCCGTCAACAACGAAGAGTGCCTCTACGGGTGCAATTTGCACATTCGTTTTGCTCCAGTTTTTCCCCAAATGTTCGCTAACGAATTCCTCTAACCGATACCGATTTGCCTTCAGAGCATTTTTTCGTAATTGGGGCAGCTCATCGAGAACCATGGTTTCGGTTATAACAGGGTAACCAAATACATGGCAGGCTACCAAACGGCATTTCAATTGTTCTGCCAATTTTTTTGAATATTTCAAGGCAGCAACGGAATTCTTCGAATAATCGGTACAATATAATATTGTTTTCACGGTGACATGTTTTTTTTTGTTTACTATCAAAGCTATAGTACACCCATCATTATGCAAATGACCTACATCATGAATAGCCCTTATGGGATATGACCGCTATCATGTTGGTTGCCCGAAAAAAGATCAAGGTAAATCATAGGTATGTATTGTCGCTGCTCTGATCGGCACTGGTCTTTTTGCATGCATTTTTGGCCTATATACCATTGATACGCCCCATTGCATGGCCGCCAAATATAGACCAACGGGTGTTCTAGGATGGGAGGGACATTTACGGTCATCGATAGTTACTTGTAAGATGGTCCCATCCAACCCGATGAAATCCCGAATCCAAATCGTACATTTATGGGACTGATTAAATAACCCAAATGCCCATAGCCAATTTCAACATAAAAGGATTGACTGACGAAGAAGTGCTTCGATCGAGGGCTGAGAACGGAGAAAATTCCTTGAAAGGTAAAAAGGAGATGGTATTATTGACAGCATTGAAAAGTCTGGCCGAAGAACCTATGGTCTTTTTACTGCTAGTGGCATCCTTCCTATACTTTTTAATCGGAAATATCGGAGATGGTATTTTTCTGGCCGCTGCCATAATATTGGTATCGGCAATCTCCTTGTATCAAGATGGCCGCAGTCGCAATGCCATTGAGAAGCTAAAGTCATTTGCCCAACCCAATTGCAAGGTCGTACGCAACGGCGGGGTGATTGAGGTCAAAAGCGAGGAGGTGGTTGTCGGTGACCATTTGATGGTCGAAGAAGGTACGACCATTGCTGCCGATGGCTACATCATTCACTCCAATGATTTTTCAGTAAATGAAGCCATCCTAACCGGTGAATCCCTTTCGGTTTATAAGGATTCAGAAAAAAAGAACAATAAAATATACAAGGGCACCACAGTGGCAAGTGGACTTGCCATCGCCATAGTTACCGCTATTGGGAACAGGACTGCGATTGGGGAAATCGCAAAAAGCCTTGAAAGCGTACAAGAAGAGAAGACTCCCCTAGAGCACCAAATCAACAGTTTCGTAAAGAAAATGGTAATCGTTGGGGCTATCGTATTTGTGATCGTATGGGGCATCAATTATTACAATTCGTCGGATATTCTAGACAGCCTACTCAAAGCATTGACCTTGGCCATGTCGATTTTACCCGAAGAAATTCCAGTGGCATTCACAACTTTTATGGCCTTGGGGTCGTATCGATTGATGAAACTAGGTGTCATTGTAAAACAGATGAAAACCGTTGAGACGCTGGGAGGGGCCACCGTCATCTGTACCGATAAAACGGGAACGATTACGGAAAATAAAATGGCCTTGGCGAAACTCTACACCTTAGCATCCAATAAGATCTCAGATATAAACGCTGCTTTTGGTACGCGCGAAAAAGAACTTATACAATCCGCCATGTGGGCCAGTGAGCCCATTCCGTTCGATACCATGGAAATCGCACTGCATAAGGCATATCAAAAGACCACAAACAAAGACCAGCGTCCTGATTATAAAATGGTGCACGAATATCCCTTAAGTGGCAAACCTCCCATGATGACCCATTTTTTTGAAAATCAGGATGGAGATCGTATTGTGGCTGCCAAGGGTGCCCCAGAGGCACTCATACAGGTTTCGAAGCTTTCTGATACCGAAATACAACAAATCAATTCCGCTATCGAGCAACTCACCAAAAAAGGGTATCGTGTCCTTGGTATTGGTCTATCAAAATTCATAGGCAGTTCCTATCCGCAAAATCAACAGGACCTTAGCTTTGAATTCAAAGGAATGGTCGCCTTTTATGACCCACCAAAAAAGAACATCAAACACGTATTAAAAGGCTTTGATCAAGCCGGGATAAAGGTTAAGATCCTTACAGGGGACAATCCCCTGACAACAGCGGCCATTGCCAAAGAAATAGGATTTAATAGGCAAGGGCAAGGGATCTCAGGCGATGCCTTGATGCTATTGTCGCAACCAGAATTAGCGGAACAAGTAAAGTCAAAAAGTATTTTCACCAGAGTGTTCCCTGAAGCCAAGTTGAAGATTATCAATACATTGAAAGCCAATCAGGAAATTGTGGCCATGACAGGTGATGGCGTAAACGATGCCCCAGCATTAAAAGCGGCCCATATTGGGATCGCCATGGGCAAAAAGGGAACCGAAACTGCGAAAGAAGCCGCTTCGGTCATCTTATTAGACGATGATCTAGCGCGAATGATCGACGCCATTGCCATGGGAAGGCGTATCTATACCAACCTA
>NZ_JBATHS010000141.1:0-10646 GCF_049667165.1 Maribacter sp.
ATACAAACATGCTTGAAATCATGGAGTATTCCGATGTTTCTGAGCTGAAACCAGACGAATTGAAAGATATGTGCTTGATGTCTTTGACGGATCATGAGCCTGAGGATGCTGCCAAAATTGTATTGGCCTATATTTTCAAAGACCGATTGAACAAAGGACAGATCGAGAACATTTCCAATGAGATGATTGATGAAAAGATGTGGGAAGAATATGCGGACCTTTCCTTGCACGAAGCGTTCTTTAATGTAAACCAACTGTTGTATGAGGCCTTTAATGGTAAATTTCCACGACCGGAGGCGGTAAAATTTCAAGTCAAGGTGACGGCAAAACAAAAAGATGTAATGGAGGTCTTTAAGGACTTTCCTGAAGCACCCTTGATTCGATTATTGGTAGCAGGTATGCCCAAGAACACCTTGATTTACCGATTGTTTGAAGAACAGGTTGATGGGGACCAATTCACGGATGCCAAAGATATTATCTGGCAGCTTAAAATTGAGGAAATCGGTGGCAATGAAAGGTTATTTGATATTATTTCGTCCTCTTATTGGTTTCAGGATTTCAAATATACAGAAGCTTTTGAGGCGGACACACATGCTGATGAGGTATCCGTATCAAACGATTAACAGCGCATTGCCCGGTTATAGGGGGTCATTTGATGAATTTTGAAGTCAAAGTGTTCACGAAAAGAATGTTACCAATATTATCATACCCCTCAAATAGTTCAATGGCCTTTTCTGATTTCATCATGCTACCATGAAACCCTATCAACGTGAGATCCGCATCTGCAGAATATTGATTGATCAGATCTTTCCTTTTAATCCCCGCTTCTATAGGGAGCACATTTATATTATTTGCAGAAATGGGCAATCGCCCGCTCGTGGTAAGTTCGGTTAAATACTCCTGTTCGCGTTTTAAATGCTCTTCATGGAAGGTGGCGAATATTTTTATCTCCCCCTTTTTCCAATCCGGATGTCCTAAAATAATATAGGAAAGTAAAATCATCAAATTGGCATTCTCATAATCTTCCCTTCGAATCCATATATGAATGTATTTTTTATAACCAAACCCTTTGTCCGAACTGGCCAGAATACATAAATCATATTCGGCAACTTTTAACAAACTATAGTTTTCTATGATAGCTCCCAACCATTCCCGTTCCCCTTTTTTGAACTCAAAGAGTATGGTGTTATTGGGCTGTCCCGAGATGGCGGGTTGTTGTATGGCTTGGGCAATGGCACCTGTATTCGAAGGGGATATTATAGTTTCCAAAAAAACATTTGATTTACTCGAAGATGCTATTCTTATCAGCTTCATCAATTTATTTTCTGCAACGGCCTTTGATTCTTTGGATAAATACCCCTGCACAAAATGAATATAGGTGCCA
Source organism: Maribacter sp. (assembly GCF_049667165.1). GTDB lineage: Bacteria > Bacteroidota > Bacteroidia > Flavobacteriales > Flavobacteriaceae > Maribacter_A. The sequence continues at coordinate 1,385 of NZ_JBATHS010000141.1, forward strand.
AAACCATAACGATGCGATATCCATTTCATGATTTCCAAAGCACTGTACCTATCAAAGCTTTCCTTTGACAAGCATATCACTGCTGGCCGCCAATATTCTTCGGCAGTTTCCTTTTCTGATTTTTGAAGGAATACCTGCATTTTTCTGCTAAATTGATACATCACACCTTGAAATATCTTGGCCATTCCCTTTTTGTTATCGCCTTTAAAGGTGATATAGAAGTATAACAATACCATGACCAAGATGGCAGCCATCGCATAGACCGTATTTATTTTGAACATCAAGTAGATGCACATGATAGCTCCGAAAAGCGATATATACCATTTAGACTTAAACGAAGGTCTGTATGAGGGGTCTGCTGCAAAGTGTTGCATAAACGAGATCAAGCACAATGAGCCATAGGTGACCATAAAGAACATCGATATAATTTCGGCCACCGCGTTCACATCACCCATAAGCACGAAAATCAATGCAATGACACTGGTAAGAATCGTTGCATTTCTCGGCTCGTTATTTACTTTGGTTCCCTTGGCCACCCAAAAATTGACAAATCTGTTGGGGAATACCTTATCACCGCCAATGGCCTGCAACGTCCTTGGTGCGACCATAAATGACCCCAATGCGGATGAAATGGTAGCTGCGGCCAAACCGATAGGGATTATCGGGCCCCATAGGGCGATCTGGCTCATAATGAGCTGATCATTGACCAAATCCCCTGGGCTAGCCGATGAGGCTAACTTGTAAGCAATGAACACATAGATGATCATTCCCGAAATAGTCGCTGATAGTGTGCCTATGGGAATTGACTTTTTGGGATCTCTTAAATCCCCTGACAGCCCTACACCTGCGGTCATCCCTGTAAAAGCGGGGAAGATTATGGCAAAAACATAAAAAAACCCTTTGTCGGTAGATACATTTTTAAATATCAGGGAACTGTCAAAAGTTTCGGAATAAGAAGTGGCACCCATAAAAAATAGCACCAATGATATAGCAAGAATGGTAACAACGACGTACAAGGCTTTCATTCCCAAATTAGCCCCTTTGGACACCATCAACCATATTAAGAGTATTAATGCGGGTACACTGAACAAACGGTTATCGTATAGTTCATACCCGAATTCCGTGGCAACCCAAGGTTTAATGGCTTCAAACGCCTCTGCGAATGCAATGATATAAAATGCCACACTTATGGCCTGGGAAAGATATAATGTAATACCAATAGCGGCCCCGATATTAACGCCAAAGGAACGGGAAATGATAAAGTATTCCCCTCCTCCCTCTACTTTTTGATTGGTTGCGATCTCGGCTAAGGCCATGGCCGTGGAAAAGGTTACCATATGACCAATGAGGATAATGAGCACAGTACCGGTAAAGCCCACAGAACCAACGGCAAAACCAAAACGCAGGAACATTACAGCACCCAAAATGGTTGAAATGGCCGTCAAAAATACAGGCAGGGTTCCAAATTTGGAATTCGATGAGCCAAGTGTTTTATCCATGACTGAATTTAAGAAAATTTAAGGCAAGTAGGAACGAAAAATGAAATTTGTGATACGATTCTTCCTTTGATTTTTAAGCGGACGGAAGCCTATGGAATTACGCACACCATTAAACAAGACTTCACTCAAAAAAAGCATCAGAATACCTAGGCCGTTGATCAAATCGCGTATATTGAATTATTGAGATGGTAGTTTTATTCCTATTTTAGGGTCACTTCAACTATCCAAAACCTCAATGACCAATGTAGTGCTTAATTTCGATGTCGCTTTTCCCCGTACCGTTCCAGACACGGGCATCGTATGTATATAATGGCTGCTTGAGGCAACTGCGATATGGGTGTGTGCCGTTACGATACCGTTACTGGGGTCAAAACCGATCCAACCGGCACCGGGCAAATAGACTTCGATCCATGCATGTAATTCATACTGTGGACTTTCAACATCGACATAATAATAGCCGCTGACAAAGCGTGAAGCTATTCCCAATGTACGCAATAGTTGCATTTGCATCCAGACCAGATCGCGACAAGATCCATTTTTAAAATCAAATGTTTCGTCGGCCTTGAAAGGAATACCCTCTTCCCGTGATTCTACTATAAAATCAGTATGAATCCGTTTTGTCAATTCCGTCAGGAAAGGGATAGTAGCCTTATTCGTTGCAGCGAGAATTTCATTGCCGTAAGCAACCAACGCCGCATTTATCTGAAGGGGCGTTATATAATTCTGGAGTAATTTCAGCAAGGGTTCCTCGTATAAAAAAGGAATCGTATTGAGCCCAAGGGGATAAATCAAAAAATTAAATGGGTTATATGGGGTGCTCTTTAAAATGGCTTCTGATTGAATATGTATTTTTTTATGCATACCCTCGAACCAACTGAAATGAACATAGTTATTTTCCGCATCCATCTGTTCCGAAATTCCTGCAGGTTGTATCGACAACTTTAAGGAATGTGATTCCAATTCAATATGAGGCGTGTTTTTTGGTTTGAACCTCAGGTAGTGCGGCTCAAGAAAAACGGCCTCGCTAAACTCGTATTCCGTTTCATGAATAATTTTAAACCTCATGGATGTTGGGATTGATGAATTTCTTTTTCGCCTTCTCGATGCGGATGGTCCAACAACGTATCGATCCAATCTTCAGGAAGGTTTTTTATGGAATCACTAAGGATATTATCCCAAAGTTTGGATATTTTTTCAAGCTCATTTGCCTCGTATCTTTTTTCGATGATTTGGAACGAGTCTTTTTCATAGGTGATCACATCTATGGGATAGTCTACATCATTGGCACTGATACGGGTGGCATCGAATGAAAGAAACCCCGCCTTTAAGGCAAATTTAATGGTGGAGTCGTAGGTAATGGCACGATCTAAAATCGGTTTCCCATAGCCACTATTGCCTATAATCACAAAGGGAGAACCATCGGTGACCTCGATCCAATTTCCTTCTGGGTATAATAAATAAATTTTGTGTTCATCGTCATCTTGCAGCTGACCCCCAATGATTGAGAAGAGGTTAAAACAAAGCCCTGCTTCCTTCAAGGAATTTTTGTCTTCGTAGGCCGCACGCTTCACTTGATCGGAAAATGCGTTTACGGCGATATAGAGTTTGTTGAAGGATTCATCGTTCTTTTCAATGATTTCCTTGAAATAGGTCAAGGATTTGTCCCTGACTGATCGAAGTCCCGAGGTCATGATAAAAAAGGAATGCTTCTTTTTGTTTACGGTAAACACTTTTTTGGCCTTGGTCGTCTCTGTGCCCGAAGTGATCCGTGTATCGGCGATTCCTACGAATCCTGATTTCAGTTTGATGCCTAAACAGTATGTCATTGCCTATTAGTGCTATAAATGAACGATTATTGTTGTCCTTGTATTTGTGATTGCACGGCAAAAAAGGAATTGTAAAGGCTTATCGAAACCCTGTTCAAATGTTGTTGGAACTCATCAAGATATTCATGAAGACCGCTGGCAAAGACATCGTTGATATCGACGAACTCCAGTTCTGATTTAAGTTTCCCCAATTGCTTTTCCGCCTCATTACTAAAGCCGCCTATACTCCCTGTAATCTCCTGCAAAGATTGCTCTGCATAAATTAAGCAACAAAGCATTGATCGCGGAAATTTCTTGTCCAAAATTAAAAATTCTGAAATATTCAAGGCAGTTAGTTTGCCATATTTTTTACGGTACATATCATAAGCACTCACCGATTTCAACAAAGCGGCCCATTGCATCAAATCTATGGGGCTGCCCACCTCTTGAGGGGTCGACAGTAGAATATGGTATTTCACATCCATAACCCGTGAGGTTTTATCGGCACGTTCGATCAATTGCCCGATTTTTCCAAAGTGCCAACCATCGCTCCTTGAAATGGTGGCATCAAAAATACCATAAAGCAGTTGGCAATCTTCCTTTATTTTTTTGAAGAAAATTCTGGGGTCATTGCTTTTCCAAAGTTTTTTTTCCAATCCTTCTTTTACAAAGAAGTAGATTGAATTGATCTGTTCCCAAACTTCCTTTGTGATTTCCGGTCTAATGGATCGGGCGTTCTCCCTTGCATTTGTAATGCAATTGTAAATGGAATTCGGGTTTTTGGGTTCAAAACCTAAGAAGTAAATGACCCTGGATTTATCGACTTTGTTATATAATGATTGGTATAGCGGCCAATCCCCGGTAATCACCACCAAGGGTTTCCATTGTTCCTCTGCATCTGGTGGCGATTCTAAAGAAAGATTAAAATGCACATCCATAAATCGGGCATAGTTTTCGGCCCGTTCAATATATCGGTTCATCCAATACATCGTATTCGCTACTCTACTTAACATACATTTCTTATTTTTAGTTGGAATCCAATACCCATGTGTCTTTACTTCCACCTCCTTGGGATGAATTTACGACCAATGACCCTTTGGTCAAAGCGACCCTCGTCAGTGCCCCGGGAACTATTTTAATATCCTTTCCGTAGAGACAATAAGGCCTAAGATCCACATGTCTTCCTTCAATGGTGTCATCGGCCAAGGTCGGCACCCGTGAAAGATTGATCATGGGCTGCGCGATATAGTTTCTGGGATTGTTTTTTATTTTGACGGCAAATTCATCACATTCTTTTTTGGTGGCTTTAGGACCGATCAGCATGCCATAACCACCAGATCCATCCGTTTGTTTGATGACCAGGCTATGAATGTTTTCCAACACATAGTTGCAATCATCTTTTTCGGCACAGATATAGGTTTTTATATTGGGCAATAGTACTTCTTCGCCCAAGTAATATTTAATTATTCTAGGAATGTAGGCATAAATTGCCTTGTCATCAGCAACCCCAGCTCCCGGCGCATTGACCAAGACCACATTGCCTTTGCGATACGCATTGAAAAGGCCCGGTGTACCCAACATAGAATCTTTATTAAATACCAATGGATCAATAAAATCGTCGTCGACCCTGCGGTAAATGACATCGACCCTTTGAAGGCCTTTTGTCGTAATCATGTATACAAAGTCATTTTTAACTACCAAATCCCTTCCTTCAACCAGTTCGGCGCCCATCTGTTGTGCCAAATAGGCGTTTACAAAATAGGCGGAATTGTAGGTGCCGGGTGTCACCACCGCATTTATGGCAGGGTATACTTTGGTAAGCGACTCTAACATATCCCTCAAATAGTGGGTATAATCATGAACAGGCCTTACATGTAATCGTTCGAACAACTCTGGGAAAGTACGTTTTAGGATTTCTCGGTTCTCAAGCATATAGGATACACCTGAGGGGCACCTTAGATTGTCTTCCAAGACGTAAAAATCACCATCGTCCCCGCGAATCAGGTCAGTACCCGATATATGGCTCCAAACGTTCTCTGGGGGTTTCAATCCTATACATTCCTTCAGATATCCGGCACTAGAAAGTACCAATTCTTTGGGAATGATCTTGTCTTTCAATACTTTCTGTTCATTGTAGATGTCATTGGTAAATAGGTTCAATGCCACAATTCGTTGTTCCAAACCTTTTGTCAATCGGTCCCAGTCCTTGCCTTCAATGATCCGAGGAATGATGTCTAAATGAAGAATGCGTTCTACCCCTTGATTGTCGCTATAAACATTAAAGGTCATGCCCAATGAAAGTTGTGCCCTTTCCGTGCCGTACTGTAAATATTGGAGTTTGTTTTTACTCAATTCCTCCAATCGCGTTTTGAATTGCTTATAGTTTGGTCTTACCTCATTGGAAGCATTGAACATTTCATCGTAGTACCCGGTGGTTTCGTATTTTTCAAAATCTACTTTGGCCATGTCAAAGGGTTTGTTTTGGAGTGTTATTGAAATACTCAAAGGTTGAGAGTTACGCTCAAGCTTCGAATTACTTGATGGTTGTACCAGTATATAGTGATAATATACCAATAAATTCTTGGCTTCGTGTTGTGTGACCAATAATAATTTGAACAATTATATAGTTCTCAAATTTTGTATACCATAAATTTGGTATTATCAGAAAGATGCTAGAAAATTTCAATAACCAAAAAAGCTTATGGCGTTGTTTTTGGAATAGCCATGAGGTGACGTAATCGACTTTTGGCCGTCTTAAACCAATGCCACGGGCAAACCACGGCATACGGTTTCCGATTTACTAGTAATTATTTGGAAAACAAACGGGTGTTCTAGACGCATTTCTCAGATTATTATAGTAAACTTTGCAATCCATTCACCCACTAAACCACAATATTCTTGAATTACAAAGGGATTATCGAAAAGGTCTACCATGACACAAAAAGACTTGAGAACCATGGAAAAATAGCGACCTATATTCCAGAATTGGCCAATGTAGACCCGACGATGTTCGGGGTGCACATGACCAGTTTAACGGGTGAGGGATTCGGGATAGGAGACAACCTGGAAAAATTCTCAATCCAAAGTATTGCCAAAGTACTCTCTTTGACGTTGGCCTATAAAATAGTGGGCGAAAAAATTTGGAAGCGGGTCGATGTAGAACCTTCAGGAACCAGGTTCGATTCCCTTCTTTTGCTAGAAATCAATAACGGTATTCCCCGGAACCCATTTATAAATTCAGGAGCCATTGTAATTTGCGACATCCTGGTTTCACATTTGGGAAATGCCAAGGAGGAGTTTCTCGCTTTCGTGAGAGATGTAAGCAATCTGCCGAACCTTACGTACTCAGATAAAATTGCGGACTCCGAAAAAGCGCACGGATACCGAAATGTGGCTTTGTGTAACTTCATAAAGTCGCTAGGTAATATCAAGAACGATCCAACCGAGGTGCTTGACTTCTATTTTGACATGTGCTCTTTAGAAATGAACTGCCAGCAACTATCATATACCCTTACCTATTTGGCAAACGGTGGCCTTAAGATTTCGGATGGTTCTGAAATCGTGTCAAAGCCTCAATCGAAACGAATCAATGCCCTGATGCTTACCTGTGGTTTTTATGATGAGTCCGGGGAGTTCGCCTTTAAGGTCGGCCTACCTGGCAAGAGTGGGGTAGGTGGGGGTATCGTGGCAGTATATCCACATAGCTATACCATTGCCGTTTGGAGCCCCCTGCTGAACCCGAATGGAAATTCCTATCTAGGCATGAAATTTCTTGAGGAGTTCACTACACAATCAGATTTCACTATTTTTTAGTTTTGGAAAAATAGGCGCGTGCGTTACCGTACTGGTTTTCGTTTTTACAATATTTTCCCGGTCAGAAAGAAGGGAAGAACGAAATGGATCAAAGGAGGGCATCTGCCGATCTAGGTCACGATACCCAGAAAGATGCCCGCAATTTTCACAGGTATAATTTTCAAAAAACAACGGATGATTGCAATGACCGCATTGAAAAACTTTCATAAACGATATTCAAATTGTACAACGCGAATGTAATCTTAATACATGAGAAGTATTGTGATCTGGATCGATTAACCAAGGCCCAAAGTATTAAAGCTTAAAACTAAAACCTTCCAATACCTTTTTGTCATATTTGTTCTTATCGAATTGGTACAAATAGGCTCCCTTTCTTGAGACCGACATATCCTTTTCCTCCAACTTGATAAGGATATCGAGTGAATTCACCTTGTTGATAAAATTGCGCTTGTCCAATTTTTTGTCCAAGATCGACTCATATAATTGCTGCAATTGGCGCATCGTGAATTTTTCCGGCAATAGTTCAAAACCGATTGGTTTTGTCATGGCAATCCGGCGTAAGCGTGCAATCGCCTTTTTTACCATGAGGTCATGATCGAAAATCAGCGGGGGTACATCCTTAAGATTGAACCAGTGGGCAGAATCCAAACGTATTAGTTCACTGTCATGGGTCGCAATATCGATTAAGGCATAATAGGCAACAGAGATGGTGCGTTCCTTGGGATCCCGATCCACTTTGCTGAACGCATATAATTGATCCATATAAATATCATGAAGTCCGGTCAAATGATGTAATATCCGAATAGCGGCCTGATCTAGATTTTCATCCTTTTTTTGAAATCCACCGATTAAGGACCAACTGCCCTTCTCAGGTTCAAATTCCCTTTTGATCAAAAGTATTTTTAAACCCTCCTCATCAAATCCAAAGATGATACAGTCAACTGCAAGTAAGACTTTATCCTCCTCATTATAATCCCTTAATACCATATACCGTTAAATGATTTTGCCCAAATCCAAAGGTACTAATCTAAACTATTTCGCCCTCATAAAACGTTATGAATCGTATACTTAAAGCGCTATTGATAGACCTGATTGGTTATGACAAATTGCATAACAAAGGTATGGATTGGTTGATGATGGTATCAATACACACGAAATAAGTGTTGAATAGACACTTATTAAAAAATATTGCACTATATTTGAGTAATCATAAAATGTTGTTCTTCACATGAAAGCATACGTTATAGGATTGGATTATGGTTCTGATTCCGTGAGGGCGGTCTTGATAGACACTGATGACGGTTCTGAAATGGCTTCTGCGGTACATTGGTATAAGCGTTGGAAGACCCAATTGTACTGTAATGCCTCGACCAATCAATTCAGACAGCATCCTCTAGATCATATCGAAGGGTTGGAGTATACCATAAAGACCGTCGTTTTGAAAAGCAAGGTCGATCCCAAATCAATTAAAGGCATTTGCATCGACACGACGGGATCTTCACCGATTCCTGTTACCGAATCAGGCACACCCTTGGCCTTGGTAAAGGGTTTTGAGGAAAACCCGAACGCCATGATGGTCCTCTGGAAAGACCATACCGCAATTGACGAAGCCGATGAGATAAACCGGCTTGCCGCTACTTGGGGCGGTGAGGATTACACAAAATATGAAGGGGGTATTTATTCCTCGGAATGGTTTTGGGCAAAGATATTACACATTGGCCGGGAAGATGAATCCGTCAAAAACGCGGCACATACGTGGTTGGAGCATTGTGACCTCATGACCTTTTTACTCATTGATACGCCTGATTTGAAGTCCTTTAAAAGAAGTCGCTGTGCAGCAGGGCATAAAGCCATGTGGCATCCCGATTGGAACGGATTGCCCTCAGAGGATTTTCTGGGCAGATTAGATCCTTACCTTGCCGACCTTAGAAAGAACCTCTATCAAAAAACGTACACTTCGGATGAAGTTGCTGGTAAGTTAAGTAAGGAATGGGCAGATAAACTAGGACTTACAACGGATACGGTGGTCGCTGTTGGAACCTTTGATGCCCATGCCGGCGCAGTCGGGGCAAAAATCGAAGAGCATGCTTTGGTGCGCGTCATGGGAACCTCTACCTGTGATATTATCGTGGCCTCAAATAAAGC
>NZ_JBATHS010000142.1:0-1783 GCF_049667165.1 Maribacter sp.
TGCCTTCTCCTGAATGAAATTTGTTCATAAAATGGGATGTTGTTCAAGGGGAAAAATTGCTTCAAATGGATATTCCCGGGGAAATGAAGATAAAGCTTGATTTGGAAAGTTTGGCAAATGCAGCGTCAAGCAGTATTTTTATGAATGACGTAGCAGAAGATGAGGAAACAAAAGTAAATTCGCATATGACACGGGTAAAAGGAAGCCATACAATTCAGTATTGAGCGCTGATTTCAGTAAATTGCTCCAATGATCTTAATTTTCAATAAACAATGTCATACGATTTACTAAAACAAAACATAAAGAAAAATTTAAATCTTTCCGATGCAGAATTGGAAGCTGTTTGCAAGGATTTTAAGCCCCAAAGTTTCAAAAAAAAAGAATTATTATTGACCCAAGGAAGCATCTGTAAATTCGAAGGCTTTGTCGTAGAAGGTTGTTTTCGGATTTTTACGATGGATAAAAATGGAAATGAAAACACCCTATATTTTGCAGCTAAGGATTGGTGGTTGATGGATATTGATAGTTTTATGCATCAAACCGCTTCTGATTTGAATATTGAAGCTCTGGAAGACAGTAAGGTGCTTTTAATTAGCAGACAAGATAAAATAACGCTGTACGAATCCCTTCCAATTGTAGAAAAGCTGTTCCGTATTATGTTTCAAAAAGGATTGGTATCATGGCAAAGACGGCTGGTGCGTAATCATTGTTTTACGGCAAAAGAACGTTATTTCCATTTTATACAAACCTACCCGGACATCGCATCCAAACTTACAGACAAACAGATCGCAGGCTATCTTGGTATTCGTCACGAATTTTTAAGTAAGATAAAAAAAAGCGGAAAATAATTTTTGCTAGTTGAACTTGTTCAACTTTTTTACGATTTGCATTCAAGATATTTGCATACCTAAAAATGTGAATAGTGATGAAAAATAAAGTTCTATTATCAAAAAGTATTAAATACGTAATCCTATTGATTCTTCTAAATACAGGCGCTGTTTTTGCACAAAGCGCAACTGATATTTCACATGAAGATGCCTTAAAAGCGGTGTTGGCCGCAAAAGAAAAAGCCGAAGATTCAAATGTCTTGGTAAATATTGCCGTGGTTGATGCAGGTGCGAACTTAAAGGCATTTATCCGTATGGACGATTCTTATTTAGGAAGTATAGACATCGCGATAAAAAAAGCAAAAACATCCCGTTATTTTGACATAAATACGGGCGACCTAGGTAAGCTTTCCCAACCCGGGGGCATTATCTATAATATTGAACTTTCCAATGACGGACTCATGACGTTTCCCGGCGGTGTTCCCATTAAAAATGCAAATGGGAAAATTATAGGCGCCATAGGTGTTAGCGGTGGTACTATTGAGCAAGATCACGACATTGCTACTGTTGGCGCAAATGCAATCTTGGAATAATCCATACCATTCAAAAAAGCTTAAAATTATGAATAGCATAAAAATATCCATTGTTTTCATCGCAGCGCTTTTATCTCAAATTTGCTTGTCGCAAACAAAAGATGATTTAATGCCTTATATGCAGGATTTTAAGAGCGTATCCGCCAATAATACGGTAACGGTAACCAGTTATGAAAAAGGGGGGTCCCATTACGTATATGCAGGAGGTTTTGGAGGTATTGATATCTTCAGTTTGAACAAAGAAGGCAAACTAACGCCCATAGGTACCCAAGCGCTTTATAAGGAAGAAGGACCCGCAAGAGGAATGGTTGCGGATCGTATTAATGGTACAGACTTCCTATTTGTTGCGAATAAGCACGGTAA
>NZ_JBATHS010000143.1:0-20871 GCF_049667165.1 Maribacter sp.
GGTGTTGATCTTTCCTTACCAGGGACAGGATTCTTTCCTCTATCCCGGAAATCTCTTTGTCCAAGTGTTTACGATTGCGTTTTAAAGAACGGTACACCACTTTCGAGGGAATGCCCAAGGCATCTTCGCCATGCAGTTTGTTCTTGGTGGCCGTGCGATGTTTCAAAAAACTATCCAACAGCCTGAATAGTTGTAAACATTCACTCTGGACATCGGTAAGGGCATTGTAAAGCGGAACATTGTTCATTTGCGCATATTCACATATGGCCTTGGCATCACCCTTGTCCGTTTTCACCTTGGCCAACTTCATCTGTATAAAACGCTTGACCGATAAAGGATTTACAACGGAGACAGCTACTGCATTTTTATATAGAAACTGGGCAAGTCGATAATGATAATATCCCGTAGCTTCCATCACCACCAAACACTGCAAGGGTAAGTGTTTTAATAACGCTTTGAAGCCTGCCCCGTCATTCTTGAACTGGCAATGACCACTCTTGTTACCGTAAACATCAAAGACATCTTTACTAATGTCAACTCCATAAGTTTCTTTATATTTATCCATAAGAACTGTTTTAGGAAAGAACCAGCTACTGGCATCACAACAACTTGAAAACGAGATCTAAGGTCTCACAGAACTGAACGTGGTTCAAGTAGTAAAAGAGAGAGGATTATCAATGTTGTCGAAGTCGAAAGCTTCACCGTGTATATTAACCTTAATTCTCTCTTTTGTTCTTTCTGATTATACTATCAATTTAAAGAGAATCAAACTTAAGCCGTGTATAATTCATTGCTTCTGAATTTCCAACTGGGAAATTCCTACGAATTAATTGACTTTCCGTTTCGGCGGAAAAATGGTCGTCTATTTTCCCGCAACTAATCATACACGAACACGATAAAATAATTAAAAAGAGAAAATGAAAAATCAAAGTAGACTTCTTTCACTATTTCTTATCGTCACATTAGGTATGGGATGTTCAGAGCATTCGAACGTTCCTTCCTATTTACAGGAGTATCAAAAAGAGTATCAGGACAATCCTAAAGATGCCAATCTAACATGGTTTAAAAATGCCAAATACGGGATGTTTATTCATTATGGATTATATAGCATTCTGGAAAAAGGCGAATGGGTGCAATTGAGAGACACTATTCCCGTGTCAGCATATGCCAAATTGAAAGACCAATTTTCAGCCGAAAATTTTAATGCTGATGAAATAACCGATATTGCCCTACATGCGGGAATGAAATATATTACGATTACATCAAAACATCACGATGGCTTTTGCTTGTTTGAAACAAAAGAAACGGACTTTAATGTTTTGAACGCTCCAGCAAAAAGAGATTTGATCAAAGAACTTTATAGGGCCTGTGAGCAAAAAGGATTGGGATTATTTTTATACTATTCTTATGGTGCGGATTGGAAACATCCATACTTTTATTCAAGGGAAAGTGGTTGGGAAAACGCAAGACCGGCATATGTTGAACCACAGCCCGAATATAAATTTGAAAAAGATGATGATTTTAAGATTTACGTCGATTTTGTGCATGCGCAGTTGAAGGAATTACTGGGTCAATACCCAAATATAGCAGGGATATGGTTCGATCCGATCATGGGGTATTACAATCGACCCGAATTATTTCCCATTGACGAAACGTATGCGTTGATACGAAAAATTTCGCCCCATGCTTTAATTTCCTTTAAACAAGGAGCCAATGGGGATGAAGATTTTATGGCACCAGAACGAGGAGGAGGCGCTAAGGTTGGAGAACAATTTGATGTCGCAAAAATAGCCTACGAAAAAAACAAGGATAAACCACGGGAAATTTGCAATACGTTGCAGCCTCATGCGTGGGGATACAATAAGGAACATGACGGAAAACATAAAACAGCCGAGGATGTATTGGAAATGCTCAAGGATGCTGAAAAATCAAATGCAAACTTATTGCTGAATGTGGGACCAAAAGCCGATGGCTCTTTTCCCGAAGAGGACATAAAAACACTTAAAAAGACGGGTGAACTATTAAATAAAATGAAAATCGTTTTATAACAAGGTATAAGAACAATAGCCGGGAAAGCCGTAAATTCAAGGGGTTATATTCCTACCCCCCGGCTGGCGCGAGTAGCCTGTACTGAGCTAAGTCGAAGTATCCCGCTCGTGCATACTAGACCACCCCCCGAAACACTTGTGATCGTGACTCCTATGCCCCTATAATATAGTTGTACAAAATGACTTAAATGGGTCGAATTATCTCTGGGTGTCGTTAAGAACGATTATATTAGTTGGTATAAGTGGGAGTTCATCAATACCTATATCCCTATGTTGTAAGCCATTTAAACTACGCTAAATAAACAGATATGAATCTAATAAGAATAATTTTTGCCGTACTAATTCTTTCTAATTTGTCTTGTAAAAACAACGCTGAAAAATCAGAAGTTGGTTCAATTCAAAATGAGAGTACAACTCAATTTGATGTGCCTACTGCTACGGCAATCATTGAAAAACGAAATAAGGATTTTGAAGCTGCGTTAAAGGCTGGAGACTCTATTGCGGTTGGGGATATTTACACCATAGACTCAAAAGTAATTGGTTCGTATGCGGGAAGGGCCAATCTTATAAAAGAGGTCCACGGCTTAGTCCAAGATAGTATTACGGACATAAGATTTAAAATAATCAACATCTGGGGCAACGAAAATATTATTATTGAGGATGCCTATGTTGAATTTTATCATAGTAACGGTACGCTTGTGAGTAAAGGAAACTCTCTTTTCGTGTGGAAAAAAGAGGATGATACATGGCGGATTTTCCGTGATGTCTATAAATCGCAAAAGATCAAATAGCATCTAATTAACAGTAATAAAAAAACTGCCCCCCGCTGGCGCGAGTAGCCTGTACTGAGCTAAGTCGAAGTATCCCGCTCGTGCATGCCTACACTAACCCCAAAATAGTTGTGATCGTGTCTCCTGTGTACCTATAATATGGGTTGAACAATATGACGTATAGGGTCGAATCATCTCTAGGTGTCGTTAATAACGATTATATTAGATGGTATAATAGGAGTTCATCTATAACGATATCCCTTTGTTGTGCTCAATCTCACTAAACGAAAATAAGATGTATATAATTGTCATGGAATATGCAGCGCACACGCTATCGGTCAATAACACGTAAAATCATTATTAAATGGGAGAATACATGACAAAAAAGCGAATATTCTTTACCGGGGGATCGGGAAAAGCAGGAAAGCACGTCGTTCCCTACCTTCTCGACCAAGGACATAGAGTGCTGAATGTAGACCTGGTGCCCTTGGATCACCCAGGGGTAGACAATCTGATAGCTGATATTACGGATTCAGGACAAGTGTTCAATGCCATGAGTTCGTATGCCGGGTTAGATGAATTGGAACCAGGGAATGGCGTACCAAAATTTGATGCTGTAGTACATTTTGCTGCCGTGCCAAGGATCTTGATCAAAACCGATAATGAAACTTTTAGGGTCAATACCATGGGTACCTACAATGTGATCGAAGCGGCTGTTAAACTTGGAATCAAAAAGATTATTATTGCCTCATCAGAAACCACCTATGGCATCTGTTTTTCAGATGGCAAAACCAACCCTAAAGCGCTGCCTTTGGAGGAGGATTATGACGTTGACCCCATGGATAGCTACGGATTATCGAAGGTTGTAAATGAAAAAACGGCACGGAGCTTCCAGCGACGGTCAGGCTTTGATATTTATGCCCTTCGTATCGGAAATGTGATTGAACCCCACGAATACGCAGAACTGTTTCCGCATTATTTTAAAAACCCTGAAGTGCGCCGCAGGAATGCCTTCTGTTATATAGATGCGCGTGACCTGGGGCAGATTGTGGATTTATGTTTGAAAAAAGACGGCCTTGGGTATCAGATTTTCAATGCTGGAAACGATCACAACGGTGCCATTATCCCCAGCAAGGAATTAGCTGAAAAGTTCTTCCCTAATGTGCCGATCAGTCGCGAATTGGGGCAGCATGAAGCATTATTTTCGAATCGCAAAATCCGTGAAGTTCTGGGATTCAGTGAACAACATAACTGGCGAAAATACGTGAAATGGGACTGAATTCGAATTTGGAAAGCCTACGGAGACCTGAATTGTTAAAACAAAAAAAGAGTTCTTTAAGCTGGAAATGCTGTAATGGATTATCGTAAGAAAGCGATTTACCCACAAATTGGAAGGAATCAAAAAGAAAAAATACAGCGCTTAACGATGTGTATGGTGTTCATTGCAAGCAAAAACTGGCAACGCCGTATACACTAGACCGCGAGCCTGAAGCGGAGCACGAAAAGAAATAAAAACAGGACCTTACAATGACAGAAACGATTACCCTACGCGATAAACCCGCATTGCAACTGAAGTTCCATGCAGACCGTCTTGAAATTGTGGACCGTTCCGACCCGAAGAACAGTGGCACCTACCCCTTCAACAACATCAAAAATGCAAAAGTGAATGCCGAAGGTACTGACTGGTTCGTCTCGCTCATGAGTTTTATCGCAACCCTATTTGTGGGTGGGGCCCTATGGGGCAAGTATAAGAATAAAGCCCACCTGACCTTGACAACGGATGAGGACACCATTAAAATCTGGTTGGTCGAAACAGATCTTCAACAAGCGGAACGGGTGGCCGAATTGATCAATACACGAAGAACCGCCCCCCAACAACGCCCCTAAGGCCTCATGGTTTTTTGCCGATAATGCCCATATTTTTAGTATATTTCCTTTAAAACCTACCTTCAATGCACGACAAAGTAGCGTCCTATCTTGAGCATCTGAAAAGGTGGCAACCCGAATTGCGGTTGCTGCACACCATCGTGGTGGACTGTGGCCTACAGGAAGATTTTAAATGGATGCATCCCTGTTATACCTATACCCAAAAGAACATCGTGCTGCTTCAGGATTTTAAGGACTATTGCGCCCTACTCTTCCCTAAAGGGGTATTGCTTAAAGACACCGAAAATATTTTGGTGGCCATGACCGCCAATGTGCAATCGGCACGGCAGCTGCGGTTTACCCACATCGACGACATCGTGCGCCTTGAACCCATCCTCAAAGCGTATATCTTCGAGGCCATCGAGGTGGAAAAGGCAGGGTTGAAGGTAAAACTGAAGGATACGTCCGACTTTGAGGTACCCGAGGCATTGACCCGAATATTTGCGGGAAATGCGGCCTTCGAAGCGGCCTTTAACGCCCTGACCCCCGGCAGACAAAAGGGCTATCTGTTGCATTTTTCACAACCCAAACAGGCGAAGACACGCGAAGCGAGAATTGTAAGGAATATGGAACGGATCATAGACGGATATGGACTTAATGACTGTGTTTGCGGACTATCGAAACGCATGCCGAATTGTGACGGTTCGCATAAACAATTAGAAAAAAACTGAATAAAAACGTATCGACTCTAACCAACTTATGGGTGTCGGTAAGAACGCTAATCGTAGTTCGTATACGTGGGATATAGGTATTGATTATGTTCCTTTGTTGTAATGCATTAAACTGAGAACTATAGAAATGAAATTTCGCTCACTTTTTGAATCTAAAACTGAAAATCTAGGAGTAAGAATTAGACCAGCGGATTTAAAAAAAATAATGGATGGGGGAGACAGAAAATTTCACCTCAAATGGTTGACGGACAATAATTTCGTAATAAGTCTAAATTTTTCATTCGGGAGCAACTTCATATTTGACGTAAATCACCCCAATACCAAAAGTGACATTATTTTTTATGGAAAATTGACTGAAATAGAGGAGTCAAAAACAGAAATCAAATTGAAAACAAGAAGCAAGTATTTTCTAGCAATTCTATTGATGGTTTTACCATTGTTAGTCCTAGCTTTACAGATACTAATGAAAATAGAATTTCCAGTATTCTTAATCGCTTTACTATTCTTTCCCCTTATCATTATAGGTTTCTTGAACTTAATTAGGGGTGAAGAAAATAGATTATTAAGGATGTTCAAAGAATACCTGAACAATGAAATAATAACGCATCACAACAAGGTATAACCACAATTACGGCGGAAGAGGGTAACGAATAACTTAATGCAATTAAAAATGAAACAAAAATTACGTAGACCAATCACTTTATTGCTATGTGTCGCAAGTTTAAGTTGGTGTTGCACGCTAAAAGGACAGACGTATAGTGCCGATGTCATCATATATGGGGGTACATCAGGTGCTGTTATTGCGGCTGTGGAAGTAGCGAAATCGGGCAAGTCAGTAATAGTCGTTTCTCCCGACACGCATTTAGGAGGCCTGTCGGCTGGAGGATTGGGATGGTCAGACACAGGGAATAAAAATACGATTGGAGGGTTATCACGTGAATTTTATCATCGTGTGTGGAAAAAATATCAAGACAAAGAGGCCTGGAAATTGGAGGATAAAAGCAAATTCGGCAACAAAGGTCAAGGTACCACCGCAATGGATTCCATAAATGGAACGATGTGGATATTCGAACCCCATATTGCAGAACAAGTATATGAAGAACTCATTGAGGAAAATGGGATTACGGTGTATAGAAATGAATGGCTCGATAGAGCGAATGGCCTAGTCAAGGAAAATGGTAATATAGAATCCTTTGAGACGTTATCAAAAAAAAGATTTAAAGGAAAAATATTTATTGACGCTACGTATGAAGGGGATTTAATGGCATCGGCAGGAATTTCATATCATGTTGGCAGGGAGGCCAATCGTGTCTATGATGAGACATGGAATGGAGTTCAGGTTGGAACATTACATCATCAACACTGGTTTAAATCAGATATTTCCCCATATAAAATACCTTCAGATCCCCAAAGTGGTTTATTGCCCCGTATTTCTGCTGAACCCCCCGGTGCATATGGAGAAGGAGATGATAAAATTCAAGCCTATTGTTTTAGAATGTGTATGACAGATCACCCAAAGAACCGGGTACCTTTCCCAAAACCTGCAAATTACGACCCCTCACAATATGAATTACTGGCGCGTATGTTCGCGACAGGAAGACGCGATTGGTTTAGTAAATTTGATATGCTTCCAAATAGAAAAACCGACACAAACAATCATGGTCCATTCAGTAGTGACAATATTGGAATGAACTATGATTATCCCGATGCAACTTATGAGCGAAGAAAGGAAATAGTACAAGAGCATAAAGAGTATCAAATGGGATTGTTATACTTTGTCGCAAACGATCCACGTGTACCCGATGAAATTAGGCTAGAGATGCAAAAATGGGGGCTTGCGAAAGATGAATTCGTAGATAATGATAATTGGCCCCATCAAATTTATGTTAGGGAAGCGCGTAGAATGATCGGTGACTATGTAACTACAGAACATGATGTTGCCAGTAGCGTAGATACGCCCCGTTCAGTAGGCATGGGATCTTATGCTATGGATTCCCATAATGCGCAACGATATGTCAAGCCTGATGGATTTGTTCAAAACGAAGGAGATATTGGCACGCATGTCGAAAAACCGTATAAGATATCATATGGTTCGCTTATCCCTAAGAAAAATGAATGTAAAAATCTCCTTGTACCCGTTTGTGTTTCCTCTAGTCATATTGCGTTCGGTTCGATACGCATGGAACCTGTCTTTATGATCCTTGGGCAATCTGCTGCCGTAGCGGCATGTATGTCTATTGACCAAAAAATTGCTGTACAGGATTTGAACTATGAAGATCTTAAAAAAGTGCTTCTGCAAAAAAGGCAAGTACTTGAGTATGACAACTAATTCTTTTGGTAAGAACCTTGCATACAGTACAAAAAGCTACCTTAGTACTTCGATAATAACGCCATTAACATGAACAAAATATACTTGTTTTTAGTTGCAGCCGCCTTGCTTGGTTCCTGTTCGAATGACGACCCTGAACCTAAGAAGGATTTTGGCGCCTTACAGCAGATCGATAGTTATGCTGATGGCACTAAATGGCAGACGACACAGTTGGAGTACGCCCAAGACAAACAACTGCATGCATTGACCGTAAACACCATGACCGCAGCTGAAAATAGGTATGTGTTGACCTATGAAAATGGGATTGCAACCGGATTACAATTGGCTATTGACTACTACCAGCCTTCAAATACGGACCAAAACATCGCGTATGACATCACCTATGATGCGAATGGGATTACGGTGACGCCAACCACTACAAATGGCAATAAGGTCATCATACGCACGACCGACGGGTTTATTGATTATTATGTCATCTTCTATGGTGAAAATGATGAATTATATACTGAGGAAACATTTACCAGAAACCCGGACAATACGATAAAAAGCGTATATGTGTATGACACCAACCAATCGGATGCAACGATTTTTGTTTGGGAACATACGTTTTCCGATTTCGATATGAGCGTAAATCTCAACCCAGTGTATAACCCTATTTTCGAACTCTTGGATCTTGATCTGATCAGGATATTGAACTTGAAGATCTCGACGGGAAACCCTACCCTATCGTACCGGAGAACCGGTAACGATCCCCAAAAAAGTACATACCGCACTCTTGCCTTTGAGGCGACGACCAATGGCTTTGTGGAAAAATGTACGTTGAACACAGACGCTAGTTTTTTTAACTACGTTTTTACCTACGAGGAGTAAAAATCAGGGTAAAACACAAGGCTACTTAGGGCAAAAGATCTTTTGACCATCACGTAATCCCTATCACTGGGCCGCGCACCAAAAGCGTACATTGGGTCTTGGGATTGCGGTTCCTACTCAGGGCCTGTCCCATACGGTATAAGTGCCCCTTTACCATCGAAGACCAGCGTTCATAACTGTTGCCTTTTCCAGTGGGAAAATCCGGCACAAAAAACTACCTTAGTACTTCGGAGTCAAGGTCGGGAGGTGCCTGCATTATCATGCTTCCTGCTTTGCGTAGCCCTTGCAATGGGATCTTGGCCAAACCGTTCCAAAATACCAAATAACCGATACGATGCCTGAACCTGTAAAGAATATCGACAATTATTTAGACACCCATTACATACACCGAAGCAATTGGTTACGGGCCGCAGTGCTTGGGGCAAATGACGGCATTTTGTCAACGGCGAGTATTGCCATAGGGGTTGCTGCGGCCAGTGACGTGAGAGACCCCGTTATATTGGCCACCTTAGCCGGCTTGGTCGCCGGGGCCTTATCGATGGCGGCCGGCGAATACGTCTCGGTCAGTTCCCAGACCGATGTGGAAAAAGCCGATATAGAACGGGAGAAAATAGAACTCGCGGAGACGCCCGACATCGAATTGCAGCTGTTGGCCGAGATCTATGAAAGAAGAGGCCTTAAAAAAGAAACCGCCCGTATCGTGGCCAAAGAAATGACCGAACACGATGCCTTGGGCGCACATATACGGGATGAATTGGGGCTCAATGAAATCAGCAAGGCCAAACCGATGCAGGCGGCATTTGCTTCGGGTGCCGCCTTTACCGTTGGCGGCCTACTCCCCTTCCTGGTAACCCTCTTTCTCCCTTTAAATACGATGGAATATTCCCTTTACGGGTTTGCGCTGTTCTTTCTTGTCATTTTAGGGGCATTGGCCGCCAAGACCGGGGGATCGAGCATTGCGAAGGCCGTTATCAGGATTACCTTCTGGGGTACCGTGGCCATGGGGCTAACGGCCTTTGTCGGCTATTTGTTCTCTGTGAATATCGCATAACAACAGCATGAAAAGGATCGGAAAAAAATACATGCTACCGCCTAAGGAATTTGCGAAAAGGGTATTGAAATATACCGTTTTTTCAATAGGCCTTTTGACCTTTTCATTGGGTATTGGCATTTTGGGATATCATTATATCGGTGCTTTGAATTGGATCGATAGCCTCTATAATGCTTCGATGATATTAACGGGCATGGGCCCGGTGAACGAACTGCAAACAGATTCCGCGAAAGTATTCGCATCGATCTATGCGATCTTTAGTGGCGTTATTTTTTTAAGTACCGTGGCCATATTTTTCGCCCCATTTGCCCATAGGTTGATGCATTTGTTGAAGATCGAGGAACTCGAGGACTAAAAGAACCACGCCTACCCTACCCTGTGGGGCAATGCACCCCTAAGCATACAGCCGGTATTAGGCTTTCAAGGCCTCGTAATGCCAGATTGCATGGCCCATTCGATGATTTTGATCACATCAAGGGCCTGTGCCGGGGAAATAAGCAATGGGGCATTCCCTTTTAAAACATCATATACATTGGTATAGAATTGATCATACCCTCCGGTTTCGGTCTTGATCCGTTCGGTAGTATTCGCAGCATAAAGGGTCAATACCCCATAATTTTCTTCCAGATCTTCCCCGATCCCTTCCCAGGGTATAGGATGCTCGGCCAATCTACTTTCTTGGGGATCCTGGCCATATTTTACAAAACTCCCCTTGGTTCCCAAAAGTGAAATCGTTGGCCTGCGTTCTTGGGTCAACATATCTGACACTAGGGTCGCCTTAAAATCTTTATAGAAAAAGGTGATCTTAAAATAATCGATTACTTTTCCATTTACACGTTGAATTTGCAGATCGGCTTCAAGGTCCAATGGCCACCCGAACAGCACTAGCACCTGATCGATCAAATGGGAACCGATATCGTACAAAATTCCCGCCCCGGGATAGGGATCTTCTTTCCAAGCCTTGGGACCTAACTCCGGTCGAAACCGATGTACGGCCAAGGTACACTCCTTTAGCGCTCCCAAACGCTGTGAGGCCAGCAGTTTATGCACGGTCTTAAAACCGCCTTCACAGCGTTTGTTGTGGTACACGGCGAGCAGTAACCCTTGCTGCTTCGCAAGGGCCAAAAGGGCTTTCCCTTCCTTGGCGGTGGCCGTCATGGGCTTTTCCAAGACCACATGTTTCCCGGCAGCTAAGGCGGCCTTAGCCATTTCAAAATGCAAATAGGTGGGTCCGTTTATCACGATCAGGGGTACCTCTTTATGGGTGATCAGTTCCTCAATACTCCGGACGATGGTCGCATGGGGATAGAACGCCTTTGAGTTCGATTTTGTGCGTTCCAATATCAATTGCAATTCAAAGTTGGGGCTCCTTTGAATAAAGGGGGCATGAAAAATACGACCACTCATTCCAAAGGAAGCCAGGCCTACCTTAATTGGTGAATCAGACATAAAAGGGTTTTGACGTTCATTTTTTTAATTCCATAAAGTTACATGGACCATAACCAATCCCAGTAAAATTATTGCTCTTTATTGTATTTCCACTATTTTCAAAGTATGGATTTCTCGATGCCGAGTGGCATCGTATGCCTTTAACAACCCTATAAAATTTTGTGGTGATATATGTTGTTCCTAGTATTAATTATACTAATATTATTCTAATGGTTAGCGTATCTTAGTTTATCATAAAAAGGATAAAACCCAAGGCGTTGACAACGATACGTTCATAGTCACGGAAAAGAAATATAGACATTATTGATATAATGATGAAATCAAGAAATTCTCGAAACCATTTCTTAAGCCTAGGCGTCGTACTCCTCGCATTTATATTGATGGATTGCGCTAAGGATGAGCAGGAGGAAGATTTGCATAGAAAAGGAAATATACGCGACCCAGCTTTTGAATTAGCCTTGATCGATTTAGGGCATGATGCTGTTTTTGATGGACAAATCTTGATCAATAAATTAAAGGATATAAAAGAATTGGATGTGAGTGACACCGATATAACCGACCTAAGTGGGATTGAATGGTTTACGGGATTGACATCCTTAAACTGTAGCAATACACCTTTAAAAACCTTAGACCTAACCAATAATAAGGCACTGGTAGCATTGGATTGTTCAATAACCGATCTTCAACGTTTAAATACAAATGAAAACGTGAATCTGGAGATTTTAAAATGTAGCGGTAATAACTTTGTAGACGTTGATCTTAGCAATAATGTTGCCTTAAAAAGCTTTGATTGTAGTTATAACGCGCTATTGAAAAATCTGGATATAACCAATAACGTGGCATTGGAAACATTGTATTGCTCCCAAAATATTGGACTTGAAAATTTGGATGTAAGTAAGAACATAAATTTAGTGACCTTCAATTGTACCCGTTCGGCTTTAAAAAATTTAGACCTTACTGCTAATAGTGTTTTAAAAACTTTGGATTGTTCGTGGGGCGTTGTTGAAAGTTTGATAATAAAGGATAATACCAATTTGGAGTATGTAGACTGTTCTGGTAATCGCATTAATGCGCTGGATCTAAGCAGTACCTCTAATATAAAGTATTTGGATTGTGGTTATAATGGGACTATGTCGAGTTTAAATGTGAATAATAAACCCTATTTAGAAACCCTTATTTGTGCAGTAAACAACTCTACGGCATTGGATGCTAGCAATAATCCATCCCTAAAAACAATGGATTGTAGCTTTAACCAGATTTCCAGTTTAAATGTTAGTAATAGTAATGCCATCGAAATATTGGAGTGTAGAGACAACAACCTTGAAAGTTTGGATTTGGCAAACAAATTGGTTTTAAAGGAGTTGTTTCTTGGTAATAATGAAATTACAAGCTTAAATTTAAACGGCTGTGTTGCTTTAAAAATAGTGTTGGCATATGATAACAGGATTACGGATTTGGATTTGAGTGATAATGTAGCGTTAGAAGTATTAGATCTTAATTTCAATTCGTTAAACGCTTTGGATGTCACCCATAATATCAATTTAAAGAATTTATATCTCCCATCAAATAATATTGAAAATCTGGATGTAAGTAATAATATTTTATTGGAATATTTACTTTGTGGCAATAACCCAATTTTAAATTTAGATGTATATAACAATACGGCCTTGCAATATTTATGGTGTGAAACTACCTCAATTAGCAGTTTAAATGTAAGCAACAACACATTGCTAAACTATTTACTGTGTTACGACAACAGTAATTTAACCTGCATTCAGGTAAGTGAAGCACAATTGGTTGCTATTCCTAGGGATTGGTCAAAAGATGAAGCAGCAGTGTATAATACAAATTGTAATTAGGGATTTTTAGTTAGGGTGTACCCGAGAGGTGCCGATGGCCGAAAAGGGATTAAAGGGTTAAAGGAATAAATTTCTTTGTTGCTTACCTTTTCCTCAACGAATTTTGATGATCAAGGGTTTTCATTGGGCAACAGCCAATTAATAAAATAAAATATGGGATGAAAAAGACCCTACAATTACTTGTACTGGCTTTGGTACTCATTTCCCAATCGTGCGAAGATGATGATTGTGGGGATATATCATGCTTTACAGAACCCACCCCATTCGAGTTTGAGTTGGTCGATAAGACCACCGGTGAAAATCTATTCACCAACAACACCTTTGATCCCTCGGACCTCAAGGTCATCGATCGTGCCGATGATCGTGCGGTGGAATTTGCCTTCATTTCGGAGAACGATTACAATATTATCGGGGTTTATACCATTGGTTGGCAAACGGAGACAGTTCAATACGCCTTCCAAATCGGTTCCGAACCCCTATTTGAACTGTTTGTGGATGGTGAAAGATTGAATATCAATTGTTGCAGTTATACGGAATACAACGAAATACGAATCGAGAACGCCGAATTTCAACTGGACGAACAAAGAGGGATCTATAAAATTTTGGTGGAATAGGGTTTTGACTGTACCAAAAACGGTTTGTTTTACCAGGGCAAGATCCCAAATGATCCCCAGTACGGACCCTATGCACTCCTTCCCTTAAAAGCGTGCCGATGACCTTGTGCTTTGCCTACATTTTCGTACCTTACTTCCTTAAATTTTTTACCCTCGAATATTCATAATAAACACAACATTTCCAATGAAAAACAACACAAAAACCCTCGCTATCGCATGCAGTGCGATCTTTCTATTCGCAAGCACCTTTGGATGTAAGGACAAGGCACCGAAAACCGATGAAGCGGAAGCCACCGAAGTACAGGCCGAAGTCGAACCCGATTTTCAGATCTCCTTGGCCCAATGGTCCCTGCACAAAACCTTTTTTGGGGTAGAAACCATGGATTTTGCCGCATTTGGTAAAACCCTGCAAGAATCCCCCGACGACTTGTTAAAGGGCCCAGATCCCATGGAATTTCCCGCAATGGCTGCAGCGTATGGCATAAATACCATAGAATTGGTGAATACCTTCTACTTCAGTAAAGGCGAAGATATGGACTATTGGGCCGCCTTTAAAAAGAAATGTGATGAGGCCGGGGTAACGGTAGGCTTGATCATGTGCGATGCCTTGGGTAATCTTGGGGATGCCGATCCCGAAAAGCGCAAGGCTACGGTTGAAAACCATTACAAATGGGTCGATGTCGCCAAATTCTTGGGTGCACATTCCATTCGTGTAAATGCAGCGGGTGAAGGTACCGCCGAAGAAGTGGCCGAACATGCGGTCGCCGGACTTAAAAGTTTGGGAGAATATGGAGCTACCAAAGGCATCAACATCATTGTTGAAAACCATGGTGGGTATTCCTCCGATGGTACATGGCTCAGTGGGGTCATGGCCAAAGTAGGTATGGACAATGTGGGTACGCTTCCTGATTTCGGGAATTTCTGTATCGAAAGGGGTCCCGATGGTTGTATCAAGGAATATGACCGGTATAAGGGAATCGCAGAATTAATGCCCTATGCCAAAGGGGTAAGTGCCAAATCCCATGATTTTGATGAAAATGGCAATGAAGTGCATTCCGATTTTCTACGTATCATGAAAATTGTAAAGGAATCCGGTTTTAAAGGGTATGTAGGTATCGAATACGAAGGTACCGAACTCTCGGAAGACGAAGGGATCAAAGCCACCAAAGCCCTGCTTGAGCGGGTATTTCAGGAGCTTTAGGCAAACAGGTCATATTCAAAAATAACACATACACCCCTTGTCCTTCCGATTACCGTGAAAGGCAAGGGGTTTTTCTGATAATTTCGTTCAAAATCAAGGGAATTCCTGATATATAATGTTGTTGCGAATTTTTATCACGCCCTTTGATGCTTTAGGAAGTGAACGTTTGATTATTTGGTATATTCCCTATCATTGACATTTAGGGAATGGGGTTAGCATGCGTATAAAATGAAACGATTTAAAAAGGTCTTTAAAATTTTCTTGTATCTCCTTAGCGGTCTCTTTGTGATACTTCTGGGTCTGGTCATCGTACTATGGTTAAAAAGTCCGGGGACAACAGATCCGATCGTAGACGCCAATGACAAATTGATGCCCAATAGCATTGCCACTATAGAAAACGTAACCCTTGGCAATATGGAACAGACTCTTATAATTCGAGGGGCTGATCGTACAAAGCCTGTCATGCTTTTTCTACATGGAGGTCCCGGAAGTCCGGAATTGATATTCCTGCGAAATACGAACAGTGCCATTGAGAATGATTTTGTGATGGTGTATTGGGAACAAAGGGGGGCTGGTAAATCCTATTCAGAAGAAATCCCGGTTGAAAGCATGAATCTTGAGCAGTTCATATCGGATACCAAAGAACTTAGTGAACTGCTTGCCAAACGGTTTGGAAAAGAAAAGATCTATATCATGGGACATTCCTGGGGATCGCTACTAGGGATTTTGACCGCTTACCAATACCCTGAACTGTTTTATGCCTACTTTGGAATTGGTCAGGTAGGTCATCAATACAAAGGGGAACAAATTTCCACGGAATGGGTGAAGGACCAGGCCCAAAAGCACAATGACAAGGATGCCATTGAAGCACTCGCCGCAATGTCCTTCCCAGATTCCCTTGCCAATAGCGATGCATGGTGGGACTATTTGGCGGTGGAACGCAACTATGTAATGCAATTCGGAGGTGGGGTAACCCATGAAATGCGTGGGATGTGGCCCGTGGTTCAAATGATCCTTGAGGCAAAAGAATATACTTTTGGGGAGAAGATGGATTATCTGAAGGCTTCCACGTTCTCGATAAAGCATCTCTGGCCCGACGTAATCGATACGAATCTATTCCGTGAAATCGATAGCATGCAAGTACCCGTATATATTTTACAAGGCGTACATGATTACCAGACCCCTTATTCGTTGGCCAAGGATTTTTATGATCAATTAAAAGCCCCTCAAAAGGCCTTTTATACATTTAAAAATTCGGCACATAGTCCCTTGATGGAAGAGGCTGAACGGTTTAACACGATAGTTCGGGAAAGAGCGGTGGGAAAATGAATAGCACCCCTAAAATCAGAGTAACGATTTTTCCACTAACGTTGCCTTTGTTTTTTAATGTCCATCCCAGAATTTCTGTTCAATCTGATCCAAGAGTTGTTCAAATTTGGGCAACGCTTTTATGTTGTCCATAAAGGGGTCGACTTTCAATACAGAACATAGGATTAATACCCTAGCGGAATCTAAAATAAAATTGTATCTTGTTATGCCTTAGTCTAGTACATCATCTTCCCCCTGGCTTGGCAGGTTCCCCATACTTAAAAAATAAAACCATCGAAACATGAGAATCGCTATTCTTCTACCTATGCTATTTGCGGGCCTTATGATTAGTGCCCAAGAAAAACTTCCGATACTGGACATGCACTTGCATGCGCTTCCGGCAACCCAGAACGGACCACCACCAAACGCCATTTGCGCCCCACCGACAGAAATGCCGGCACATGACCCTGCAACGCCTTGGGCACAGGCTTTTGGTGATTGGCTAAAAAATCCGGACTGTGAAAATGCCATATGGGGTCCTGTTACCGATAAGGAAGTTATGGATCAAACCTTGGAATTGCTAAGAAAGCACAATATCTATGGTATGACTAGCGGGTCTTTGCTAGACGAGTATATTAAAAATGGGGAAGATCGCATTATTCCTGGCTTGGGTTTTAGTTTTTTCAATCCTGATTTGACCCCTGAAAAAGTACGGGAACACTTGTCCTCCGGAACGTATAAAGTATTCGGTGAGGTGGCTATTCAATATAATGGTGTTTCGCCTAGTGATTCGCTTTTTGCACCCTACGCGGCAATTGCCGAAGAATTGGATATTCCAATAGGAATACATGTGGGAACGGGGCCACCAGGGGCCGCTTACCTTCCAGGAGTCCAAAATTATCGGGGAAGATTACATAGTCCACTGGTAGTCGAGGAACTGTTGATGCGCCATCCGAAGCTGAGAATTTATTTAATGCACGCGGGATATCCCATGATAGATGACCTACTTGCCGTACTGTGGACCCATCCTCAGGTGTATGTTGATGTCGGGGTCATTTGCTATGCGATACCAAGAAAGGCATTTCACGAATATTTAAGGCGTATCGTAGACGCCGGTTATGGAAAACGCGTCCTATTCGGTTCGGATCAAATGAATTGGCCCGGAACCATAGAAGTTGGCATTGAGGCCATCAATACAGCGGATTTCTTGAATCCAAACCAAAAACGGGATATTTTATATAACAATGCCGCCAAGTTCCTACGCTTAAGCGATGAAGAGATAGCAAGGCATCACGGCCACTGATTTACACAGCACGTTCCGATGGAAAAAAATCCTTCTTAAAAAGAACCCCTGACATTATCTGTCACTACCTCTTTTAATTTTGTGGTATTGTTTAACAACTAAAACATATACAACCATGAAAAATGCGATCAACTGGTTTGAAATACCAGCAACGAATTACGAAAGGGCGAAAAAGTTTTACAACACGATGTTGGGAATTAAAATCGCCGATATGCACATGCCAGAAGGCAAATATGGGATGTTCCCGTATGACAACGACAATAATGGTGTCGGTGGCGGACTTGTTGAAATGAAGGGTGCCAAGCCTTCCGCCGAAGGGGTGACCATTTACCTGAACGGTGGTGATGACCTCAGCGGTCCCCTTTCCCGGGTAGAGGCTGCCGGGGGTAAAATAGTAATGCCCAAGACCGATATTGGCGAAAACGGCTTTATGGCCCAATTGCTCGATACCGAAGGGAACAGAGTGGCGTTACACTCCTGGAATTAATTCCACCTACTGTCATGTCGAGTCCTTCGACGCAGCCTGTACCGAGCGAAGTAGAGGTGCTCAGGACAAGCTAGGTCGAAAGGCGCCAAATGACCACTAACAAAGTTATTTGATTCCCCATAAAAACTTACTTTTATGGGGAATCTGTTATTGTCTTATGTCACAGCTACCGCGACTAATCAGCATATTGACGCTTTTAAAATCCCGACGGGTTTTAACGGCCACCGAACTGTCCGATAAGTTCGGGGTAAGCATACGTACGGTTTACCGCGATATTCAAAAACTGATTGAGGCCGGGGTGCCTGTGATGACCCTCGAAGGTCGTGGTTACACCCTGATGGATGGGTATACCGTGGCCCCGGTACAGTTTACCGAGAAAGAGGCCAATGCCCTGATCACCGCACAGCATGTGGTTAAAAAAAGCAAGGATGCTTCTTTTGTCTCCGATTTCGGGGATGCCCTTACCAAAATAAAATCGGTGTTCCGCTCTTCCGTATTGGAGAAAAGTGAACTATTGAACAATAAAATACATGTATTCGACCATAGCTTCGAAAACATTTCGAGCAATGCGCTTTCAGAGATCCAGTTGGCCATTACCCATTTCAAGTATATGGAAATCAATTACCGCAAGGCCGATGATCCCAATATCTCTTTTCGTAAAATAGAACCTTGTGCCCTATTTGCTACCTACGAAAAATGGATCTTGATCGCCTGGTGCCATTTACGAAAAGATTATCGGGCTTTTCGCATCGATCGCATCCAACATTTTAAGATCCTACACGAGCAATTCGAGGACCGTAAATTCAGCATCCAGGAGTATTTTAATTCATGTCCATATGACATGTAGGATATCTATTTTCCCCAAACCTCTATTTCCTTCCAAGATACCCAAGAAGGACTATCGGTAGTCGTAATACGTATAAAACGATATGGCGTCACAGTGGACAGCTCATGCACCAGCACATCGTCCTCTTTGGTTTCCCCTGAAAAGGTCTGTAGGGTATCCCATGCCGTACCATCGATACTTGCTTCCACAATATGAGTAGTATTTCCCGATGGATATTGAGCCACACGTAAGGTAATTTCATAAAGGTCATATACCATCTCAAGGTCTATTTCAATCCATTGGGTCGGATTTTGACCTGAACCCCATTGGGAGACGACATCCCCATCAACGGCCATTTCAGGAGTCTCGGTAGAGAGGTTTTCAGAGGCAGTTACCGGTTTGTTCAAAGCTACATTAACGGGGAGTAAAAAATTCTCGTCGCAAGGATCCGGATAATTTATAGGGGCCATGGCATTCAACATTTCCTGATTTTCATCCATAAAGCCCCAACTTGTATCGTTGGCATTCCCAGCTCCCCTGTACATACCCCAATACAGCCAGCCATCAAAACCGTAGGAACAAGCTTCTGCTTGATAGGATTGCATGGTCTCTATCGCATCATCCAATACCGGGTACCGATCTATAAACGCACCGTATTCCCCTAGAATTATCGGCTTTGATTCATAACCTACCATTCCGAAGTTCTCAACCAGCGGATATAGCGGATCATCCCCGGGGTAGGCATGAAAGTCAAAAAAATCAAGATCGGCTTGGTAAAGCAAGTCTGCGGTTTCTACATATCTAAAATCGCCAAGACCGATGGGGTTTGGATAATTAGGATTAAAAAAGCCCATAGTCACCAAGGCATTGGAATCATATTTTGTAATGATTTCCCTCGCCTTGGCAATGTAGTGGACCATACCTTCAACAGCCATTGATTTTCTATCCGCTTCACTGGCCATATCATAGCTTTTGCCATTGGCCGTGGTTATAATTTGAGAGCTAAGACTAAAGGGGGGCTTATCCTTAAAATACCATTGTTCATTCAATATGGACCATCCTAATATACTTTCGAACGGGGCGCCCCTGTCGTATAGGGCTTTTAAAAGGTCTTCCCAGTACTTTTGCGCAGACTCAATACCTTTTGGGGTCAAATAATGCGCATTCCGATAGCCTTCGAACTGCTCATTCGCCCCTGAATTCGAAATATCCCAATAGCCCCCAGTATCTGGCAGATCATTGGAAGTCAATAAAAGAAATATCCCCTCATCGTACGCGATTTGGAGCGTCTGCGCCATATTCTCTATGTAATTCGGATTTAAGCCTGGACTTGAGATATTACCGATACAATCCGGCCCATCGTTACACGTGTCCATAAAAATACGGATGGTATTGAAGCCATTGGCGACCAAATGCTTAAAGTCTGCCTTTACCCGTGATGCATCAAAATTTCCGGGTGCAAAAAAACGATCTTGGATTATACCGTTGTGGGCTACTAACCAAATATAGTTTACACCGCGCATTACGAATTCCTCGTCTTTTGCTTTGTTCCAAAACTTTGCGGTGCCTTCTAGCCTTTTTATTTCTATGGCATGAGGAGCTTGTATAATAACAGGCTGTTCAACGGTGGTAGTGTCTTTCGTGGGAGGTATTGTATTTTCTAC
Source organism: Maribacter sp. (assembly GCF_049667165.1). Lineage (GTDB taxonomy): Bacteria > Bacteroidota > Bacteroidia > Flavobacteriales > Flavobacteriaceae > Maribacter_A. The sequence continues at coordinate 20,377 of NZ_JBATHS010000143.1, forward strand.
GGAAGGTTTTTTAACCGCTTCTTCCTTCGAACAGGAAGCAAAACAAACGCCCCATACATATAAAATTCCAAGAAATAGGAATTTGGGAATTTTAATAAAAAATGAATTTTCCATCACAAATTAAAATACAGATTGTCCTAAACATGCATTATGCGGAAACTTTCAATCTTTATTCTAAATATAAATAGATTCCATACCCAAAATTCTGTAATTGTATGATCTACATGTTTTTTGGTATCATCTACATTCAACTTGTATATTCTGTTTAATCTATAGTGTATTTACAGTCGAATAGTAAGATAAACGAGAACGGTGATGATAGCTATCAAACTATGACATCACTCATAACCTATCAGGACAAAAATCGACATCCCGCTAAGTAGAACCTACCTTTCGGACAAAAAAAAGAAGGGTTCGTCAGCTACGCACCATTCCCAAAAAGAATAACATATATATTTCCTAGGCAATTCAAGTGCAACCAACAAAATCAACTGT
>NZ_JBATHS010000144.1:0-7759 GCF_049667165.1 Maribacter sp.
GAAAGTTGTTAGGAACAAGACAAACCAGAACACTTGCCTAAATCCAAATTTTTGAACAATATTAGGTCTTGAATCAATCAATTTTACATTTATTTAGTCTCTGACCGATTATTAGGTTGACAAAAGAAGCTTATTCGCACGACTTCATACATCATTTGTTCGGTCAAGTTTCAAATCCATTTTAGTTATCTGACTCATCGAGTACACCACTTTTATCGGTACAAGACAATGACTTTATGGAAATTTACAAGTTCCTTACTAAAATATAGTATTTCCTTCTAAATCCTAAGAATTGAGGCATTATTTGCTTTAAGACTGAATGAAATGAGATTTAAGAGAGCGAACAAAAAAAGAAAAGGGATTATGCTAGTGTTGAATTTTAAGTCACAATTCACAAAGGTAAATTGACAATCTAAAACTTCAGTATTACATTTTTACATCCACCTTATATTGTTCTTGACGATTAAAATCCAGTCGTTATTCCACAAACTCCATTAGTCCAAATCGATTCGCCTGATGTACATTATTTGAAAAATAATAAATAGGTAAAATAGTCGAGATAAATCGTCATTTACCGTCGGTATCAGGATTATGACTCAGGACCAAAAGATAGGTAGAATCCGTTCACATTACTCTTCCCACGAAGAAAGACCAATAATCTCTCCGTTTGGCCCCACAAAAAACGTGTATTTGTCACGAACATAGTTTTCATTTTCCAACTCGTATCCCTCTTCTTTCAATTTGTCCCCAATTGGGCCTATGTCATTGACCTTAAGCATGAAGTGGTTGTGATTGGTATTACCAATTGGCCCTATGGTCTGAATAAATTCAGGTGCGGTTACCGATAGCCCGATGGTCAGATCGTTCGCTTTCAGCTTCATGACTAGCATTCCTTCTAGTCCTGGACCGTGGAGTACCTCTGCGTCCTTCAATTTAAACCCAAGTATCTCACGGTACAGCTTCATGCTTTTCTCGAGTTCGAGCACATGAATACTGATGTGTCTCAAACCTGTAACCCTTACCTGTTGTAAATTATCTTTATCGGTAACCGGCGAATCAGCTTCTTGAGAGTGGCCATGACTTGCAATTAAAAAAATGAACACAGCGAAGATGCTGTATCTCAAGAGGAGGTTCAATCTAGTATCGTCTTTTTTTTTCATACTGTTATAAATTCAATTCGTCTTTTCGATTAGGCGAAAATTAAAACAAGACTTTTTGTTCCTGACTAAGGGAATCTATTTTTCGTATTCTAATGTCCTTAAAAAATAGTTCTGCGGCCTCGCTTTGCAATTGGATCTTTCCTTTTGTAAGCGGTATGTCCTTACCGTTTTCATCAATATATCTAGAGTTGTTCAAGATCATCACAACTTTTCCATTTACCATATGAAGGCTTTTGCCTTCAAAACAAATCAAGTCAAGGGTAGTCCATTCATCATTGGGACTTTCATAATTGTTGGTGCGCATACAATAGTTTTTGTACGGACTAAACATGCTAAACGTAAGATATTCTTGAGACTCATGCGCCATTGGATCAAGAACAGATTCTGGTTTGTAGGCCCTAATATCAATTACTGAATTGGCCTGACTCCAAAAGTCACCAGTGTGTCCTTCCATTATCTGAAATTCTTGTGATAACATCCATGACCTCCAGTAATCTACGGCCATTGGTCCAATTGAATGGTATAGAATACCAGAATCTTTAAGTAATTCTTTCCTGTTAGTCCATTTTTTATCTCCCCATTTATATTTTAATTGAAAATGGTAATTTTCAAACTCTTTTTTGGTGATTAAACAGCCATAGTATTCACCGGTATTTCTAATGATTATATCATTGTTCTCTTGAAACGTCGTAAAAACATTATGCGATGGGTTGTTCAATCCAATTGGCGGAATTGGCTCACCTTTCTCGTTCTTGGGTTGAGACCCATCGTAATCGACTTGAAACTGGTAACTCAAGTAGTTATCCCATTTCGTTAAATCGGCATCTATCAACTCTTCCCAATTATAAATCTCTTGTTCAATAGATTTCTTTTCATCCCTAACTTGAGAACAGGAAACCACGAGCAGAGAACTGTACAGAACTAATTTATTAAAGTTCATTTACCAATCGTTATAATCAATTAACAAATTCCAATAATCCAAATCGATTCGCTTGATGTACATTCTTTGAAATATCGTAAATAGGAAAAATCGTTGAAGTGGATCTACGGTTTCCCGTTGCATCATTTCGGTCTTGCCGAACAGCCAAAAAGGCCCACCGATTTCCAGAGGCCACCGGTCGCACCTGGCCCAACGCACCGAAATTAGCGATGGGTATCGCCATTTCCATCGTCCAACCTACATCAATATCGGAGTTATCATTAACAGTTCCATTGTACGTCACCTCAACTTCAAATTCCGGGTCATAGCCCTTGAACGCCAAATCCTTGCCTTCATAAAAATCATTGAAATAAATAAAGTCGTTCGAAGCCTTGTTCAGGTTCAGTTCATACCCAAAATGGGTATCCAGACTATCCGGTACGGTAATTAGAAAAATCTCGGCACAATCATCCAAATAAGGCTCCCCATCGCGCTCCGTTTCCCGAGCTGTCAGATATTTATCCTTCATCTGGTAGAACAAATACAGGTTTTGGGCGTCCCACAGCATTCGAAAGGAGGTTTGCTGATCGTCATCCACTTTTTCCACATTATAGAAATAATGTAGTTTCCTAGCTTCCGTATTTTTCCAGCTTTCCTCCTCCATCTTACCGTCTACTATAATTGGTTCCGAGGCTTTTGAAACCTTGAATATGGCCTGCTCCCCAAGCACCAATCTCCTTTCTTCCTGTGCGATTGAATTTGCTAAAGGTAGAATGAAGAAAAACAAAATTAAAATGGTTTTAAATCTATGCATATTGAGCTTATTTAGGTGTGCCATACCTACCTGATTCATATTGACTTTCGGTAGTATAGCGATATACTTTGGGGCTACCCTCCCCTTTTGCACTCTTAATTTCCCTAGACCACTCTTCCTGCAATGTTTCAAGCTGCTTTTTATATTGCGTATTTGAAATTAGATTGGTGGTCTCATCGGGGTCGATTTTGAGGTTAAACAACTCCTCGTATACGGGTTCTTCACCCTCTAAAGGTGATTCTACATAGTCCCTATAAACCGCTATATCCGGATCGTGTACGGCATACAGTATTTTGCCGGGATCTATCCCCATTTTTTTGGCAGTTTCAATTTTTTTAAGGGCAGGAAAGGTATTGTTTTTATAATATCTAATATATTTCCATTCTTTGTTTTGTACGGCCTCACATCTGGGGTTACCAAACTGGGTCGACCAAAGATTTTCTGTAAAAACATAATTTCGAATACCCACTTCACCTCCCTGCACCAAAGCGGTTAAATCCTTCCCTTGAAAAGAATCCGGGATTCGAATTCCTGCCTTTGAAAGCAGGGTCGGGGCAATATCCAAGGATTGCACCAAGGCATCGGAGGTCGTGCCTTTTGCTTTTCTCGGGGCCTTGGGGTCATAGATGATCAATGGGACATGCGTCGTAACTTCATAACAAAGCGCCTTACCCCCAAGGCCAAATTGCCCCATAAAAAGTCCGTGGTCCGAAGTGAATATCAAAATAGTGTTTGAATCCAAATTCATGGATTTCAACGTTTTCCTGAGATTTCCGATCAGCCTGTCGATGCCCGTCATAGCCTGTAACTGCCTGATATATCTTTCTTTAACCGCTTCTGGCGTATCCACATAATCGTATCCGGTCTGCCTATTTTCAACTTTCAATAGGTCTGCGGGTAATTTTGGCTCCTTTATATCGGCCTTGGCGATATAATGCTTGGCCAAGGGAATATCCATGTCCCGGTACAATGTTTTATAGATAGCATCGTCAGTTTCCCGCATTTGCATGGTACTCGTACTGGCACCATGGGGTAAATTAAAATTTATTGAAAGCATAAAGGGTTTGTCCTTAGGCCTTTTCTCGAGAAAATGCTGCGCCCCTTTCAATTTTGACTCGTTATCCAAGAAATCATGAACGCCCTCTCCTATGATCTCCACTTGAGTGTCGGATTGGGCGTCTTCAAAAATTTTATGCCGATCTTTGGGGTAAAAGGTGAGATGGCCATGCCCCGCGTACCAATAGTCGAAACTTTGTTCCATCAGTCCACTTTCATACCCTCCTTCACCGATGGGGGAATGATTTTTACCGACCCATCCTGTATAATATCCTGCCTCTCCCATAAGAACAGGATATGATTTTCGCCAAGCCTCATCGGAAATACTTGTTCCCGAATTGAAATTTACCCCATGTTTACGTTCATACTGACTCAATAAAATCGATACCCGACTTGGTGTACAGATCGCACTGGTGATATAGGCATTGGTAAAACGAATCCCGTCTTTGGCCAACTTATCAATAGATGGTGTTTGCACTATTTCATTACCCTCAACACCCAATAAACCATATGGCTGGTCGTCTGTAAGAATAAAAACAAAGTTGGGCCTTTCGGACACTTGGCCGGTCATTGTCGTAATAAACAACAGTGCAAGTATCACGAATGGCATTTTCTTCGACATGATTGCTTTGTTAATTATAAGCCATGTAACAACGATTATAAATTGCCGCTGTCATCGAGTATTACTTTGGCCCATAGGTTGTTCTTATACTCATTGAGAGCGGTCTGCAGCAATTGAATGGCCTGTTCCTTATTTCCCAATCCTATATTGCCCAAGGCCTCAAGAAAATACGCATCTGATATGGCCTCCTTATTGGTTGTGGATGCTTCTTCAACAGCTATCAAGGTATTACTATCCCCAAGGGTACGTTGTTTCTGCGCTCTTTCGATAAGATCCGTATACATGGTTTTTGCCTTCTCGGTATTCCCTAATTTTTCGTTGGCCTTGGCTTGATAGTATATTAGGTCATACATACCCCTACCATTATCGGCGGAGGCACACTTGCGATAACTCTCATTCGCCTTTTTCATATCCCCCATTTGGGCATAGGCTTCTCCCATATAGTAATAGATCATTGCATTTTTCTCATCATTGGTGGGTTTTCCTACCTCTAGGTTCTCAGGATATTCCAAAGCGCTTTCTAAATGTGAAATGGCTTTTTGGTATTCTTTGTTTTTTATAAGTTCCCTAGCTTTCAAAGTATGCGCATCTACATAATACCAATACGTCTCACGACCTCCCTCCCAGGTTCTAAAATGGTGCTGGCCTAAAAAGTCGATCGCCTCGTCATATTCACCATTAAGATTCAATAGTTTAACATAGGCTTTAGGGGCTGCAACATCTTTTCTTACTATATCCAGGTTCTTTTTCAAAAGGGAAAGATTGGCGACAAAATCCTCATCGGATTCGTCATAGTATTTCGATAGTTCAGCAAACCATAAGGGATTTGTGCCGTTTAGTGAAATCGCTTTGGTCATATGCTCAATGGCTTTCTTTGGATTTTTAGTATGGTAAAAATCACCAAAGGCCAGGTTGCGATACACCAAAGGAATACTTGTATCCAATGTTCCCGCTTTTTCCCAAGCAGCCATGGCTTCTTCGGGCTGGTTATCATAAAGTAGATTTCCTAAAAGATAGTAAGCCCTTGCATTCTGCGCATCCAATTGTATTGCATTACGCAAAACGGATTCGGTTTCAGGACGATAGGGAAAACTGTAATCCAAGCTACAACCGTTTGCACTTGCTAAATAAGCCTTGGCTTGTGCCACATTACCCAATTTACTTTGAAACCATGAGAGGTAATAATGGACCAATGGATTTTTTGGATCTTCCAATGCTGACAAGAGGGCAAGACCATCCTCCAAGAATCCGGCATTCATATAATGGGTAGCGATTTCCAAATAGTTGTTTTCAATATCCTGCATGTTCTTGTGCCACTTCGCCATTGAAGGCTCCCCTTTGAGCAATCCTAGTTCATTCATTGCGGTGAAATCCAATGGGTCATAGGCCAAATGTTCTTCCAAGAGGGACTCGGCTTTGGCTTTATCCCCTGCTTTTCGAAGTAAGGATGCGTACAATACAATAATGCGCCCATCCCTATTATTCGTGGAATAGGCTTCCTTTACATACTCGAGCGCCTTGGCATAATTTCCTTTTTGGCTTTCCAATAATGACAATTCGTAATTACCTGCAGAAGACCATTGATAGTACCAAGTAGATCTTGCCAAATCCTTATAGGCCTCATCCTCATGTGCGAGTGCCTTATGTGCCATACCTCGATTGTAAAAAAGCTCCCCCTCTTTGGGTTGATAGTATTTCACCTTCAATTTATCGGCCGCTACATCAAAATATTTTAAGGCTTCTTCATATCTCATCTGATTCAATCGACGGGCACCTAAAGCCATATTGGCCCTATAGTCATTCGGGGATTTTTCCAAAGCTGCCAAATAATATTCATCGGGATCTATACCCGGGCGATTAAATTGCTCCACGAACCTACCTGTTAAATACAGGTCCTCTACACTGGTCAATTCTTCAGGACGTTTTACTTTTTCCTGTGGATCAGGCAGTTCGGGCTTGATTAACTTGTAGGGCTTGTAAGACACCAAACTATTCCCTTGACTATCGCGAAGTTCTACGTACAACTGATATTCGTCCAAGGGTTTGCGACTCTTATAGGTTTCCGTAAATGGATTTGCCGGATCAATATTTATTGTCTTTTCTACCAAAATGGCATCACCGTACTTTAGAAGTATTTTGGCATTTTTAAATACACCCGTGGTGTTAAAACCATAAAAAACCGTTTTAGGATCTCGCAATTGTAAGGTAACAGCAGCTTCGGTTGTTGAGTTCTTCACTACCTCCAAGTCACGAATGGGATACCAATAATTTTTTGCATCTTTTACGGAATGGGGTAAGATCCAACTATAATCCGGTTGGTTGTTAGAAAAGGTACCGGTCATCAATTCTACATAAGCCTTACCATCATCGGTTAGCTTACGTCTGGCATTCTGTCCCTGTAATCCGGGACCGAATTGCCATAATTTGGAGGCATTGTTCTTATAGAGATCACCGACATGGACCGTACCTGCCTTCTGGCCATAATCATAACCTCCAATAAAACCTTCCTTAATGTCCCACATAAAGAAAGAAACAGGATTAGGATGATTTTTCCACCAAGTAAGGTCTACCCCCTCAGGATAACTTGTACGGCCATAGTTGTCGGTTGCATTTGACAATGGCCACTGTATAAAACTGGAATTATTATGGAATACCCCAATCTCTTGACTTGGCGGCCAAAAGGTGCGAAAGTCATCATTGGCGGTAATGGCGACGTTGGCCCAAAATAGAAAGGTCTTTGTAAGCGTATTGGTGTTATTGATGCGATAATCTACCTCGATGTAAGAGTGCCCCGGTCGTAAGGTCATCCCTACAACACCCCTCATACCCATGGTTTTTTCGGTTTCCCCGATCCAAATAGTTGCGCTGCCATCTTTATTTTCAACCATTCTATAATCACTTTTCATCATGGTCGTGGTTCTATGATGATGTGGAAAACACCACTCAATCCCTCCTGAGACCCATGCTCCCAAGGTACCGATCAAATCGGGTTTTATGACACTGTTGGTATGAAAAAGCTCATGCCCGTTCGTTTTGTCTATGGCCGAAAAAAGTCGACCACCGAATGCAGGCAACACTTTTACCTTCACATATTCATTTTCCAAATAGACCATCTCATAGGTGACATCAACTAAAGAATCACCTAGTTTTGTTTGTGATGGATATGGATATACCTTTCCCTGTGCCCC
>NZ_JBATHS010000145.1:0-5266 GCF_049667165.1 Maribacter sp.
ACCAACGGCGAGGGGAAGAATTGCCGGAATCCATTCGAAATGGACAGCGATTGACCGGAATGACTTCCGGACAGGACAAATTCCCTTTGGTAGGCTCCCAATTCGGTTTTCAGCAACACGGCAAAAACGGGACATGGATCAGTGACCTATTGCCCTATACTGCGAAAATGGCGGATGATATCTGTATCATTAAATCGATGTATACCGAGGCCATCAACCATGACCCTGCCGTAACCTTTTTTCAAACGGGATCACAACAACCCGGTCGACCGAGTATCGGTTCCTGGCTAAGTTATGGGCTGGGCAGTGAAAATGAAAACCTTCCAGCCTTCACCGTACTTCTGTCACGGGGATCTGGCCGACCTAATGGGCAGCCCTTATATACCCGACTTTGGGGCAATGGTTTTCTTCATTCCTTGCACCAAGGGGTACAATTCAGGGCGGCCAAAGACCCCGTTTTATATCTTAACGATCCCAAGGGGATGACCAAGGAAGGAAAAAGGGCGATGTTGGATCAGATTGCGGCTTTGAACGACAAGCATTTCCAAGAAAGTGGGGACCCCGAAATACAGAGTAGAATCGCACAATACGAAATGGCCTATCGTATGCAGACCTCTGTTCCCGAAGTCATCAATACGGACAACGAACCCGATTATATTTATAAAATGTACGGTGCCGATGCGAAAATACCGGGTACCTATGCGGCAAACTGTCTGCTGGCCAGACGGTTGGCGGAGAAAGATGTTCGCTTTATCCAATTGTACCATATGGGCTGGGACCAACACGATAATTTGCCCGGGGCCATCACCAAGCAGGCCAAGGATGTGGATCAGGCTTCCGCAGCCTTGGTCGCCGATCTAAAACAACGCGGAATGCTCGAGGATACCTTGGTCATTTGGGGCGGGGAATTCGGCAGGACCAATTATTCCCAAGGCGTGTTGACCGATACGAATTACGGTCGTGACCATCACCCAAGATCCTTTAGTATCTGGATGGCCGGTGGGGGTATTAAACCCGGCATCGTGTATGGGGAGACCGATGATTTTGGCTATAACATTACCCAAAACCCCGTACACGTGCATGATTTTCAAGCAACCTTGTTGCACCAATTGGGTATCGACCATGAAAAGCTAGTCTACAAATACCAGGGAAGACGGTTCCGATTAACCGATGTCGAAGGCCATGTGGTACATGATATTTTGACTTAACCCAAAACGAGTCCATACCCATGAAGCGAAGAAATTTTATACAACATACGGCCTTGGCCACAACCGGAATCCTTGCGGGTATGCCTGTATTGAATGCGATGGCCCCATACAAGGACTTGGTCATTGGTCATGGTTCGCATCAATATAAAATCGATATGAATTGGGGGGCGCTCAATTCGGAATTCTATCCGGTCAATGACTGTCACGAAATGGTACAGGATTCTAAGGGGAGAATCCTTCTATTGACCAACCATACCAAGAACAATGTGATCGTTTATGATACATCAGGAAAGCTGATCGAAGTTTGGGGCACCGATTATCCTGGGGCGCATGGACTTACCCTACATGTTGAAAATGGGGAGGATATTTTATATATCTCCGACAATGCACGGCATGAGGTCATCAAAACCACCATCGATGGCAAGGTCATTCAAGTCTTTGAATATCCAAAGGAATCGGGAAAATACAACACCAAGGAATCGTACATCCCTACCGAGACCGCAATTGCCGAAAATGGGGATGTCTATATCGCCGATGGGTATGGAGAACAATACATTATGCATTACAATGCCAAAGGGGAACTGCTCAATACCTTCGGAGGTAAGGGGCAGGAAGATACCAAGTTCAATAATGCCCATGGCATTTGTATCGACACTCGAAATGCTACTGACCCTACCCTCTTGATTACCGCCAGACAGCAGAATAAGCTAAAGCGGTTTTCTATGGAGGGTGAATTTATAGAAAGTTCGGACTTGCCGGGGGCCTATATCTGCCGACCGGTCATCCATGGCACACATGTGTATTTGGCCACGATTTGGTCTGGTGATGGCAGTGAGGGTACCGGGTTCATTTCCATTTTGGACCAGGACAACAAACTTGTTTCCGCCCCAGGGGGTAGCATTCCGACCTATAATGAAAACGTTTTGGACCCTATGTATCAGACCGTAAAGGTCTTCCATCATCCCCATGATGTATGTGTAGATGAGGATGAAAACCTGTATGTAGCTCAGTGGAATTCCGGAAAAACATATCCGATTAAATTATTTAGGGTTTAGGTATGAGGGCAATTTTCTTTCTTCCGCTATTGGTTATCCTTGGTTCCTGTACCTCGAAAAAAGGGACCTATGAAGCAAGTGGCACCTTTCAATTGGCACCGCCCCTATTTGCCGTTGATTCCGCACTTTTTAAAAATGCCGCCACCTTCACCCTACAATTTGGGTTTCCCGAAAGCCAGATCCGGTACACCCTCGACGGGAAGGACGTAGACGGGCATAGTGCCATGTATACCGCGCCCATACAATTAAAGCACTCCGCAACTCTTAAAGCCAAGGCCTTTCATCCCGATTTTAGGGCTAGTGACCAAGTCAGTCTGCCCATTGAAAAACTGGTCCATGATATTTCAAAGGCGACCGTTACCTTAACCCCTCCACCCCATGACAATTACAAAGGTTCGGGTGCCCAAGGGTTGGTCGATATGCAAAAAGGCGGATTACAATTCAGCGGAAGCAATGCATGGATGGGTTTTCAGGGCAATCCCATCACCATTACCATCGACCTTAATAACGAATTGGAACTTTCATTCGTTAAGGTAAGTACCCTGCAAAATCAAGGGGGATGGATTTTTGCCCCACAGAAAATCGAAGTGCTTTCAGGTACCCAAGAAATCGGTAAAATAACCATTGAAAGCGCAGAAGAACAACAGGACAACCAATTGGCAATGATTGCCGTCCCCCTTAAAAAAGGAACCTATTCCCAATTGACGCTGCAGGTGTATCCCTTGGATGAAATACCCCAATGGCACCAGGGCAAAGGCACGGCACCCTGGCTTTTTATGGATGAAATATTAGTTGAATAAATGATCGCACAAACCCTACAAATAGGAAATTTACATCCCTTGGTGATCCATCTGCCCATAGGGATCTTGATCATTGGGTTTATCTTGGAAATCGGGTTTCGCAAAAAACCCTCCGATACGGTCCGGGATATTATCTTGATGGTTTTAGGGTTTGGTGCCCTATCCGCTATTATTTCATTGGGCACGGGATGGTTATTGGCCGACAATGGCGGGTATGATGAAACCTTGCTTTTTCGCCATCGCTGGTTGGCGGTGGCCTTTACGGTACTGACCGCCGGACTCTATTTTCTTAAAAAGTCCACCACGCCCATGGCGAAAAATCTCTATATGCCCCTCTATATTGTGGTCCTGATCCACATAGGCATTACCGGGCATTATGGGGGCAGTATGACGCATGGGGAGGATTTCCTTTTTGCGGACCATACTACCCAAAAAGTGATTATTGAGGATGTGGACAAAGCCCTTGTCTATGCCGATATCATACAACCTATTTTCGACAACAAATGTGTGAGCTGTCACAATACCTCCAAGATAAAGGGAGGTTTGTTGATGGATACGAAGGAAAACCTCTTGACGGGCGGTGAATCGGGAAGCATTCTCGATTCGGTGGCCCCCGATAAACCTTCCCTATTGCTGCACCACCTGCAACTACCTTTGGAAAATGAGGACCATATGCCCCCCAAGGGAAAGGTACAGCCCACCGCTGACGAATTGGCGCTATTGGAATGGTGGATGGGCCATGATCATTGCTTCGATTGTTTGGTCGGTACTATGGACAAAACAGAGCAACTCGAAAAGATATTGAAGAATTTGGAGGAAGACACCTCCACTCGGGCCTTGATCGCCAAGGAGGTCGGTGAAGTGCCCAATACCTGGTTAGCCGATTTGAACGGCTCCAATATTTCGGCCTCCCGCCTGGCGGCAAAGAGCCCATTGATCTTAATCAATCTGTTTGGGCGAACCGATTTGACTCCTGGGGATTTTAAGGCCCTAAAAAAATATGCCAAGAATATCGTGGAATTGAATCTGGGGAAAACCAATTTCAATGATACGTTGGCCCCTTCCCTAAAACCCTTTAAAAACCTGACCAAGCTACAATTGCAAAAAACGACCATTGCGGATAAATCTATTGACGTCATCAAAGGGTTGGAACATTTGGAATCCTTGAACCTCTATGGTACCGAAATCGATAATACGGGGTTAAAAAAACTAGAAGGCATGCCCAGTCTTACCCATCTCTATCTCTGGCAAACCGATATCACCAACGAGGCCATGGACGCCTATGCCAGTGCCCATCCCGAAGTCACCGTACAGGGACAGATCAATAGTGATATTTTCAGGGCCACCAAGTTGGAACCGCCCACGATCATCGCCGAGACCGATTTCTTTACCGATTCGTTACACATAGCGCTAGATTATGTTTTTGATGATGCCCAGATTTTTTATACCCTCGATGGTTCGGAACCCGATTCCACCTCCACACAGTATTCAAAACCGCTGACGATCACCCGATCTACCGAAGTAAAAGCGGTGACCCACGCCCCGGGGTGGCATTTGAGCGAGGTAACCGCCTCCAGTTTTAAGAAAATCTCCTTTGCCGTAAACGCGATTACCTTGAATAAAAACCCCAACGAACGCTATAAGGGCCATGGGGCTCAGACACTGATCGACCAGAAAAGGGGAACCGTCAATTTTGTGGATGGCAATTGGATTGGCTTTGAAGGCAGCCATTTTACGGCCACCATAGAACTCGGAAAAGAAGAACAGGTATCCTCGGTCTCGGTGGGGGCCTTCTCCTCCCCTGAAAAATGGATTTTCTATCCTACAGGGTTTAAGGTCTGGACCTCTACGAACGGCACGGATTTTAAATTGGTCAAGACCCAAAATTTGGGACCGGAAGCGATCAATACGAATACGAAATTCCGGTTCTTTGATTTGGACATTGCCCCTACTTCGGCCAAATATGTACGGGTACAGGTCAACAGTCAATTGAAAAACCCCGAATGGCACCCCAACCCTGGCGGTAACAGTTGGTTGTTCGTTGATGAGATCGTGCTTAACTAAGACCCATTAAAAAAAACCACACTCCTTTTTCATGGTGCAAAGGATACCCGATCAACGGTTATTTTCAGCATTGGTCTTTTTAGATTTGTTTACTACCCTATTTTGTAGGAAATTTAGGGTGCTTATAAAAGAAATATAG
>NZ_JBATHS010000146.1:0-2645 GCF_049667165.1 Maribacter sp.
TCCGGTGTATATATTATGAAGTTTGAAAGTGAGTATGTAAAAGGAACAACGAAAATCATAAAACAATGAGGATAATCATCGTATTGTTATTTGGTGTCCTTTGGGTTGGGTGCAGCAAGAAAAGCGACCCCAAACCTCCAGTTGCGGCCAACTTGGTTTTTCCCGAAAAAGACTCTGAATGCACTACAGGGCGGGATTTGAACGAGACAACAAGTGAGATTGAATTTAAGTGGATGGCCTCTGATCATACGGAGAGTTATGAACTGAGGGTCACTAATTTGAATACGAGTATTACGCAGACGATAAACACCAATGCCATTTCCGCCAAATTGCCCATTGCGAAGGGCGAGCCTTTTTCTTGGTTGGTTCGTTCAAAGAATACGAATGTTTCAGATGTAGCCACAAGTACTACCTGGTATTTTTACAATGCCGGTTACTTGACCACACATGCCCCTTTTCCGGCCCAGTTGGTCAGTCCCCAAAATGGGGCCTCTCTTTTTAAGGATATAAACAACGAGATTACCTTAGCTTGGTCAGCTTCTGACGTAGACAATGATATCATCGGTTTTGAGGTTTATTTTTCTACGGAGAATCCGCCTTTGGACCTGATAGCATCCCCGACATCGACCAGAAGAAATGAAGTGGTCGGCGTCAGCTCTGATACGACCTATTTCTGGAGGGTGATTACAAAAGATGCGGAAGGGAATAGTTCACAATCCGGAGTTTTTACCTTTAAGGCACTTTAATAGATATTAGGTATTATTGAACTGGTTCATGGTGATCTTGATCCCAGAGAGCACAAAGGAATATATGAGTTGTGTTGCTCTTTCCAATCGTTCAGGCAGCGCTTTTTTTTCCGTTTCGTTCCACGTACCCAATACGTAATCTACCTGGCTTCCTTTGTTGAAGTCGGCCCCAACCCCAAAACGGAACCTCGTATAGGTAATGGTATTCAGGATTTGCTGAATATCCTTGAGCCCATTATGGCCCCCGTCACTTCCTTTGGCTTTAAGTCGTAATGTGCCGAATTGCAGGTTGATGTCATCGGTTACTACCAATATATTTTCAAATGGTATTTTCTCCTTTTCCATCCAATATTTCAATGCTTTTCCACTACGGTTCATATAGGTCGATGGCTTAAGACATAGCACAGTGCGACCTTTTATCCGAAAGGTTCCCAAATCACCAAGCTTGACGGTTTCAAAGGTGAATTCCTTTTCCTTTGCCAATTGATCGAGTATCTTGAATCCGATGTTGTGTCTGGTTTCGGCATATTCGCTGCCGATATTTCCGAGACCTACAATTAAAAACTTCTTCATGGGATCTGTTTCTTCCAAAAATGATTTTGTGTTACCAAAAAGGGACTTTAAGAAGTGTAACATAACGATTCGGTGTTTCTATAAAAATACAAAAGCATCCTAAAGTATCAGGATGCTTTTGTTATACGTATAAAATCCTGCTTATTCGTTACTTTCAGCAGCAGCTTCAGCTGGGGTTTCTGCTCCTTCAGCGCCTTCAGCACCTTCAATGCCTTCCACTCCTTCTTCTTCCTCTTCATCGACAACAATAGCTGCACGGGCAGTTTTGACCTGTACGACTACTGTGCTTTCAGGGTGTAAGATGGTAAAATCATCATTTAACAATGATTCCACATTGATATTATCACCGATTTTTAATTTGGAAATGTCCACATTAAAGAAATCTGGTAGGTGATCAGGGAGGGCCTTGATGGTAAGCGTTCTTTTTCTGAACAACAAACGACCACCGTTTCGAACTCCAGGGGAGCTTCCTTCCAATCGCACCGGAATTTCCATGGTCACCTCTTTGTCCTTGAATAGTTGATAGAAATCTATGTGTATGATGCTATCGCTAACAGGATGAAACTGTATGTCTTGCATTACGGCATCGATTTTGGTGCCATTATCCAATTCAATCACAACAGTGTGCGCGTTTGGAGTGTAAACCAAGTTTTTGAATGATAGTTCATCCGCTGAAAAGTGCAATGGTTTCTCCCCTCCGTAGACTACGCAAGGAACCTTTCCAGCATTACGTAGGGCCTTCGTTGCCTTTTTGCCCACGCTTTCTCTTTCTGATCCTTTAATTGTAATTGACTTCATTAGTATAGTTAAAAATTAATATTAAATGTTTTGGTTACATCAAGAACTTTGAACTGATTGATGTATTGTGATGTACCCTATGCATGACATCGGCAAACAGATCGGCACAAGTAAGTACTTTGACCTTATTACTCTTGATTTCCAATTGGATGGAATCGGTGATGATCAATTCCTTCAATTGGGATTTATCTATTTTTTCATAGGCATTGCCCGATAAAAGTCCGTGGGTGGTAATGGCTCTAACACTGGTCGCACCCCTTTCCATCATCAAATCGGCTGCCTTGGCCAAAGTTCCTGCGGTATCGACCATATCATCGACCAGAACCACGTTCTTGCCATTCACGTCACCGATAAGCTCCATATGTGAGATTATGTTGGCCTTGGCCCTCTGCTTGTAACAGATAACGACATCGCAACTTAACGCTTTTGAATAGGCATAGGCTCTTTTTGAACCTCCCATATCGGGTGAGGCAATGGTCAGATCAGGCAGGTTTAATTTTTTCAAATACGGTAAGAACAGGGTAGAAG
>NZ_JBATHS010000147.1:0-2247 GCF_049667165.1 Maribacter sp.
GGTTACGGTCGAACGGCCAAAACCGCCGTGGAACGGGCTCGGAAGACCATTGCCAAACAATTAAAGGCACACCCTACTGAAATTGTTTTTACTTCTGGAGGAACCGAGGCCGATAATATGGTGCTAAAAAGCGCAGTGCGGGATTTGAAGGTAAGAACGATCATCACTTCGAAAATAGAACATCATGCGGTACTGCATAGCACCCAAGATCTGGCCAAGGAATTCGGCATAGCCTTGAAGTATGTTGATTTGGATATGCATGGTAATCCACAACACGCGCATTTAACCCGACTGTTGCAAGAAGACGACTCCAAAAAACTAGTCACTCTTATGCATGTGAATAACGAAATCGGCAATTTACTCCCCATTGACGAGGTAGCGGAGATATGCAGGGAAAATAAGGCGTTGTTTCATTCCGATACGGTACAGTCTATCGGTCATTTTGAATTGGACGTACAAAAAACCCCCATTGATTTTATGGCAGCCTCTGCCCATAAATTCCATGGTCCAAAAGGGGTGGGATTTGCTTTTATCAGAAAGAATTCTGGCCTCAAACCCATGATTTCGGGAGGAGGACAGGAAAGGGGGCTTAGGGCCGGCACGGAAGCCGTACACAATATTGTAGGATTGGAGGAAGCTTTTAAAATAGCGTATGAAAATCTTGATGAAGAGAGCACCTATGTATCAGGGCTTAAAAAATATTTTATCGATAAGATTGTCCAGGACATTCCCAGCGTTTGTTTTAATGGACTTTCAGGTACTATGGATAAAAGTACCTATACATTGGTAAATATAAGATTGCCTTTAAGTCATGAAAAAGGAAAGATGCTGTTGTTTAATTTGGATATAAAGGGTATTGCCATTTCCCAAGGAAGTGCCTGCCAGTCGGGGAGTGATGTAGGATCGCATGTATTGAAGGAGGTGCTTAATGAAGCAGACCTTGACAAGCCATCATTCAGGTTCTCATTTTCAAGATACAACACCATTCAGGAGTTGGATTATGCCATTGGGATCTTAAAGGAATTGATGCAGCCTTAATTCCTTGACTTGTTCCTGTCCTTTTTCTTTTCACGATCGTAGGGAAATTTTCGTGTGGCCAGTTTCATCATCCTGTCAATAAGATCATAGGTGTTCTTGCCTGTTTTTTTATCGATTTTTTTCTCATACTTCCAAAGGAGCTTCCCCGAGGCAGCATCGCTAATCTTAATCCCTATGCGACCGTAGTTTGAATCGCCAAGAAAGTAGTCCATAAGACTGAATTCTGTCGGCACCCCTTTCGAAAGAAGAATATTGAGATCCATATTACCACTAATGATCCCATCGACCTGTAAGATCTTACTTAGTTCTTTAATGGTATATACATCGATGTTTTCATAGGTGATATTGTTCTGGGAAAGAATGGCATTGGTATTCTTGATATTCTGGAATTCTACCGAAAACTTTTTCTTTCTTTTTCTTTGTGAAAAATAGGTTTCCAAGGCATTCTGCACCGCATACCCTTCTTTCTCTTCCAATTGTTTCACTTCAATCTTCGATAATTCATCCTTCAAATCCAAATTGGTAAGAAAGGGTAGGATGGCCAAAACTTTATGATTTTCGCTCAGATCATCAAAATTCTTATGTTCATAAATGTTTTTTTGGGCAGTTGCCAAAAAACAACCCAAAAAGAGCATGACTGTTAGAAGCTTTTTCATTTCATTCGTTTTTAACGGCCTTACACGCTACTCAAAACCGCATTTTAAGTCGAACATTCATGATCCGACGCGTCATATAATTAGGAATCGCAAATTCATTCTTGCTATCCACATCCCTGATCCAGGTATTGGTAATGGAGTTTTGGTTGTTGAAAAGATTAAAGATCTCAAAGCCAATACTCAATTCCTTGAACTTATATAACCAGTGGTTTTCAGGATATTCTTGGTCCGTGCCTACAAAAATATGTGAAATTCCCAAATCGGCACGCTTATAGTCCCTTAATCTGTTCTGAAAAATATAGGGATCGGCATAACTGGGTGAACCTCCCGGTACCCCGGTATTATAAACCAAGTTAAGGTACATCTTTAAATTCGGGATGGTAGGTACATAATCCTGAAAAAGAATGCCCACTTTTAGACGTTGATCGGTAGGCCTTGGGATGTAGCCCTTATCATCACTGTTTTCCATGGTTTTCAAATACCCTAGGCTCACCCAGGATTCCGTGCCGGGCACAAAGGCGCCGTTCAATCGGATCTCAGTACCATATACATA
>NZ_JBATHS010000148.1:0-13826 GCF_049667165.1 Maribacter sp.
TGAAAGATGAAATCTTAGTGTATAAAAACGATTTTTATCACGGAGTAGTTTTATTGATCAAAAAGTTGTTTATGCTATAATCATTTCAAAAATGATATGCATAAGAGCCACGCCCACAACGTGGCTCTTTTTTTTGCTATTTTCATGGTCTATCAAAAACCAAATGCATCTCTTTTACAAAAAATGCGCCCAGGATGATTTGGATCAACTGGTCCAAATATCCAGAACTACTTTTTGCGCTGCCTTTGAGGCTGATAATAACCCAGAAGATTTTAAAACCTATATCGATTTTGCGTTTCATAGGGATAAACTAACCGATGAATTGAATGATCCCAACACTTCATTTTATTTTGTATATCAAAAAAATGAACTTGTGGCCTACTTCAAGTTGAACGAAAATGGAGCCCAGACTGACTTGAAAGGGGAGGATTCGATGGAGTTGGAACGTATCTATGTGCTTACCGATTTTCAAGGCAAAGGCCTTGGCAAATGCATTTTGCAAGAAATAAAAGGTAGAACAGCCAAAATGGCCAAGACGTTTCTCTGGTTGGGGGTTTGGGAACACAACATAAAAGCGATTAAATTCTACGAAGAAAACGGATTTTATAAATTCGGAACGCACCCCTATTATATCGGAAAAGACAAACAAATGGATTGGCTAATGCGATTTGATTTGATTAACTTCAACAACGATTAAATCCATTTTAAATGCGTACAATAAAGCTACTTTTTTTAATCCTTTTGGGTTCCTGTTCCTTAGTTGCACAAGATAATTTTTACTTCCCGGAGCGAAATGCCGAATGGGCGGAAAAACCTTCCAATGATTTCAACATTAATGCGGACAAACTCAGCGAAGCTCTTGATTTCGCAAAGAACAATGAATATTCAGGCGACCGGGATTTGAGGATTGCCATTTTAAAGGGGTTCGAAAGGGAGCCTTTTCATGAAATTTTGGGTCCGACCAAAAAACGGGGAGGACCGGCCGGAATGATTCTTAAGAACGGCTATGTTGTCGCCACATGGGGGGACACCAAACGGGTCGACATGACCTTTAGTGTCACCAAGAGTTTCCTTTCCACCGTTGCGGGATTGGCTGTAGACACTGGCCTTATCACCGATACCAACGAGAAGGTGGGGCAATCTATTTGGGACGGCACTTTTGAGGGCGAGCACAATGCAAAAATAACTTGGGAGCATCTATTACAACAGAACTCCGACTGGTCGGGCGAACTTTGGGGAGGTAAGGATTGGGCCGATAGACCCCCTCAAGAAGGAGGGGTCGACGATTGGAAGTTCCGAACCCTGAATGAACCGGGAACCGTAATGGAATATAATGATGTTCGGGTAAATGTCTTGGCATATGCCCTTACCCATGTATGGCGGAAGCCACTGCCCATGGTGCTCAAAGAAAACATCATGGACAAAATCGGGGCCTCAACCACCTGGCGGTGGCATGGGTATAAGCACGCCTGGACGGAAATAGATGGCTTTCGAATGAAGTCGGTCACAGGAGGAGGACATTCAGGAGCCGGACTTTTTATCAATACCGAGGATATGGCCCGTTTTGGACTTTTGTTTTTGAACAAGGGAAAATGGAAGTCAGCACAGCTGATCAGTGAATCATGGATTAAAAAGGCGATTGCACCTTCAAAACCGAATGTTAATTATGGGTATATGTGGTGGTTGAACAAAAAAGGACCCCGTCATTGGGAAGGGTTGTCGGAAAACCTGTATTACGCAGCAGGATTTGGGGGTAATTTCATCGTCATAGACCAGGAAAATGGGTTGGTCGTGGTTACCCGCTGGTTAGAACCCGACAAAATTGGGGAATTCATGACCTTGGTGAACGCTTCCCTACCTTAGAGGTTCCGTAGAATTTCTGTGGCCTTTTCCAGCGTTTCCCGGGTTTTGGCAAAGCAAAATCGCAATACCTTGTTATCCAAATCCGCTACATTGAAAACGGATATGGGAATACTTGCCAGTTGATGTTCCACAATCAATCTTTTGGCAAAATCAACATCGCCTTCCTCCGTAATAGGGGCATATCCGAGCAACTGAAAATAGGTGCCTTGGGAGGGCACCACGGTAAACCGCGACCCTTTGAGGGCATTGAGAAAGAAATCGCGCTTCTCTTGATAAAAATCATTCAGTCCTAAGTAATGTTGAGGTTCTTGAAGATAGGTGGCCAAAGCATGTTGCACAGGGTGATCAACAGAGAACACATTGAACTGATGGGTTTTCCGAAATTCATGCATCAATTCGGCCGGTGCGGCACAGTAGCCGACCTTCCAACCGGTCACATGGAATGTCTTACCAAAGGAGGAGCAAACAAAACTTCGGGAGGCCAAATCATCAAATCGGGAGGCACTTTCATGGATACGACCATCAAAAACAATATGCTCATAGACCTCATCGCTTATAACGATGATGTTTGTGCCAACGAGGCTTTTTTGAAGCTCAAGCATATCTTCCTTGGATAGTATCGTGCCACTGGGATTATGGGGGGTGTTGATAATCACCATTTTGGTCTTTGGGGTAAGCTTTTCCCTAAAAGCGGACCAATCCACCTTAAAATCCCCCTCTAGTTGTATATAGATGGGAATACCCCCATTCACTTCGACGGCGGGTTCATAACAATCATATGCAGGTTTAAAGACGATGACTTCATCCCCTTTGGCAACAAAGGCCGTGATGGCTGTAAAAATGGCTTCAGTAGCGCCTACGGTTACCGTTATTTCACGTTCTGGATCGTATTCGCGATGGTGTAGTGTCGCGATCTTGGTCGCAATGACCTCCCTTAATTTGGGCAACCCCGCCATGTGGGCATATTGATTATGGCCCTCATGCATGGCTTTGGAAACCAAATCCAGTAGCTTTGGGTCAGGGTCAAAATTCGGGAAACCCTGGGATAGGTTGATGGCGTCGTACTTTTTTGCCATTTTGCCCACGGTAGTGAAAATCGTGGTTTTCACCTTGGGGAGTTTGGAATTAATGGTATGTGGATAGTTTGGCATAAATAGGTTCTAACTCCATAAAAATAAGAAAACCAGTTCGGTATTACGCTACGGTTGCCCTAAATGGGTAATCACTTTTTGCAAACACCCTTCCAAATCCTTTTTTATTTCTTTTTCCCAAAAACGGAATACGGTATAGCCAAGATTTTTGAGTTCCGTATTTACTTCGACGTCCCGTTGTCTGTTCCGTTCGATTTTGGCAATCCAGAAGTCCCTATTGGTTTTTATTTTCGGTTTGCGCTCTTCCCAATTATAACCATGCCAAAATTCACCGTCTATGAATACAACGGTTCTGTATTTGTTCAAGACAACGTCTGGTCTTCCGATCAATTTCCTAGAATCGATCCGATAGCGATAACCGGCGGCCCATAGGGCCTTTCGGAAAACCAGTTCGGGTTTCGTATTCTTACCACGGATCTTCCCCATGATCTTGGATCTTTCGGGGGTGGTATAAAATCCGGATTCCTCATTGAACCGAGGGACTTTTATGCGATTTTCAGGATAGGATTTGGCCATTCTTAAAGATAAAAAATCCCATCCGAAACCGGATGGGATTGTCTATAAATCGTCAGTAGCTCTATTAGAACTTGATAAGATTGGCTTTCACCAATTCCCGGTTCATGCGGGCAATATTCTCTAAGGAAATCCCTTTAGGGCATTCCACTTCACAAGCCCCGGTATTGGTACAGTTACCAAAACCTTCCAAATCCATTTGTGCCACCATGTTCTTCACGCGGTCAGCAGCTTCAATCTGTCCTTGTGGTAATAGGGCATATTGTGAAACCTTGGCCCCTACGAACAACATGGCCGAAGAGTTTTTGCATGATGCAACACAAGCCCCGCAACCAATACAGGTAGCGGCATCCATAGCCGTATCGGCGGCATGTTTGGAAATGGGTATGTTGTTGGCATCCTGTGTGTTCCCTGAGGTATTTACCGAAATAAATCCACCGGCTTGTTGTATCCTATCAAAGGCAGAGCGATCCACGATCAAATCCTTGATCACCGGGAATGCCTTGGCGCGCCACGGTTCAATGGTAATGGTATCCCCATCCTTAAAACTACGCATATGTAATTGACATACGGTGATTTCCCTATCAGGACCATGGGCCCGACCGTTGATAAACATGGAGCACATACCACAAATTCCCTCTCGGCAATCATGATCAAAAGCAATGGGCTCTTCATCTTTATCGATTAGATCCTGGTTCAAAACATCCAGCATTTCAAGAAAAGACATATCTGGAGAAACATCGTTAAGATGATAGGCTACCATTTTGCCTTTCACTTTTGCATCTTTTTGACGCCATATTTTTAAGGTTAACTTCATAGGTTTCCTATTTATAACTTCTTTCTTTAACTTCTATATCATTGTACTGCAACTCTTCTTTATGGAGGGCAGCATCACTGGGTTCCCCTTTATATTCCCAAGCAGCAACATATTGGAATTCTTTCCTTCGTTGGGCTTCGCCCTCTGCGGTTTGGTATTCTTCCCTGAAATGCCCACCACATGATTCTTCGCGGTGCAAGGCATCTTTGGCGAATAATTCACCCAATTCCAAGAAATCGGCAACACGACCTGCTTTGGCCAATTCCTCATTATATTCATCGGCGCGTCCAGGTATCTTAACATCCTGCCAGAATTCTTTTCTTAGGGCTGCTATTTCCGTAATGGCTTCTTTTAAGTCTTTGGCATTACGGGACATACCGCATTTGTTCCACATGATCAGCCCCAATTTTTTGTGGAAATGATCTACAGAGTATTTACCGTTGTTGTTGATCAATTTATCCAAACGCTCCGTAACATAGTTTTCTGAAGCTTCAAATTCTGGGGAATCCGTAGGAATAGCTCCCGTTCTGATATCATCGGACAAATAATCCCCAATGGTATAGGGCAACACAAAATAACCATCGGCCAAACCTTGCATCAATGCGGATGCTCCTAGTCGGTTCGCCCCATGATCGGAAAAATTCGCTTCCCCAATGGCATATAGACCGGGAACCGTGGTCATCAAATTATAATCGACCCAAATACCACCCATGGTATAATGTACCGCTGGATAGATCATCATAGGGGTTTCATAAGGATTTTGATCAACGATCTTCTCGTACATCTGGAAAAGGTTGCCGTATTTACTTTTTATCATCGCTTTTCCCAATTGGGTCACAAGGGCGGCATCATTTTCATCCAATCCTTTTACATGGGCTTGCTCCTTACCGTACCGTTGAATGGCTGCGGCAAAATCTAAATAAACAGCTTCCCCTGTGGCATTTACCCCATGTCCGGCGTCACATCGTTCTTTGGCTGCCCGTGAGGCTACATCACGTGGCACCAAGTTACCGAAAGCAGGGTAACGACGTTCCAAATAATAATCCCTCTTTTCTTCTGATAATTCGGTAGGTTTCATTTTTCCTTCCCGAATGGCCTTGGCATCTTCCAAAGTTTTGGGAACCCAAATTCTACCATCATTACGAAGAGACTCTGACATCAAGGTTAATTTTGACTGGTGGTCTCCACTTACTGGGATACAGGTCGGATGTATTTGGGTATAACATGGGTTGGCAAAGAAGGCCCCTCTTTTATGGGCTTTCCAAGCAGCTGTCACATTGCTTCCCATGGCATAGGTAGACAGATAAAATGCATTACCGTACCCGCCGGTTCCTAAGACAACGGCATGTCCTGAATGTCGTTCAATCTCACCGGTAACCAGGTTACGGGCAATGATCCCCCGTGCTTTGCCATCAACGATGACCACATCTAACATTTCATGGCGATTGTACATTTTTATTTTTCCACGCCCTATCTGACGATTCATGGCAGAATAGGCACCCAATAACAATTGTTGTCCGGTTTGGCCTTTGGCATAGAAGGTTCTGGATACCAATACGCCCCCAAAAGAACGGTTGTCCAACAATCCGCCATAATCTCGGGCAAAGGGCACGCCTTGGGCCACACATTGGTCAATAATATTCACAGATACTTCCGCCAGGCGGTATACGTTGGCTTCCCGCGAGCGATAATCCCCTCCTTTTACGGTATCATAAAACAAACGATAGGTAGAATCCCCATCACCTTGATAATTCTTGGCCGCGTTTATCCCTCCCTGTGCTGCAATGGAGTGGGCTCTACGGGGTGAATCCTGAAAACAAAAGGCCTTTACGTTGTACCCCAGCTCTGCCAAGGAAGCAGCAGCTGAACCCCCCGCTAAACCGGTGCCCACAACGATAATATCGATCAGTCTTTTGTTGGCAGGGTTTACAAGATCTATTTTGTCCTTATAAGTAGTCCACTTGTCCTTAATTGGTCCTTTCGGCACTTTTGAGTCTAATACAGACATAGGTAATGGTATTAATGGTTAAAATGATGGAAAAGGGCAACAATAATAAATCCTAATGGAATCAATATAGAATAGGCCTTGCCAATATTTTGAACTGTTTTTCTTCTTCCCATGGTCGCTCCAATGGATTGGAACGCAGAGGTGAATCCGTGTAACAAATGCAGCGCCAATAAAATAAAGGCGATGACATAGGCACCAACACGCAGGGGATTTTCAAATTTATGCACTAATTCTTCATAATAGCGGTACCCCTCCCCATCGGATAGTAGTCCCGACATATCGCCTTGAAGGTATTTCACGTTCATTTCAGGAAGCCAAAAATCAATGAAGTGCAATACAAGAAATGCCAAAATCACAGCACCACTTAAAAGCATATTCCTACTCATCCAGGATGAATTGGCTGCGCCATTGTTCTTAGCGTATTTCACTTGACGGGAACTTTTATTTTTCATTTCAAGGATAAAACCCATCACAAAATGAAAAATCACCCCGAAGATCAATACCGGCTGCATCGCAAACTGAATCAATGGATTTGTACCCATAAAATGGGAAAGCTCATTAAAAACGTCTTTACTGAAAACGGATGTAATGTTTACTGAAACATGAATGATTAAAAAAATAATCAGGAAAAAAGCAGAAAGAGCCATGGCATACTTTCTACCTATTGAAGAATTAAAGAACCCGCTCATTGGTAGTTGATTTTGGGTGCAAATTTACTGCAATGGCAAAATATGAACAAACTTTGAAGAACTTAAATTGACTTTTTTAGGCTCATTTTAAGGATAAAAAATAATCTGTTTAAAGTTTAATGACCAAATAGCCCGATATATAAAGATTGCTTAAACAAGGACATCGACCTGATTTGCGCAAATTTTGATTGTAAATTGATGTATTGATCGACCATAAAGTACAGACGCAAGCTTAATAGAAGGTCGCGGTAACGCGGTGTTTCGTCTGTAGGAATAAACCAACCCCTTCTATGTTAGTGTTTGTATTTTTGGGGCATCATTTTTTTATTAGGCAGTTTCTTTTTTTTCAACGATCTTACCCTAGGCAAAATCAAAGGACATGGATATTGGACTGCTTTCTGTAAGTATGAATGTGTATTCCACAAAGCGTATTGCGGAAGAAGCTGAAAATTTGGGGCATTATATTGAATTGATAGATCATACCAAATGTTCCGTCAAATTGGGGGCCGGCAAGCCAAAAGTGTATTATTTCAATGAGAACATCACCGATGCCTTCGATGCCATTATTCCAAGAATAGGCTCAAAGGTCACCCGGCATGGTGCGGCCATCGTAAAACAGTTCGAAATGAACGGGGTATTCAGTACGGCTCGTTCCCTAAGCATTATCAGGGCAAGAAACAAGGTGCGCACCCTACAGATATTGTCGCGAAAGCATATTCCCATACCAGAAACACTCTTCTCGATCAATCCCGATGATATTTCCGAACAGATCGAACTTTTGGGAGGGCCACCTGTGATCATAAAACTTCAGGAAGGCACACAGGGGCTCGGTGTCATTTTGGCCGAGACCAAGAAATCGGCCAAGTCGATTATCGATACGTTTTATAAGATGGATACGAGTATCCTTATTCAAAAATTCATCGAGGAATCGAACGGGGAGGATATCCGTATTTTTGTGGTGGGCAGCAAGGTGGTGGCCAGTATGAAGCGCATTAGTGATGTTGGGGAGTTCCGTTCCAACGTGCATCGGGGTGGATTGACCGAACCGATCACGCCCACGGCCAAAGAACTGCACATGGCATTGAAAGCCACCAAATATCTAGGGTTGGGCGTGGCAGGGGTAGACATCATCCGTTCCAAAAAGGGACCCTTGCTCATTGAGGTAAATGCTTCCCCAGGGTTACAGGGGATCGAGGCGGCTACCGGCGTGAATATTGCCAAGGAGATAATTTTGTTCGTTGAAAGAAATGTTTCGAGAAAAGGAAAATAAAAACATAGCGATTGGCGGGGAAACCGTGGCTCCTGGGGAAGAAAAACTGGTAAAGATCCAGATCGACAGGCTTCCGACCGGCACCCTGATCGATATACCGGTCTATGTATTCAATTCAAAACAACCGGGCCCGACGGTTTTAATTCAGGCCGGTTTGCATGGCGATGAGATCAATGGGATCGAGATCGTACGCCGTATGTTGCAAGAAAAAAGGTTCAAAATCAAAAAGGGGGCCATCATTGCGGTACCCATATTGAACATTTTCGGATTCATCCACTTTTCCCGGGATGTACCCGATGGAAAGGATGTTAACCGAAGTTTTCCAGGGACAAAATCGGGCTCCATGGCGAGTCGTATTGCATATCACTATGTTTCAGAGATTATGCATCAGATGGATGTTGCCATCGATTTGCATACAGGCGGTGCCCAACGACATAATTTCCCCCAAATACGTTTTACCCAGGAAGATGCCAAAAGCAAGGAATTGGCCGAGGTCTTTAATGCCCCATTTTCATTCCCCTCCCGTATGATAAAAGGGTCATTTAGGAAGGCCGCTTTTCAATTGGGTAAACCCTCCCTGGTTTTTGAGGCCGGGGAAAGCATGCGGTTCGATGAGTATTCGATTTTGGAGGGCATGCAGGGTATTTTGAACGTTTTAAAACATTTTAAGATGATCCCGAAAATAGAACCGATGTATGTTGAACGCACGGAATCGGTATTCTTGGCGAATCGCAAATGGCTTCGCGCCCCCACAGCGGGCATGTTCATTCCTGAGATCACCAATGGGAGTGAAGTGCGAAAAGGGCAGGAAATGGGACTCATTACCGATACCTATGCCAAGCGCAGCAAAAAAATAAAAGCCCCTTTTGACGGATTTGTTTTCAGCATCAATCATCAGGCGGTGGTCAACCAAGGCGAAGCCCTTTTTCATGTGGGCATGCCGTTCTAGTCATTTGCTTTTTGCTAATCCGTACTTCGTGCGGAATCCACCTGGATGAAAATCAACCTCCCCTTTCTTCCGCTGATGCGGAATTCATTCCCCTCCCCATCTGAGGAGGGGAACTAAAAGATGAAAAGACAAAAAACTTCGTGCCTCGCGAAGACGTTTAACAAACTGATGGGTCTGTTTTTCATTCTAAAACTGAAATTACCCAACTCTGGAAGGACTTTAGACGATGTTTTACGCCTGAAAATCGATTCGATCCTATTATCGATGGGAAAACAGAACGGGTACCACAGACTGAGCGGTCGGTTTAGGAGAACTACCGGTTTTTCACTTTTCTGCTAGGGGGTTATGATTATTTTTGCCCGTCAGGTGTGATATCCTCCAATTGAATGGATAGCGCCTTGGTCGATAATTGCACTTCGATCAAAGAAAGGATCAAGGAAATCATCAAGGCCAAGAGGCTAATGCCGAAAACCAGGTTCGCCCAAAATTCCAGTTCTATATAAATAAGGAACATGGTGACCACCGCGAATAGAAAACTCAAGATGGCCACCGCCTGCATGTTCTTGATGATCGAAAGGCGCAGGCGTAATTTCTTGACTTGTAGCCCTAGTGCCGGAGAGGCTGTTTCCTGGAATTTTTGGTGCAATTGCCGGATCAGGGCGGCAATCGCCAAATATCGGGCATTATAGGCCAACATCGATAAGGAGATTGCAGGGAAGAGCAGGGCGGGAATGCTTAGGGTCAGTTGCATGTTATTCTATTTTAAAATCACGAATGTTCGATTGGTCTGCTGTGGGAAAATCAGATGGAATGGGAATCGTAACCTTTCCGGTAGCGGCCCATTCCGCACTCCGGAGGATGGTGGTGATAAATCCAACACATTGTACCGAATAATCCGCATGTCCTAAGATGGAATGAAAAATACGACCCTTGCCGTAGTGCAAGACCATCATGGCGGGTTCGTGGCGGCCAGAACCATCCTGTTCCTCAGCGGCATAAGCAGTTGCCAAGACCTCCATATTTTCCGCCGGGCCCCGTAATTGTTGGTAAAGTTCGTCTTTGGTGTGCAACCATTTTTCGGGCATCCCCTTGGTTATCGGATGTTCCGTATTTCGTAATTGGATTTGATATTCGTGCTGAGGTCCGTGGGCACCAGCATTTCCAGGGGTCATATCCCGTATTAGCTCGTCCGTGTCATTATAATAGACATAAGGGCCGTCTTTTTCGCTTCGGTCTCCCCATCCGCCCAAACCGATCATCAGGTTATAGGCAGGCCATTCGGGAAAGGAATTGTCCGCGGCATGAAAAACGACCAAACCACCCCCATTGTTCATATAGGCTTCAAAGGATTTTTGGGTTTCCTTGGGCCATGGGGCGGCATTCCATCCGAAATTGCATATAACGACATCATAGTTGGAAAAATCAGGGGAATACGAAGGATCCGCTTTGGGTTTGTCCAAAATTTCGGTGTCAGGAATCCCTTCGATCGCAAAATCGGTAAGATAGGCTTCCCCTTTCCAGGTATAGGCCGTGCGTTTTACATCGGCCTTGAACAGTCCGGTTTCTTCCAGATACTGTTTGAGCATATAAGTGATCTTGGGCCATTGGTCATGATTGTTCTGTCCATCGATGATCAGTGCCTTTAATTTCGTAGTTGGGGTGCTGGCATCTTGCTGGGCCATGGCATTGAAAGTGAAAATAACCGATAGGCATAGGATGCCGTATTTTATACACATGATAAGCTGCTTTTTAAGCGATTAAAAGTAAGGTTTGGTTTGACCATTCACAAGATTTTGAGGTTATTTTCCGTTATTATCAAATCATCGATGTTAATCTATAAATAATATGAAATCGATATTTAATAGTATAAAAAAATAATAAAATAGAAATAAATAAGTTAAATTTATAGATTATAATCAACTAAAACCTTACAAATGGAAGCGTATTTGCCGTTAATCATTCAACTGGTATCTGGGGCCCTAGGGGGCAACTTGGCCGGAAAACTATTAAAGAACATGTCCTTGGGCACCCTGGGCAATTCCATCGTCGGAATCTTAGGCGGGGGACTTGGAGGTCAGTTGCTTGGCATGTTGGGTATTGGTGCTGGCGCTGATGCCGGGGCCATGGACATGGCAGGAATTATAGGCAGTGTTGCCAGCGGTGGTGTTGGTGGCGGTGTTTTAATGGCCATTATTGGGATGATTAAAAATGCCATGGCCAAATAAGACAACATAATCAACTAAATTTGAAAAAGGGACTAATTTATTTTAGTCCCTTTTTTTGTCATTTCGTATTGGGTACGGAATCCATCTTTGTGATGATTATGGATTCCTGTCTTCACAGGAATGACAACATCACAGGAATAACAAAATAATGAAGATTCTCGGAATCATTGTAGCCAACATTAAGGAGTTCGCTTCGTTCCTCGCGAAGACGAAGACAGGAATGACAGGGAGAAATTATTCCCCCTTTGAAGGCCTGTGCTGAGCTTGTCTAAGTAGGGTTAGGGGGATGTAAAAACTACATTTTCGCCATTCCATACTCGGAACGTAATCCACATGGTTGAAATTCAACCTCTCCTTTCTTCCGCTGATGCGGAATTCATTCCCCTCCTCATCTGAGGAGGGGAGCTAATAAAGGAAAAATTATAAAGCTTAAGGCAAATTAAAGTGAATGCACCTTTGTTTTAATGCCAAAAATAATGAGATCGCCCTCACTAGCGTCAGCCCAATATCATTAAATTAATTGATTTCGATGTCTGGTCGAGCGCAGTCGAGACCTCCTTATATGATCAAGTATATAGTTCTCGACTGCGCTCGACCAGACATTTGCGCACATGACCGTATTAACTTAATGACATTGATCGCCTGCACTAGGCGGGTAGGCTTCTAACCTCGCGAAGACGATGGCTTCTTAAAAGTTCTCTTTTCTTTATCTTAGCACAAACATCCCAGACCATGTATAAATTGTTTTTTCCCCTCTTGTTCATGCTCTCCACATGCGCAACGCAGAACTATGAAGTCGCCCAGATAAAAACACCCCAAGGGGAGGTCCTGATCTGGCTGTATGACGAAACCCCGAACCATAAACAAAGTTTTCTGCAATTGGCCAAGGAAGGCTATTGGGATTCCTTGACGTTCAATAGGGTCATCCCCGATTTTGTGGCCCAAGGCGGGTGCCCCGATACCCCGGAAGGATTTACCGATCCCGAATATTTATTGAAACCGGAGTTCAACGAGAACTTGTTACACGATTACGGGGCCGTAGGCGCCGGTAGGGATAACAACCCGGAGAAGCTCTCGGCCCGCTGCCAATTTTATATTGTGCAGAACAAAGAGGGCGTCCATCGACTGGATGGCGACTATACCATTTTTGGCAAGGTCATCAGGGGTATGGAGGTCGTCGATGCCATCGTGAACAGTCCGAGGGATTCTATTGATGCACCCTTGACGCCCATCCCTATGGATGTCAATATCATTCGTATGAACGCCACCGAACTACAGGAATATGCCGTAATTAAATAGCTTTTTCTTTAGTTACGATTTGATTTTTTTATCCGTCTGGATTTGGATCTTACTATTTTTCAATTGGGCGTTCAATCGTTTTACTTCCACCTTCATAAATTTTTCAAAGCGCTCATTGGCATTTTCCAAGCGGGTATTGAAAATGGCCTGCACCTCCCGCTGTTGGTCGGTGGGTCTAAAATCCACCCCATTGGCACCGATATCACTGGCCAAGGCACTCAGCCGCCCATACAGTTTCATAGGAGCCCTAAAAGCATCTTCCCGTGCCCCCGTCAAATGGATGTCATACAAGGCCCCGGCTATGTTTTGGGCTTTGGTACGTAACGCATTCGCCTGTTGTTTGTCGTTTTCCCGCTTCAGGCTGGGAATAATGTCGTTCAACTCGGCCCGCAGGGCTTCAATATCATTGATCATGGTCACGGCAAGGTTCATGGCATCCCGCAATTCCAACGAAAAGGCCACTTGCTCTTTGAGGTCTTCCAAGGAACCCTCTGAGGAAGGATCTTTCAATACCTCCACCTCACGCACATATTCTTCCTCCCCGATACGGAGTTTTACTTTATAGGTATCGGGAACGACCCGGGGCCCGAATTGCCCCCGCCATAGGTCCAGATCCCAGGTGACGAGAGGGCGCCAACCTTCCCCATTGAGCTGTACCCAGGGCCTTCCGGGAGGGGTGGACTGTAATCGGGGTTTATAGGTAGGTTCGTACCGCAGGTCCCATTGGGTGCGGTGTACTCCCTTTTCGTTTTCGCCTTTTAAGGTCCGGATGATTTCATTATTGGCATCCAAGATTTCTATTTCCACCTTTTGATCGGTGCTATCTTTTAAATAGTAGTTGATCCCCGCCCCATAGGCCGGATTTCGTCCTGAATTGTTACTGGGCCCATCGGTCTTGATGCTTTGCTTGTCATGAAAACGGTAGGCGGGGCGAAGGCTGAACAGATGCGCTTTTTTGTCCTTGGCATCGAGATCGAATTCCCGCAAGGGGGAAATATCATCCAGAATGTAATACCCCCTTCCGTAGGTACCCACGACCAAA
>NZ_JBATHS010000149.1:0-17064 GCF_049667165.1 Maribacter sp.
CCAAAAACCGAATTTAGAGGGGTCTGGGTGGCCACAGTAGTGAATATCGATTGGCCTAAAAATGGAAATGATGCCATTGAAAAGCAAAAGGCCGACTATCTTGAAATCCTTGATTTCTACAAAGCCCTCAATTTTAATGCGGCCATTGTACAAATAAGGACTGCTGGGGATGCTTTTTATGATTCGGAATTCGCCCCATGGTCCCGCTTTTTGACGGGAAAGGAAGGACGGGCGCCCAATACCGAACAGAATCTCCTACAATGGATGATACATGAGACCCATAATCGCGGAATGGAATTTCATGCATGGCTCAATCCATACAGGGCTACTTTTGATTTGAAAACCGAAATATTGAATCCAACCCATGACTTTAACCTACATCCCGAATGGATGCTTAAATATGGGACCAAGTATTACTATGACCCAGGGTTGCCGGAAGTTAGGGAACGCATGGTTTCGGTCATTGATGAAATCGTTTCGAACTACGATGTCGATGCCATTCATTATGATGACTATTTTTATCCCTATACCATAAAGGACGAAGTCATTAAAGACTCCCTAACCTATTCCTACTACCATCTGCCCAACCAGACGATCGAAGATTGGCGTCGTAGTAATATGGACTCTTTGATCAAAAACGGTCATGAAACCATAAAGGCTCGCAAGCCATGGGTACAGTTCGGCGTAAGTCCGTTTGGAGTTTGGAAAAACAAGTCTACCGACCCAAGGGGCTCCGATACCCGTGCAGGGCAAACTACCTTCGAGAACCTTTATGCCGACCCTTTGCTCTGGATGGAAAAGGGCTGGTTGGATTATTTGGTGCCCCAAATCTACTGGAGCATGGACCTGCCGGTAGCCTCACATCGAACCATTGTTGATTGGTGGGCGGACCACAGTACCAACACCAATCTTTACATTGGTAATGGTCCTTACAAGATTCGTAATAATAGTGATAAGGCATGGGAAGACAAAAAAGAGCTTCCAAACCAATTGACCTATGCCCGGAAAAATGAAGCCGTTCATGGCAATGTGTTTTTTAGCGCCAAAAGCCTAATGACTGACAAGGCCGACATAGTGAAACAACTTAAAAAGAAGTATTACAAATGGCAGTCCCTTTCCCCAATGGCACCCAAAGCCCAAATGAGTTCCCTTCCGGATTTCAAACTTAAATCCTTACTACAAAAAAATGATTCTATCGCATTAAATTTCAATGACTTAAATGATTATCGTTTCGCTACAATTTATGCGTCGGGGAAAAAACCAAAGCAACAATATCGCATCAAGGATTTAATCGCCAAAATCCCGATACATAAGGACTCCTCGGTATTACTTCCGTCTGAAACAATCAATAAAAGAAAACATATCGCCCTAATCCTCATTGATAAATATCGACGTGAAAGTGAACCGAAAATCATACATTTAAAAGAAATCAACTGATATGATTCAAAAAAACAAGTGGGCCTGGGCCTGGGTACCCATACTTTATTTTACCCAAGGGTTGCCTTATGTGTTGGTCGTTACCGTATCGGTGATCATGTACAAGAAACTCGGGGTTAGCAATGAAGATATTGGGCTCTATACCAGTTTATTATACCTCCCTTGGGTACTTAAGCCCCTATGGAGTCCTTTTGTTGATCTTAAAAGCACCAAACGCCAATGGTTTTTGGCGATGCAGCTATTGATTTCCGTTGCCCTTTTGGCAGTAGGTTTAAGCTTGCCCACCCAAATGTTTTTTATGACCACCTTGGCCTGTTTCTGGATGGCCGCTTTTGCTTCGGCTACCAATGATATTGCCTCCGATGGTTATTATATGTTGGGTCTGACCGAAAAAAAACAATCTTTTTTTGTAGGTATTCGAAGTACTTTTTATCGTTTGGCTATGGTGACCGGCGAAGGGCTGATTGTTATCATGGCCGGTTTTTTGGAACAGAAATATGGGGACAACACCAAGGCTTGGAGCATGACCATGATAGCGACCGCTTTTTTGATGTTGGCATTGACCGTATCGAATTTCTTTGTGACACCCAAGTTTGAATCATCAGCGGCCATTGCAAAGGACAAACCTAAAAGCTTCTGGGAAGTTTTCAGCTCATTCTTCAACAAACCCAATATCGGAATGGCCTTGGTCTTTATTCTAACTTACAGGTTGGGAGAATCACAACTCGTTAAAATGGTAGCTCCCTTTTTATTGGATTCACCGGCCAAGGGTGGCTTAGGCTACTCCACGGAACAATTGGGGACGATCTTTGGAACAGTCGGTGTTATCTTTTTATCGTTCGGGGGCATTTTGGGGGGTATTTTGATATCGCGTGACGGACTGAAAAAATGGATGCTTCCGATGATACTTTCACTGAATCTACCGAATGTACTATACGCACTTCTCGCCTATACCAAAACCACAAACGTAGTGGCCGTGACAACTACTGTAATC
Organism: Maribacter sp.; assembly: GCF_049667165.1. Taxonomy (GTDB): domain Bacteria; phylum Bacteroidota; class Bacteroidia; order Flavobacteriales; family Flavobacteriaceae; genus Maribacter_A. Next base: position 2,432 of record NZ_JBATHS010000149.1, read on the forward strand.
TTTGAGAAATTTGGGTATGGTTTTGGTTTTGCCGCTTTCTTAATGTACTTGATCTATATAGCGGAGGGCAAATCAAAAACATCGCACTATGCGATCGCCACCGGGTTTATGGCCCTAGGAATGATGCTGCCTGGTATGATCAGCGGCTACATACAACAATGGTTGGGTTATGGGGGCTTTTTTATCTGGGTGGTCGTATCCTCCCTTCCCGCACTACTTTTATTGAAATTTATTACTTATCCTGCTGATTTTGGAAAAAAAACCAAAAATACCGATGCATAAATTACTTCCCTATGTCAAAGCAACCCAACATTTGACCCGAACTGAAAAAGTAGGTCAATTATTTATGCCCGCTGCCTTTGTCAATGATTCGGAGGCGGAAATACAGGCATTGGAAGAGCTGATTGCTGAAAACCACATCGGAGGACTTTGTTTTTTTCATAGTAGGGCCAGTGCCGCTACCAACTATGAAGGCAAAAAAAAGGTGGTCTATAATAAGGAAAGTTTCAAAACGCTCCAAACCCTAATACAACGCTACCAAAAAAAATCAAGCCATCGTCTCCTGATTGCCATTGATGCCGAATGGGGGCTTGCCATGCGTATCGAAAACACGCCGCAATACCCGTATGCCCTAACGTTGGGTGCCCTAGAGGATGCTATTGATTTGGTTTTTCAAGTGGGCATAAATATTGCCCATGATTGTAAACAAGCGGGAATACATTTAAATCTAGCCCCCGTTTTGGATATCAATAGCAACCCCAAGAACCCGGTTATCGGATATCGCTCGTTCGGTGAAGACAAAATCAACGTTACCAAAAAGTCCATGGCCTATTTAAAAGGCCTTCAAAGTGAAGGCGTATTGGGGAGCATCAAACATTTTCCAGGTCATGGGGATACGGCTGTGGATTCGCATTTAGGTCTTCCGGTCATCGAAAAGTCCAAAGCGGATTTATTGAACAACGAACTTTACCCGTTCAGGAAACTCATAGCACATGGGGTAGCTTCGGTCATGGTGGGCCACCTCGCCGTTCCTTCACTTTCCAATGGACATCACACACCTTCAAGCCTATCGAAAGACATGATAAAAGGGTTGTTACGCGATGAATTTGGTTTTGCAGGCGTGGTGATCTCCGATGCCCTAAACATGCATGCCGTATCGAAAAACTATACGATAAAGGGGGAGCTTGAATGGTTGGCCTTTGACGCCGGAAATGATATTCTGTGCTTTGCCGAACAGGTTTCAGCCGGCATTGAAATGATTTTGGAAAAGGCCACCGAAACGCAAATCGAAGAAGCGTTTAAACGTGTTTGGTCCTTAAAGGAAAAGGCAATATTGGCTGAAGTTGATGTCCAAGCAGCACTTATTGACCCCAATAACCTAAACACCGAAATAGCCAAAGCAAGCATCACCTTAATCCAAGGAAGTGAGGATTATATTGCCCATTTCAGAAAGAGCGGTTTTATTGGCATTACAAATACGACGGAAGTGGTACAATCATTTTTGGGGATGCTTGGAAAATATGATGCCTTCCGCACTTATTCATTAACAGATGCTTCGGATTTTGACTTTGAGGATATTGAAAAGGAAGGGAACATACTTTTATCGTTGGAACCTCCCCAAATAAAACCTACCAATAAATTTGGATTTACAGAAGATGAAATCAGCTTTGTCAATGAATTGCTAAACACCAAAAATGTCATCGTGTACCTCTTTGGAAACCCTTATGCACTACAACTTTTTGACTATCAAAAAGCAAATACAATCGTTGTATGCTACCAAAATTTCAAAGTTTTCCAAGAGGTGGCGGCATCCCATTTTAGAGGTAGCATACCCGCTAAAGGCAAACTCCCGGTAGAATTGAAATAACGAACTTTTTTCAGGATCCCAAGAAGGATTTGAAGCCAAATAAAAACCCCACACTATCCATTGAACAATGTGGGGCTTACTGGTTGCAAGAACTTCTTGCTACAATTCCTTTATCTTAATATTTCGGAACCAAACATCATCACCATGATCCTGTAACCCAATATAACCTTTAGCGGGTACATCAGCCCAATCGGGATTTAGTGCTGGGAATTTACTGCCAGCCACTAATTCGTTCCATTCTGGAGTCCACAAATGGTATTCAACAACGTTTACACCATTTTGATTATGGACTACAGTCCCTTTAAACACCGTAAGCTCAATTTTATTCCATTCGCCAGCAGGTTTGGCATTCTGTGGTTTGGCTGGTATCAAATCATACAAGGATCCCGCCATACGATTGCCATCTTTGCCCAATTTAGCATCAGGGTGTCTTTCATTATCCAATATTTGCATTTCAGGAGCGGTTTTCCATATATAGTCCAACTCTTCCTCTCCTAAGTATAAAATGCCTGAATTACCACCTTCAGATACTTTCCATTCTAAACTTAAGGTGAAGTTTTGAAATTGTTTATCATAAATGATATCGCCCCCATCTTTCGCTCCTGCCTCTCCACGGCCAGAGCCTATCATATGCAACGTACCATCAACAATTTCCCATGCTGCCGGGAAATGATCCTTTTTATAACCCCGCCATCCTTCTGATGTTTTACCATCAAAAAGCAGTACCCAACCGTCAGCTTTTTCGGCTTCGGAAAGCCCATTCAAAGGAGCCTCTTCTGCCACTTCTTTAACCGCTTCGGCCTCTGCCGCGGCATCTTCTTTTTGTTCTGCTTTTTTGTCTTTACAACTATTTAGCACTGGCAATAAGAGCAGGCTGAATAGAAATACTAAACTAATTTTTCTCATAGGTATCTATTTATTGAATTTAAGTACAGAACCGGCCGTTAATGGACTGGTTCTGTACTGTTTATTAAACTTTTATTTCCAAAACACATACTAAGCGGGCATATCGGGCAATGACCAGCCATCCCTGTAGGTATGTTTCACCAATTCCTCTGAATAGGCCATCGCATTCATAGGCTCTGTCCAATCTTTGTTAAAAGTTGGGTGGCCATCATGAATTTTGAAACCATCCTTAATGACGGTCTTGATTTCCTCATTCGCGCCAATATTGGTAAACTTCATATTTATACCGTCCCACTCAAGGACCTTATTTAAGGCTTGTAAACGAACAGCAAGTACGCCCATAACAACCATCTCATTGAAAGGACCGGCTTCTGAGAAATCGGAAGTACATGGCTTTCTATTTTCCGCACTTTCTTTACTTGCGCGAACCCAATCCATTTCATGGGCGCCTTCATTCCATTTCAATCCTAGTTCATCCTCAACCCTTCTTTCTGTTTTTGGCGCTGAAATTTTCCGACCTGACAATAATTCCGGCTCTAAACCATAACAACCGACATGAAGGATGTCTTTGGTACCGTAGAAGAACGTACCTCCCCCATTTTTGTTGGGCTCTTTCCCAGCTGGCCAATTATCTGGCAACATAGGTTTAATACCGCCATCGTACCAATGTACGTCAACTTCGTTCAAATTCAATTTTCCTTTTCTACCTCTGTCGGGAAAAGTCAACTTGACCGCTTGGGAAACAGGTGCTGAATCGTTCAACAACAACGAGGAACTAGCTTGTACTTTGGTCGGATAGCCCAATTTTAGACCTTCAAAGACAGGGTGCAAGATATGGCAGGCCATATCACCTAGGGCTCCTGTACCATAATCCCACCAGCCTCTCCAGTTCCAAGGATGATAAACTTCATTGAAAGGGCGCATTTTTGCTGGCCCGGTAAACAGATCCCAATTCAAAGTATCTGGTACCCAGTCCCCTCTTTCGGGAGTATTCAAGCCTTGAGGCCATATGGGTCTATCGGTAAAGGACTCGACTCTTGTTATTTCCCCTAAGGCCCCACTCCATAGAATTTCACACGTTTCCGCAACACCGGCACCAGAGGCGCCTTGGTTCCCCATTTGCGTGGCTACTTTATGCTCCTTCGCTAATTTGGTCAATAACCTGGATTCATAAACCGAATGCGTCAATGGTTTTTGCAGATACACATGTTTGCCCATCGTCATGGCATTGGCCGCAATTGCAGCATGGGTATGATCCGCTGTGGCAATGACCACACCATCTATTTCATCACCCATTTCATCGAACATCTTACGCCAGTCCCAATACTTTTTGGCGTTGGGATACCTGTCGAATGCCCCTTTTGCATACTTCCAATCCACATCACATAGTCCTACAATATTTTGTGATTCCAAATTCTTTAAATTGGCAAGGCCCATGCCCCCAACGCCAACACCAACTATATTCAGTTTGTCACTAGGTGCTACGTGCCCCAGTCCGCTTACCGCATACGACGGTACAATGGTAAACGCTGCAGAAGCTGCCAAGGTTCTGCCCACAAAATCGCGGCGGGTTAAAGTATTATCTTTTTTTCTCTTACTCATATTGTATTACTTTATAATGGGTTAATAAACAGTTATTAAAATATTCATTGGCAAAGAACCAATCAATAAGAATGCCCTAGGGTTCACAAAAATAAATGCAATGTATCCTTAAAGATAAGACGAATTATCGACTTGGATTAACAAGTAATAAAAATACGCAATTTTGTTAAAAATCAATACTATGAATTTGTCAAAAAACAATGGAATAAAATCTTAAGAAATAATCCGTTCGATTAGAATTGAAGGGATTAAGGTTATATGGAAATAGACTTTAGGTTAAAAAAAGAATCACATTTTATACTACATTGAAATTGAATCTATTTATCTTTCCCTTTAGTTCCTTAGTATTTATTAAAACCGTAACTGGAAATGAAAACATATTGGGTCATAGGTTTAATGTCGGGCACCTCCTTGGATGGACTTGATATCGCTTTTTGCCAATTTAAGAAATCCTTGGATCGATGGGAATATCAAATAGACCAAACCAAGAGTATCCCATACTCGGATGGGATGAAAGAAAAGTTGAAAAATTCAATTTATCTTTCTGCTGAAGAACTATTGATATTCAACAACACCTATGGCGAATGGCTTGGCAAACAAGTAAGATCATTCATTCAGGACAATGACTTAAAAATCGATTTTATCGCAAGTCACGGTCATACGACACATCATCAACCGGAAAAAGGCCTTACATACCAAATCGGTTCCGGTCAACATTTGGCCAATGAAAGCGGACATAAAGTCGTATGTGACTTTCGTTCGAACGACTTGGCCATGGGCGGACAAGGCGCACCTCTCGTGCCTATTGGTGATCGCTTATTATTTGGTGAATATGATTTCTGTCTTAATCTAGGTGGCATTAGCAATATCTCATTTGAAAAAAACGGACAGCGAATTGCCTATGACATTGGGTTGGCCAATATGATCTTGAACCATATTACCCAAAAGATCAATTTAGCCTATGATAAGGGAGGGGCCTTGGCCCAAAATGGAAAAATCAATTCGAAAATGCTTTCCACACTGAACGCTTTGGACTATTATAACTTACCGTATCCAAAGTCAACGGGCTATGAGTGGTTTATGCGCGAAGTCGTCCCTATCGTAGATGCTACCAATGACTGCATCGAAAATCTTTTATATACGGCCGTTCATCATCTATGTGATCAAATTTCCAAACAGGTAAATCTCAATACCGACAAATCAAAGGCAAGCCTATTGGTCACTGGCGGCGGTGCACTCAACGATTTCTTGATTGCCACTCTAAAAACGAAATTAGGGAAAGCTATTGAAGTGGTTGTCCCTTCCAAAAAATTGATCGAGAATAAGGAAGCCCTGATCTTTGCTTTAATGGGTGCGCTACGAATGGAACGGGAAATCAATGTGCTAAGCTCGGTAACCGGAGCAAAGAGGGATTCTTCGAGTGGGGTGGTTTTTTTACCCAATTGACCATGAAATTGTCATAAAAGTCCTCTGCGCTCCGAATTAAAAAACAGATCGCTCACTTTTAACTTTCCGTTCCTGGACAAACTGGCCACTATCTTTAAAAAGATCAACCCGGTTAAAAAGGCGTCTCCCGAGGCCGTATGCCGGTCGTGTTTCTTAATATTGAACTGGGCACACAATCGATCCAGGGAATAAGGATGGTCCCTAGGTTCATAGTACTTGGTTTTTTTGAATAATACCCCCGTATCCAACACCTTGTTCTTGAGTTTAGGCAGTCCCATCCTCGCCAAACCGGCATTGAGCATAGCCATGTCAAAAGCGGCATGGTGTGCCACTAAAATGGAATTTTCTATATAGCCCAAAAAGGTGATAATCGCTTCTTCTTCCGATACTTTAAGTACGTTACCTGTCTTCAATAATCCGTGAATACCGACGGTTTCCGCATTGAATACCTCCTGTTTCAGATAAAGTTCCAAGGAATCCCCTACATCGATTTTCAAATCAAAAATAGACAAGGCCCCTATTGATAAAATGCGGTCCTTTCGCACATCCAAACCGGTAGTCTCGGTATCGAAAACTACAAAACGAACAGCGTTAGGCTGTTGGGAATGTTTTTTATTGAAATGTTGGACATATGCCTTCCAATAATCGGGTGTGCTTCTTTTAAAGATCTTGTTGAACATCTACATCAATTGGGCTAGGTTAAAACGCACTCTGATCAATTCCTGGACATCCTTAATGGAACCAAAACAACCCTTCAATTTTAAACGGTTCGACTTACTGAGCGATTTGAGGTCTATAAATCTACCGGAACCATTCGCACTTAAACCCTCTACTGTCCTGAAACGCAACAAAATCTTAAAGGCATCTATACATGCACTGTAAAGTGCTTTGTTCTGGGGTTCGATCTCTGAAAGCTTTTCAAACCGCTTTATGGTGTTGTTATGATCCTTGACGTTCTGTGAAAGTATTAATACCCTTGCGGCATCGACCAAAGGCATCATTGCCCGGGCTTTAATATCGAACAGATCCTTATGTTCCCCACTATGTTCAACCAAAAACTGCCTGAAAAAACTTAAGGGTGGTGGATTTTTAATGGCATTCAGGGCCAAGAAGTTCAAAAAAATACTATACCTATCAATGGCATGGAAAATACCTTCGGACATTTGATCAACCAAATTTGAATCGCCATATACCCGCTCATAGTCAAAGAAAATGGTAGAGAGCATAATTTTGTCTTCATCAGGATGGGTAATCCAATCGGTGAACTGGTTTTTCCATTCAGTAATAGACAAACACCATTTTGGGTTGCTGGCCATCATTTGGGCAGGACAGAACTCAAAACCCACCATATTCAATTTTTCGGTAACCAATCGGGCCAGTTCAAGAAAGTATGCTTTGGTTTCTTCATAATCCCCAGGGGCTACATCGGCAAAAACCAGCGCATTATCCTGATCGGTCAAAAGCAACTGTTCTCCCCTGCCTTGACTACCCAAAGCCAACCATGCAAAGCGTACGGGGGGTTGTTTTTTCATTTCTTCAAGGCTGAGTTCCACTACTTTTTGGTTGATGGCCTCGTTGATGGCTGAAATTATTTTCGAAACAAAACTTACAGGAATATGCTGAACGAGATAGCGGTGCATCAGCTCTTGGGCTTTTTGACGAACATCCCTCAATTTTTCGGCAGTCAACGCCCTTTTCACCTCCTTGATCAAAAAAGAGGGATTATTGCTTTGGGTCACCACAAGGTCATGTTCGGACAAGACGCCGACAAGCTCGGAATCCATGGTTCCCTCCTTGGTAATGCACAGGTGTGTTATTTTATTTCGAAGCATTGTAATTTGGGCCTCTGCAATCGAAATATTTTTAGGAACCGTGATTACAGGCGCGCTCATTATTGCGGTTACTTTATCGGATATAGCGAACTTTCCCGTTGCTATCTTGGTCCGTAGGTCCTTGTCGGTTATTATTCCTTTAGGCCTATTATCCCTGGTGATGATGATCGATCCCACTTTTTTTTCGGTCATCGTTACTGCGGCAGACTCAATATGGGTGCTCTCTATACAGCTTACCGGAGATTTTGCAAACACCACATTCTGTATGTACACCAAGTGATCTGTTTGATTGCTAAATTCCCCTTCAAGGGAATACAATCGAACCTGGTCCGCATTCAAGTGGGGAGTAAGGCTATTGGAGGCAAAACTTGCCATAATGAATTTACTGGCATCAACATTACTGGTAATATATTTCTCCAGTAAATCAGAAGTTATGGCATACACGATACTTTCCTCAATAGCCTTTGCACTTAACCGATATGCACTTTGGCGAATCAGTGCCCTTAATCCAAAAATGTCCCCTTCATCACACTCATCCACAAGAATATCCCCTTCCCTAAAAATACCAACTGCGCCGTCCTTAACCACATAAAAAGCATCGTGCAAGCCCTCATCTTTCTCAAAAATAAAATCGCCTATTTCATAATAGCCAATTTTCACATGTTCACAAATAGTCATTAATTCATCATCTTTCAGGGCACTGAAAGGGGGGAAATCCTTTAAGAAATCATAAATACGTTGGGCAATGGTATTGTTCATAAACTAAAGATAATCAATGAAACCCAGTCCTAACACAAAAACCAATCAGGGTCTTCAAAAACTCCAAACAACGACACCGATCATCTGCTTGTAGGTCAATGATGTTTCAATAATACATGAAAAAATAGCGCTAGATCCCCTAATCTTTACTAATAATTGCTAATTTGCTATATTTATGCTTATTTAATATATATGAATATTACCTCCTGTCCGAACTGCGGATCCGAACACTATGTGAAAAGTGGTATAATAAACCAAAGGCAGCGCTATAAGTGTAAGGCATGCAATTATTTTTTTTCGGTCAACAAAATCGGTAAAAGTATCGACCAGTATTATGTGAACAAAGCGTTGCAATTGTATTTGGAAGGATTGTCGTATCGGGAGATTGAACGTATTCTGGGTATTTCCCATGTTAGTATCATCAATTGGGTGAAAAAATACAACATCAAAAGACCCTATAACCCGAACTATCACCCTACCTATAAAATATTGAACGCGGGGGAACTATCCAGCTATTTCCAGAATACCAAGAATCTTTCAGGGGCTGGGGTGGTGGTCACGGAACTCGGAGATAAATTTATGCTCATAAAATGGGAGCGATTTAGAGATTAAGTATATTTAATTACCATTTATATATATTGTTTTTTTATGACATCATTCTTTTAAGGAGTTTAGCAAGGCACACAAAACCAATTTGTTACTAACCAAACCCTTAAACTTATGAAGAAACATGTACTACTCCTACTAGGTTTATCCCTCGCCTTTCAAATGATGCATTCACAAGGGTCACCAGATTACAATGGTGGCCTTAAGGTGAATCTCGATGAGGAAGGCAACAAATACTTCCGGCTCATTTCTTGGGCCCAGGTACAGGGCACGTATGCCGACGATGTCCCAGACAACACCAGTAGCACGAGTTTTAATCTTAGAAGGGCCCGTGTTTTGATGTTCGCCCAGATCAATAAAAAATTCATGATCTTAACCCATTTTGGCTTAAATAGTCTCAATAGTGGCACAATGTCCCCGGTGGGGAAGGGCGATGGGGCCCAATTGTTCTTCCATGATGTATGGGCACAATACAATGTGGGAGAAGACCATGTTGTTGGTGGCGGTTTACATTATTTCAATGGCATATCGAGATTGAACAATCAAAGTACCCTAAATATTATGACTTTGGACAATAACAGGCAATCATGGTCAACCTTGGGACTTTCAGACCAATTCGCACGGCATCTCGGTGTCTTTGCCAAAGGAAAGTTCGGTAAATTGCAATATAGGGTCGCCATCAATGATGCCATTACCGCTAGCTTGGATACCCGAACCCCTGAGACCGGCGGGGCTGCCATATATGCGGGCAAAAGACTTTTGGGATCAAAAGATTCCGGAAAAGCGTATGCTGGCTATTTTGATTTTAATTTTTTGGACCAAGAATCGAACTTCCTGCCTTTTAAGGTTGGGTCTTATCTTGGGACTAAAAAGGTTTTCAATATTGGCGCAGGATTCTTTTTGCATCCTGGAGGGTCGGTTATTGCCGATGCTACAGGAAATTTGGAAAAGGAAAATGTCAAGATTTTCGCAATCGATGCGTTTTATGACACCCCACTTGGAGAGGACGGTAGTGCCCTAACCGCTTACGCCACCTATCAAAACAACGATTATGGAACCGATTACCTCTTCAGCGCCTATGGCACAGGAAGTATGCTTTATTCCCATTTGGGATACGTGTTCGCAGGCGATAAGACCAAAACCAGATTTCAACCCTATGTATCCTTTGCCTCAAATAGTTATGATGCCGTCGATGATAACAGAAACATTTTTGGCCTTGGGGCAAATGCATATCTTAGTGGACATAACGCTAAGCTGACCTTAGAGTATACAAACCAAAAATTTGGAGATTCCGATGCAGGGACACTTACCCTCCAAGCAATGATTTATCTATAAAAACCAACAACTATGAGTGAAAAACAACAAAAAGCAACAGCGTATTGGAAGGAAAATCTGCGATATCTGATCATTCTTCTTTCGATCTGGTTTCTTGTATCATACGGAGCAGGAATACTTTTTAGGGAAGAATTAAACCAATTTCGTTTAGGCGGATTCAAACTGGGCTTCTGGTTTGCACAACAGGGATCTATTTACGTATTCGTAGTTCTCATCTTCGTTTACGTAAGATTAATGAACAAACTAGACAAAAAATACGGGTACGACGAGTAATCCAATACTAACCAAAAAACAAAAAATTATGAGTGTTCAATTATGGACTTGGATTTTAGTCGGGATTACTTTTTCCCTCTATTTCGGAATTGCAATATGGGCGAGGGCAGGATCCACCAAAGAATTCTATGTGGCCGGTGGTGGGGTTTCCCCATTGGCAAACGGTATGGCCACCGCAGCAGATTGGATGAGTGCAGCATCATTCATCTCAATGGCTGGAATCATTTCTTTTGCAGGGTATGATGGCTCGGTTTATCTTATGGGATGGACAGGTGGATATGTGCTTCTGGCATTACTTCTTGCCCCCTATCTTAGAAAATTCGGAAAATTTACAGTACCCGATTTTATTGGGGATAGGTATTACTCCAATACTGCCAGAACCGTTGCCGTTATATGTGCCTTGATAGTTTCATTTACGTATGTTGCAGGACAAATGCGAGGGGTGGGGATTGTATTTTCACAGTTCTTACAAGTTGATATCAATATTGGGGTAATCATCGGAATGGCCGTTGTACTTGTATTCGCATTTTTAGGCGGCATGAAAGGAATTACTTATACACAAGTAGCACAATATTGTGTATTGATTTTCGCCTTTATGGTTCCTGCATTTTTCATCTCTATGCAAATGACAGGAAACCCAATTCCACAAATTGGTATGGGAAGTAAAGTCGAAGGAGGGACCTTTCTTTTAGATAAATTAGACATGCTTCACACCCAACTTGGTTTCAACGAATATACAAGCGGTACAAAATCTACTTGGGATGTATTTGCAATTACGCTAGCCCTTATGGCTGGTACTGCCGGTCTACCCCATGTAATTGTTAGGTTCTTTACCGTGCCTAAAGTTAAAGATGCCCGTAAATCGGCAGGTTTGGCTTTGTTGTTCATTGCAATTTTGTACACGACCGCACCTGCAATTGCTGTTTTCGCAAGAACAAACCTCATCGAAACTGTTGACAACAAATCTTATAAAGAAATCCCTCAATGGTTTAAGAACTGGGAAGACACAGGTTTGATTGCTTGGTCTGATAAAAATAATGATGGAAAAATCCAATATGTTGCCGGCAGTGCTTTGGAAGGAAAAAAACCTGCATTTACCGATGCTCGTGGCACTAATGGAGAACGTCTAATATCAAATGCCAATAGCTCTACCAATGAATTATATGTTGATAGGGATATTATGGTACTTGCAAATCCTGAAATAGCCAATTTACCCAATTGGGTAATTGCATTGGTAGCCGCTGGTGGTTTGGCAGCAGCATTATCAACAGCAGCGGGATTATTATTGGTAATCTCAACATCGATTTCCCATGATTTGATTAAAAAACAGATTAAACCGGATATTTCTGAAAAAGGGGAATTAATGGCAGCACGGATTGCAATTTTAGTTGCGATCATCATCGCTGGTATTTTCGGAATCTATCCGCCAGGGTTTGTAGCCGCGGTTGTCGCATTGGCCTTTGGACTGGCTGCAGCTTCATTCTTCCCAGCGATTATTCTTGGAATTTTCGATAAGAGAATGAATAGCAAAGGGGCCATTGCTGGTATGATCGTGGGGATAACGCTGATGTTATTCTATATGATCCGTTATAAAACGGGATTAATTGGGATTATGGATGCAAGACCGGCCAGTGAATGGTGGTTCGGTACGTCACCCGAAGGTTTTGGAACTATTGCCATGATCATCAATGTAATCGTATCTGTGGTGGTTTCAAGAATGACAGCTCCTCCACCAGAAAATGTACAGGAAATGGTCGAGAGTATTCGAATACCGAGTGGCGCCGGTGAAGCCGGATCCCACTAAAAAGTCTTGGTTAATTTGGTAAAAAGCAGTACTGCATATCGGGGTACTGCTTTTTACCTATATTTATAGGTACAGTCATATACAATGAAGAAACGCCACGAACAGAAATTGATAATTCTATCGATAGTTATGTTGCTGGTTTTGAACATTCCATTCATTATGGTTTTCAACATCGATGGCGTCATTTTCGGCATTCCTTATTTTTATTTCTATGTTTTTACGGTTTGGATGCTCTCCATCATAATTTCTTATATCATATTAACGCGATATTATGAGTAATTACATCTTGGTCATTATCATTATGTGCTACTTGGCCGTGCTTTTTTACATTGCCTTTATCGCTGAAAAAAATGCAAAGAGCAAATGGGTCAACAATCCGTATATCTATACCCTTTCCTTGGCGGTCTATTGTTCTGCATGGACATATTATGGCAGTGTAGGTATGGCCGCAAGTTCTGGCGTAGGGTTTCTTCCCATTTATCTGGGTCCAGCCATAGCGGTCCCGATTTGGATTATTTTATTGCGCAAGATCATAAGGATCTCAAAACAGCACAAAATATCCTCCATTGCTGATTTCATTTCATTAAGATACGGTAACAACCGTTTTTTGGGAGCCTTGATTACCATATTGTGCATTACGGCTACGGTGCCCTATATTTCCTTACAATTGAAGGCCGTTGCGGAGACCTTTTCGATAATGACGAACGAACCCCATATCATCGGTTCGAGAATTTTCGACGATTCTACCTTTTATATCGCCGTTCTATTGGCCATTTTTGCAACATTTTTTGGCACCCAGGCTACGGATGCCTCTGAGAAACATAACGCCATTGTAACGACGGTAGCCTTTGAATCCTTGCTAAAATTGACCTTCTTCTTGATCATCGGGATCTATGTGACCTATTATCTTTTTGATGGCACCCAGGATATATATAACCAAATTTCAAAAACGGCAAACTTTGAAAACCTCACCAAACTCCCCAACTTGGAAGGTGGGTTCAATTGGTTCTTTATGATGATGCTTTCCTTCACGGCGATTTTTCTTCTGCCTAGACAATTCCAGGTTTCTGTTTTGGAAAATAGTCGGGAAAAACACCTAAAGAAAGCCATATGGTTATTTCCGCTATACCTTTTGCTTTTCAATATTTTCGTGATTTTCATTGCTTGGGCCGGCAAGTTGACATTTGGGGATACCGCCAATGCAGAGTACTATACGCTTTTACTTCCGCTTCAGAGTGGCCATTCTTTTTTGGCACTATTGGTTTTCCTTGGTGGATTGTCGGCTGTCATATCGATGGTCGTGGTTTCCACGTTGGCCTTATCGAAAATGATCAGTAATAACTTGGTCATCCCCTATGGTTTCCTTGACAAATTCGTAAAGGCAAAACCGGAGGAAAATGCCCTATACATTAAAAATATCCGCCGTATTTCAATATTTACGGTGATTATTATTGCCTATTTCTTTTACAATAATTTCTCGATTGAACTTTCCTTATATTCCATTGGCTTGATTTCGTTTGTAATTGTCGCCCAATTGGCACCTTCATTTTTTATCGGCCTATTTTGGAACCGTGGTTCTTCCTTGGCATCGATCCTGGGTATTATTATTGGTTTTATTATTTCCGCCTACACCTTGATATTGCCCTTCACCATAGAAGCATTTACGGGAAACAGCGAATTTACGGAACTTGGGCTTTTCGGTATGGCCGCCTTAAGGCCCTATGCCCTGTTCGGCATTGATTTTTTATCCCCACCTGCCCATGCCTTTTTCTGGAGCTTGATGGCCAACACCATGTGCTACCTAATCATTTCCCTAGTTTTCAAAGGGCATTATAGGGAACGTAATTATGCTGAAATGTTCGTCGATAGTAAAAATTCCTCTACATTACAGGATAACGCCCTTGTATGGAAAGGTGAGGCCTATGTCGCCGATATCAAAAATGTCCTTACCAAATTCTTGGGGGAAGCCAGGACCCAGCGGGCTTTATATCTCTTCTTTAAAAAATATGATATCCCAGCAGATACACAAATGGCAGATGCCCGCTTGATCAACTTTTCGGAGAAACTATTGACCGGAAGTATTGGTGGTGCATCGGCGAAAATCCTCATCGCGGGGGTTGTCAAGGAACAAGAGATAAGCCTGCCTGAAGTATTGAAGATTTTAGAAGAGTCAAAAGAAACGATCAGTAGTAATAAAGTGCTT
>NZ_JBATHS010000150.1:0-5526 GCF_049667165.1 Maribacter sp.
GGATGCCGCAGGAACCAAAATATCCGAAGAAAAAATGATTTCCTTGGACTATGGCAGCAACCTCTCCAGATTTGAGATTATACTTAAAGGAACCGATACGATTTCCGCAGGCCTTACCCTACACGAAAATAAAGGGGAAATCGGAATAAACGAAAAAAACGGTTGGCTCAGTTATTGGGAACCCCATGAAGACTCCGAACTCGGTCTGGGTATTGTTGTGCCTGAAAACACAATGGTAGGCTATGAACATTATCTAACCGATAGAAAGGATGAAAGCAACCTGTTCGCCCATATTCAGTTGAATACCGAATCCAAAGTGGCGTACTATGCGGGTTTTGGATGGAAAAAAAGTGGACAATTCAAGTCGAAGAAAGAGTGGGAAGCATATCTCAATAAATTTTCGGAATGTTTGAAAAATCCGCTACTTCTAACAATCAATTAATGTAACGTGTCTTGAACGTGTAAAGAACGAATGTATGGATAAATCCATAGGTGTTGGCAACATTCATTTTTTCAAGTGTCATTCCATACAATGGCGTAGTGGCACTGCTTGATTATTTTTAAGTGTATTACGGATTGGTTCCCACCGATTGGGGCAACGTATTCTGGTGGCTTCATTAACTTTCCGAAATTCGATGTACAGTATTGACAGCATAGAATTATATTTGTGCCATAATTATGCTACTTTATGAAGAATCGGAATGTTGTCTTTATTTTCTGCGTATTGGTGTCGATCGTGGTTTGGAGTCAGAAAAAGGAAAAAGATGAAATTACCAAACTAATTACTTCCATAAAGGAAGATGTTCGTGGACCCTACAAGGATATACGGTGGTTCTGCACCGATGGTAGTATTCGTGCCCCCAAAGACCCTTGTCCGGATAATATTGGCCCAGGGGTACAGCATGCCCGTTATAAGGATGCCGTAGAAGCCTTGGGCAAGACCAATCATGTGTTTTTAGGGCAAATTCTGGCCTATACCGACAAGAAGGCCTTTTGGGATGCCGAAAATGACAATTCGCGACTCAAACAATATCAAATCGAAAAATATTTAAAAGGAATCGATGATGGTTGGGTCCTTCAAAAGGGACAGTATTACCGGGGATCTATTCAAGCGGAAGACGAGCAGGCATGGGGCATTGAATTTTATCGTTGGCTGCTTGAAGATGATGATGCAATTTCCAGGAACTATTTTTTAATACGGCAATCATTAAAAGATGTGCCCCATAACAACGATGATAATCTGGCACAACTGATGCGCAGCCAGTCAAAGGTGATTTCAGATGTGTACCTGCCTTTTATGGATTTACGGGTAAAAATACATAGCCTGCCAGAAGTCGGGGATATCAAAAAAGTGGAGGATTTCAATAAAGGCAATGCGTCTAAATTGACAGCCGATCTAAAATCAAAATTGGATGGTCTGTTAAAAACAATGCGCGATTTTCATAAGCCTGTGGATATGGTCTCTCTTGCAACATTGGCGCCTTTGGCCAAAGGTTCCAAAATTGGCGAGACGTTAAATAACTTCGCATCCAATTCAAGTTTAATGACTAACAAGGCGCTATTGATAAAAGAGGCGTCGGAATTGTTGTTCGAGGTACGCAAAAGTCTATTGGAAACCAAAAATACCCAAGCGCGTTTGCAGTTGCTCGATGTTTCCCTAAAATTGGAGGAAATCGTTTTTAAGAATGCCCCGGAATGGGAAACCACGACCCTTAACGAACTTTTGGAAAAAATTTGTCATCTGGGGATGGCGACCGCCGGTTCGGGATATATAGAATTATGGGAATGGGACCAACTTGCTTCGAGTTTGGCTGCCTATGAAACCAAAGAAATGACCTTGGGCGAATTGACCCATGTATTGAAGCGTGCCCGAGCAGAAGTAGAATGGAGTGCCAGCATGGTCAAGGCCAACTATGAGGATGTCCTTAATGAATTTATTGGTTTTGAACCCTTGGCGGCGGGTTTTATAGATGATAAGATTCGGGGATCCGTGGCCTTGCATCTAGGTCAGGCCGTAGGGGAATTGGGCGATTTTATAGCCAAAGAATCGTCATTGACCAATAAGGTCGTAGGCTTGAGTAATCAGAGTTCGGTTCGCGGGTTGAATCCGGGATATGCTTTTGGTGAGTTGGTGGTCATTGCCGGAACTCCCGATGATGTTGAGGTCGCTTCCGATAAGATTTATGTCTTTCAGCGGCCACCCTCCGATTTAAAACCCGTTGCCGGTATTGCCACGGTCGCAGAGGGCAATATGGTCTCACACGTGCAATTGTTGGCCCGTAACCTCGGTATACCGAATGCCGCAATTTCTGACCAGAATTTGCAGGAATTGAAAAAACTGGAAGGCCAAAGGGTTTTCTATGCGGTCTCCAATAACGGTAATGTTATTTTAAAACCTGAGGCACAAATGACCGCTATAGAACGCGGTTTATTTGCCAAAAAAGAACGTAAGGAAGAACGAATCGAAGTGCCGGTAGGGCAGATTCGATTGGATGAAACCAGGGTGCTTAATATGCGCTCGGTAGATGCCGGTGATTCTGGAAAACTTTGTGGACCAAAAGCGGCGAATTTGGGACAATTGAAAAAAATGTTCCCAGATAATGTCGTCGAAGGTCTGGTAATCCCCTTTGGGATTTTCCGTTCACATATGGATCAGGAAATGCCCGGCCAAACAGTTTCGTATTGGACTTTTTTAAACGATATGTTCAAAGAAGCCAACAACATGCATACACAAGGGGTGGATGAAAAAGAAGTGGAAAATTACCAATTAAGACAATTGGAAATCTTGAGGGATGCCATCAAACAAATGCCTTTGAAAAAGGCTTTTATCGATGATTTGGAAAAAGGATTTACCAGTGTGCTAGGCAACAAATTAGGAGAAATCCCGGTTTTTCTGCGCAGTGACACGAACATGGAAGACCTTAAGGATTTTACGGGAGCGGGGCTCAACCTTACCATTTTTAATGCCGTAGCGCGTGATAAGATCATTGATGGCATCAAAGCCGTTTGGGCCTCGCCCTATACCGAACGCAGCTTTAAATGGCGGCAGAAATATTTATTGAATCCTGAGAACGTATTTCCCTCTATTTTGGTAATCCCTAGTGTAGATGTTGATTATTCAGGGGTCCTGATAACCAAAGATATCAGTTCGGGCAATGAAACAGACTTGACCATTGCGTTTAGTCGAGGCGCTGGGGGCGCAGTCGATGGGCAGGCCGCGGAATCGTACCTAGTGCGTGAAAATGGCAGTTATAGTCTGTTGGCTCCAGCCCGTGAGAATGAATACAACAGGCTTCCAAAAACAGGGGGTACTGAAAAACAAACAGCTACCTTTCAAGAACGGGTACTCAAGGAAAAGAACATAGCCGAAATTTTGGATTTGGCCAAGACCATTCGCATACGTATTCCCAAGGAAACCAAGTCGGATTACAAGGGGGCATATGATGTTGAACTGGGTTTTCAGAATGATAAACTATGGCTCTTTCAGATTCGGCCCTTTGTGGAAAATAAGAAAGCCTTGAGTTCTGATTATCTGGAATCCATAACACCGAAAATAAATCTGGACAAGAAAATAGCATTGTCCGAAAAAATATAGCATGAAGCGAATTATACTGATACTTTTAGGCCTGTCATTGATGGGATTTGTCATGTATTACCCTATCGATGGATACGAACGCACGGGCATCAAACGCCTGAAACGATTGGAACTCATAAAAAGCGGTGAACTCAAGGATGCCGCTACACTTCCGATAGGTGCTATGAAAAATTGGGATGAAATCGAGCTGAACCTCGTAGGGCGTAAGCAAGATAGCACAGGCAGTTTTTTTACGGTCGATGAGGCATTTCAAAAAGACATCAGTGGTCTTTTCAGGGGGTTGGATCGCAGTTATTCCCTTACGATATTGGATATTTCCGACCCTTACAATACCCGGTATGCCCAACGCAATGAGTTATTGGGGTATCAACCGGGCAGTGTTGGTAAATTGGCTGTACTGACTGCATTGTTCGATCAATTGGCAAAGATTTATCCTGACTCTTTTGAACAACGTCTTGAACTCTTACGCAACAAATCGGTCAAGGCTGGGGTTTGGGGGCTTACCGATGAGCATACCATTCCCATTTACAACATCGAAAAGAAGACCTTGGTGAAACGGCAAGTGATTGCCAGTGACGTCTTTACCTTATTCGAGTGGGCGGACCACATGCTATCCGTAAGTAATAATGGGGCGGCAAGCATAGTTTGGCGTGAGGCATTGTTGATGGCGGCATTTGGCGAGGCTTATCCCGAATTGACCGAAGAACAGGCAATGGCCTATTTTAAGGAAACACCTAGAAAAGAGTTAACCGATTTGAGCAACGATGTGGTCAACCTTCCGCTTCGGCAATTGGGTATAACCCATGACGAATGGCGTTTGGGAAGTTTTTTCACGAAAGGGGCGAACACCTATGTGGGGGACAAGGGTGGTAGCATTGGTACACCCCAAGGGTTGATGAAGTTTTTGGTACAGTTGGAACAAGGCAATATCATCGACGAAGCCTCAAGTCTTGAAATGAAACGTTTGATGTACATGACCGATAGACGCATTCGCTATGCGCAAAGCCCTGTATTGAAGGAGGCCGCGGTCTATTTTAAATCAGGCAGTCTTTATAAATGCGATAGGAGTAAGGGGGAAGCCTGTGGCAAATATATGGGCAATGTGACGAATTTCATGAACTCGGTCATTATTGTAGAGCATCCGGATAATTGTACCTACATGGTGGTGTTGATGACGAATGTGTTGCGAAAAAATTCGGCCTCGGATCATTTGTATCTGGCCTCGTCAATAGATAAGATCATCAAGAAAGGCTAGGGGCAGTGCCCATTTCCCGTAATGCATTTTCTGCAAAGGTTTTGATTTTTGCGTCTTCACTTTGGGCCAAAGGTGTTAATAAGGCCATATATTTTTGGTCCCTTTGTTTTCCAATGAGAAAGAGTACGGCAAGATTCAGCTTTACATCGGGTATTTCCAATAGTTGCTGAAAACATTCCAATTCTGATGGAACGTTATGTTTGATCCGTTGGATGGCTTCCTCGGATGAAACATCCATAGTGGCTTCTTCAATGATCGGAAGTAATTTCTGTTTTAAGTTTCCTGTGAGTAGGTTGTCCAGAAAATCCAAGGCATTGGCCCTTGCCTCCTCTTTGGGACTTAATAGACCTTCATAGGCAATCTGCACATCGCTTTGCGGGAATTTCAATCCCAATAATTTGAAAATCCTCTCCAAACCGGTATCCAAACGTCGTTCCAAAAGATCCAGCAATGTAGCGCGTGCCTCTCGTTCTTCGGGCTTCACCTCCTGCCCTGATTTTTTACGGTTGCGGTACGAAACGATGATTTGGGTGTGCATTGACGACATCGTATGATGGTACAGTTTACACTCATCATATATTCTTGAGACCACCTTAAAACGATTGAATTTAAGGTTCGGTTTTTCTTTCCGAAGTTCACTCATTGCCCTTACGACCTCAATACGCACGCTAAGGTC
>NZ_JBATHS010000151.1:0-1520 GCF_049667165.1 Maribacter sp.
CCTTCGAAAATCATTTTATCAACATCGGCGATAGCCGCAATCGTAGTTCCTTCATTAAAATTGTTACTCTCAATAACTTGATTACCGACCTCTACGGGAACCTCTAAGACCATACCGCTCACTGTAGCCCGAATCATTGTATTGGCCGCGTTCCCATACCCTTTTGTCGTCCCCGTTTTAACAATGTCATAGCGTTTGTTGGCAGCGCCATAGGTTTGTTTCGCTTGATCATAACTAACCTTGGAGCGTTCCAAATCCACTTTTGAAACGACGCCCTTGTCGAACAGGCCTTTTTGCCGATCATAATTCCGTACTTGGTCATCCAATGCAATTTTGGCCTCTTCGATATTATTTCTTGCATCATTAAGTGCATTCAGATTGGGCACTACCTTAATCCTTGCCAAAAGATCACCCGATTTCACGTAGTCACCCCCTTCGACAAAAACCTCCTCTATAACCCCAGAAATATTGGGTTTGATAAGTACTTCCTCCAAGGGTAGAATACTGCCCGTGGCCATGGTCTTTTTAATGATGTTTTGCCTGGTTGGCGTTTCGGTTTCATAGACGGTTGGATCTTCTGCATTTTTTTGGTACAAATAATACATAGAACCACCAAAGGCAACAATAATAACCAATAGGGTAATGATAGTTATCGATTTTTTCATTTCTTGAAATTTATAAATATTTGATTGATGTGTTTATTATTCTGTTCGTAAGGCATCTATTGGTCTGATCTTTATGGCGCTTTGGGCTGGTATGAAACCTGCCAACAACCCAGATACGATGAGTATGAGCAATGCCGCTACCACCACCCCTAGATTAACGCTGGGATTCAAGAACATATCGACAGGTCCGTTCATATCGAGCACCTTGTTTATCGCATAAATAAATAATGCCCCCATACTTATTCCTGCCATACCAGAAATAATGGTCAAAAAAATAGACTCCATGAGTATTTGCAAACGAATTGACCATGGGTCTTCACCGAGTGCCCTACGTATTCCAATTTCCTTGGTGCGTTCCTTAACCACTATGAGCATGATGTTACTAACCCCTATGATCCCTGAAAGCAATACCAAAATACCTACGAAATAAGCGATGAAACGCATTGCACCAAAAAGACTTTCCACACGGTTGTATTGCTCATACAGGTCAAAATATCCAACGGCCCTTTTATCATCTGGATGTACTTTTCTTTTCTCCTTGACCAAAGCAACAATGCTTTCCTTTACATCTGAAATCGAACTCCCGTCGTTCGCGGTTATGGCCATCCACCCTACATCTTCCCCTCGGTTGAACGCCTGGGAAAATGCCGTAAAAGGCACATAAATTTCCTTTTGTCCCTCTTCACCATCCCCATCATTATTCTTCTTTTTATAAGTGCCAACCACCAAAAAACTAACGCCTTGTATTTTGATATAACTCCCTATTACCTCTTCCCCTTTTTTATACAATCCTGTTTTAACACCTTCCCCTATGATGGCTATTTTTCTTTTGTCCTTTATATCGGAATGATTGAT
>NZ_JBATHS010000152.1:0-9705 GCF_049667165.1 Maribacter sp.
ATACCAAGCAAGCAACTCCTTTGGTTCCTAGGGATCATTTGATGGCCTACGGGCAATTTCAACTTAGCGATTATATCCCAAGGACATTTAGAACGGCTGATAGTGGTGACGGTCTCGAAATCACCTCGGAAAATAAAAACATCATTATCAAAGGAGATGGATTCGAAGTTCGATTCGA
This sequence comes from Maribacter sp., assembly GCF_049667165.1. Lineage (GTDB taxonomy): Bacteria > Bacteroidota > Bacteroidia > Flavobacteriales > Flavobacteriaceae > Maribacter_A. Next base: position 179 of record NZ_JBATHS010000152.1, read on the forward strand.
TTCGGAGAAAGGGGTGCTTACGTCGATAGATTATGGGCAGGGTAACATTCTCATCGAGGGAATAACAGCAAATTTCTGGAGGGCGACCACCGACAATGATTTTGGGTATGACATGCCCAAAAAACTGAAACCTTGGAAAGACGCTACCCAGAATCAAGAATTATCGAAAATGACCGTTGATGCCACAAACGGAAATCAGACCATGGATGCTATGAAATTAAGTGAAAATCCTTTTAAAATCGAAAAGGGAACCATTCGCGTTCGGTCCGATTTTGCCCTGGCCGATGTACACGGGGGGGTAAGTATCTTCTATGATATCAATGACCAGGGCGAGATTCGGGTCACCACACAATTATCCAATATTAGCGAGGACTTACCTGTATTACCTCGGTTTGGGACCAATTTTATCATAAAGAATGACTATCAACAGGTGAATTGGTATGGGAGGGGTCCTCACGAAAATTATCAGGATCGTAAAACTGCTGCTTTGGTCGGTACTTATGAAGCAACTGTCGAAGACCTATATTATCCCTATATACGGCCACAGGAAAATGGGAATAGATGTGATGTGCGACGGGTGTCATTTAGGAGTGCATCTGGAGAGGGTATTGAGGTATATGCGCCAAAGACATTCGATTTCAGTGCCCACCATCAGTACAATGCCGATTTTGATGCCGGTGACGCGAAACAGCAACGGCATACCTTCGATATAGTAAAACGCGATCTCGTCAACATTAATATCGACTATAAACAAATGGGTGTTGGTGGGGATAATAGCTGGGGATTGATGGCCTTGGATAAATACCAGATCCATCCTAAGGATTTATCTTTTAGTTATATTATACGACCCTTAAAATAGCGTTGGCAAACCAACACAACTTTTCAATCGGTGTTTTCATCTTCAGGGTTACATTCTAGGGCTGTATGGGTGGTTTTTTCAGTAATCTGTCAAATGCCTCGAACAGAAATGAGAATATGATGACCAGTGCGGCTCCTATGAAGTTCAACCATAAATAGCCCAATTTTTCCTGGCCGGCAGGGTAGATATGAATGAGATTGTAGTATGTGATACAAATCAAGATTTGTGTAAGAATCGCTGCAATGAAAACGGCATTCCCTTTTACATATTTAAAAAAGAAGGCCAAAAGGAATATCCCTAGGACATTACCGTAAAATATACTACCGATGATATTCACCAATTGTATCAAATTATCAAAAAGGTGGGCAATACAGGCAATTAGAATTGCGATGATCCCCCATAGCAAGGTAAAGGCTTTGGAGACGCGAACATAATGCTTATCTGAAAAATGCCTTGGCGATGTACCTCGTTTGTACAGATCGAGTGCCGTAATGGTACCCAACGCATTCAGTTCAGAGGCGGTGGATGACATGGCTGCGGATAAGATCACGGCCAGTAGCAGTCCTATGAGTCCCTTAGGTAGATTATTCAGAATAAAATGTATAAAGACATAATCCTTATCATTGGTTTCGATAGAATCATCCGCGAGGTTGATCAACGTTTTGGCAGCGACCCTATTCGTACTATCTTTTCTATTAATATCGATGACCTGCATTTTGGCGGCTTCAATGGCCGTAAATTCCTTAAGATCCAGAGCAATTGCAAATTTATTCTGGGCAATCACCTTTTCTGATTCCAGTTCCCGTTGACGCTGTTGTAAAACTTTGTAGTCATTCGCGTATTCCGAATTCATGACCTCATTCGTGGCCGCAGGATTAAAGTTCAAAGGCGAGGGATTATATTGATAGAAAACGAAAACCATGACCCCGACCAATAAAATGAAGAATTGCATCGGAATTTTAAAAATTGCATTGAAAATGAGGCCTAATTGGCTTTCCCGTACCGATTTACCGGATAAATATCGCTGTACCTGACTTTGATCTGTGCCAAAATAAGCCAATGCCAAAAATAGTCCACCAGTGATGCCGCTCCAGAAGGTATATCGGCTTTTCGTATTGAAACTGAAATCAAGGATATTGAGCTTATCACTTGCTCCTGCTATCTTCAGGGCCTTTCCTAGGCCTATATCATTGGGTAGATAGCCTAAGATGAAGAAAAAGGCCATGAACATGCCGACCATAATGATGAACATTTGTTGTTTTTGCGTTACACTGACCGCTTTTGTACCGCCAGAAACGGTATAAATGATGACCAGCGTACCAATAATAATGTTCAAGGTTCTTAAATCCCACCCAAGAACGGCAGATAGTATTATGGAAGGGGCGAAAATCGTAATCCCTGCGGCCAAGCCACGCTGCAGTAAAAAGAGTATGGCCGCAAGTGACCTTGTTTTTACATCAAATCGATTTTCTAGGAACTCATAGGCCGTATAAACCTTTAATTTGTGGTAGATAGGGACAAAAACCAGGCATATGATGATCATCGCCAAGGGAAGTCCAAAATAGAACTGCACGAAACCCATACCATCATGAAATGCTTGGCCCGGTGTTGACAAAAATGTAATGGCGCTCGCTTGGGTGGCCATGACCGAGAGGCCAATGGTCCACCATTTCGATTCGCTTCCTCCTTTTACGTAATCGTCTACGTCCTTACTGCCCCTGGTTTTCCATACCCCATAGGCCACGATGAACAAAAGTGTTCCTGAAAGAATTAGCCAATCTAAAGTCCCCATATTACATAAAAGCTGTCATAAGATAACCAAAAATCAAGATGTAGATGATATTCAAGATCAAAACCAGCGTATATTCTTTTTTCCAGATGAGTTCGTTTTCCATATTCAGCCTTTTATAGGGGTCTTTTTTTTCAAATTTTCCTTGCCAACAGAAAGCATATTGGCAAACAGTTTATAAGCTCCAGGTACTCCGGCCGGTAATTCCCTAAAGAAACTTAGGCCTGTATAAATGTAGTTTCCTTTGCCATAGGGGGCAATCAAAAGTCCTCCGGTCTTTGCGGTTTCACCTTCATCGTTCATCGATAGTATCGGGGTGAAATGGGCATCCCATTCATTGGGAAAATAGAGTCCCCGTTCTTGTACCCAGCCTTTAAAATCGGCTTCAGTGATTTTATTGGGATAATTGACCAGTTCATGGTTCTTTGCAATGATATCGACCCTTGAGTTCTCATCGGTTACCCTGTCCCTAGATAAGGTAAGCGGATAGGGGGCAATATCCTTGTACTGTGCATCCCATCGGCCTGCCGTATTGTATTGTATGACCAAATTGCCGCCATTCGCCACATAATCAAGAAGGTATTTTTGTTTGAACCTTAATTCCGGAACCACATTGTACGCCCTAATACCCACAACTATCGCACCATAGTTGTTCAATGTTTCGGCATTAATCGAATTTGGATCTATAAGATGTACTTGGTAGCCAATTTGTTCTAAACTTGTGGGTACTTCATCACCTGCGCCCACAATATATCCGATATGTTCCCCTGCTTTTTGGATATCCAATCGTACTACCTTTGCCTCTGAGGGCAACAAAACGGATTGGGTGGGGATATGGTCATAGGCAATGGTGACCAATTCTTTTGCTATTTCCTTGCCGTTTATCTTGATGATGGGGGAAATATAATTTTCATCCTCATGAGATGGCGGTGTCAATTCAAAGAATACGATTTGTTCGTCCCCTTTTTTTGCGATGGAAAAAGGCTTGCTTTTCTGTTCTACATTCCATCCTTGGGCATAACAAAAAACGACTTCCCCTTTAATGCTGTCGCGATGTGCTTTAATGGTAACCGGGATATTTTTCGGTGTACCGTCCGCAAAAATGATGACCTTATCCTCAAAACGGGCCGTGGCTTCTGGCATAATTTCAAATGGTTGGTACAATTCACCCTTGTCAGGTTTCGAATATCGGTGGATTACCGGTTTTGTAATGGTAATTGGGTATCCGTCAAAATCCAAATTAAAATGGGCCATGAATGCAGGTGGGGTTTCCGGATTTCCAATCAATTTGGGATTTTCAACCGTATACATACCCAGCGTTCCTTTCTTGTTCAACCAATATGGGTTCGTGTAACTAATGTTATCCGGAACTCGAAGATCGAACTTTAAGTCGTGTTTTACATTATTGGCAAGTACGATATCCTTGTCCTTTGAAATTAGATCACCTATGGCCATCGATTTTAGTTTGATCTTGGCATTACTGCGATTCAACACCTCTATATCAATGGTTACACTACTTCCGGGATTGGCCATTGGATTTTCTGAGGAGGCTTCTAGATACAATCCGGTAATTGAGGCAATGATAGCTTCCAATTCCTTGGTCTTGATGGTCTTCCAATGGGTATCGGTGATATCCTGTATCATTTGATGGGCCTGCACGAGTTCCTTTACGTGTGTTGAGGGATCCTTGAAATTGAAGTTCTTCTCTATCCCATAAAGGAGGATGCCTACGGCTTCGCCACCTTCAACCCGCGACCACGTCGTATCTATTCCATCGAAAACATCCTTTTTATCCTGAGGCAAATCTCCTTTCAATAATTCAATATACTCATTCTCACTACCCCGGGACATCAATCTTCCAAATCCTTGGCAGCGATGCTGACTGCTGGCCAAAGAGGCAATTTCATTGTTTGAAAGTCCAAGCATCGGATAATAGATACCAATGTCAAAGCTTAGCATGTTTGATTTATCAGCCGCTGCGAATTTTTCCTCGCTTCCGTAAAACCACCAAGATGTATTGAAAAACAATCGCTTGGGATGCCAGACGTTGAGCTCCCCTAATTGTTCGGGATAGGAGGTAGGGTCTCCGGCAAGATCAAAAGCGGCAACGCTCAAAATAGCCGATGACGTATGGTGGCCATGGGTCGAACCAGGGGTCCTGTGGTCGAATCTATTGATAATGACATCGGGTTTGAACGAACGTATCATTCGAACTACATCCCCTAAAACGGTATCCTTATTCCAAATTTTCAAGGTTTCTTCGGGATGTTTTGAGTAGCCAAAGTCAACGGCCCGTGTAAAAAACTGCTCCCCACCATCGATGCGCCGCGCCGCCAAGAGTTCCTGTGTACGCAAAACCCCTAAAAGCTCCCTTAATTCGGGACCAATAAGGTTTTGCCCCCCGTCGCCCCGGGTAAGGGACAAATAGGCCGTCCTCGCCTTTACTTCATTCGATAGGTAGGATATCAACCTAGTATTCTCGTCATCTGGATGTGCGGCAATATATAAGGCAGAACCCAGAAAATTCAATTTTTGGATGGCATGGTAAATTTCTGAGGAAGAATTCTTTTTGGGTGCTTGGGCAAAAGAGGTACAGAAAAAAAAGAGGATTCCTAGAAAGGATACCAATATCTTGCGCATGGTTTTGTTTTAGTTGGTTTATAAAGATATAAAGAAACACAAGTAACGGACAACATTTACGTTTTCTTTAACAAGATACCCTTTATAGGGTGTCATCGTCCGAAAGACTGTTTTTTGCTATCAATGCCACCCCTTTTTGCAACATAAGGTTATTGGGGTAGGTTACCAATTCACCATTGTCCTTTCTTAAGTATACATGAAAGGCCTTGATATCTAGGATATCGGCTTCATCGGGAAAATCTCCATCCAAAATCCTAATACGATCCCCTATTTTGAACGGGAAGGAGAAAAACAGGATGACACCGGCGGTAATATTGCTTAGGATAGACCATGATGCAAATAGGGCAACTCCGATAACCGCAAATATCGATGAAAACAATAGCCCGATTTCCTTAAAATTAACCCCCCAAATAAAAATGCAGGCCCCAATACCTATGGTAAAAAGCCCGATATTCACATATTTAATGATCAACCGCGTACGCGCTTGGTTCAAATCACTGATCCGACCAATTCTTCGAATCGCCTTCGTACTCAAATATTTCAGAATTATAAGTACAACCAGCGCTATGACCGTTGCCAATATTTCTTGATGGTATATGACAATGAATTCTTCCATTAATTATAAGCCTAAAGTGTCGCGCAAAGATAAACTGTTATTTCCATTCTGTCGCCAATAGGGGGTTTTTAAAGTTTTGATTTTAGTGGCCTTAGAGACCATTACCTTGGCGTTGTCGCCAAACCCGCTTGTTAATGAATCAGTCCAACTTTCGATGGTATATGGGAACATAGCAATGAAGTTGATCACCACGGTTCTTTGTAAGGTCGGATATATTATTGTATAGGTACTACCACCGGTGGCAGTCTCTAAAGAAGCCATGGCCTGATACGCTTTAATCTCCTTATGCGACATCCTAAGAAATTCGAAAGAAGGAATCATCTCAAATTTACCCACGGGTAATGCTGAGGGATTTATTCTGATCTTGTTCCAAATTTCGTTTTCGAGGACGTTCTTTTCCAACTTTAAATCACTATCGCCTTCCTTTTCGAAGTAGGAAAAGGATTTGATATTGAAAGTCTCCCGATTGTTCAATTGGGTAAAAACATGGCCACACCATTCTTGGGCAGAAAAAGTAACTTTCATGGCATGTTGATTATCTTCTACCGGATAAAAACTGCTCGTCATAATCGAATACGGATAAATTCCGGTAAGATACTTTTTAGTAGTATTCAGCTTTAATATGGGAATATTCGAAGGGTTCTCTTGATCCGCTTTTACTTGTTGGTCAGCAACAAAAGGTTCGGTCACGAAAATCAATACCGCTTTTCCTTCCCGTAGTTCTCCATAATGGGCCTGTTGCAAGGCATATGAGGTTACTTCGGCATTTCCGGCATACCAATACTCCTTGAATGCTGACGATAAGGGTTTTTTGGAACCGGGTTCAATGGCTGTTTTATTACTTGCCATATCAACACCTTTCTGATTATTATTTTCCTTACAGGATGCGAACAATGCGAAAATGGCCGCATAAAGCAGCCCTATCCTTACCAATCTTAACCAGTTCTTCATAGACGTGTTTTTATAAAACTACTTAAAATCGGTTAACCGACCATATTCATTAACGTTTTGTAAACTAAATGGGTGGGCAACCCTACGACATTGGTATAGGAGCCCTGTATTTCCTCGATACCTATGAGTCCGATCCATTCCTGAATCCCATAGCCACCAGCCTTGTCAAAGGGTTTGTATTTCTCCACATAATACACGATTTCCGCTTCGCTAAGTGCCGTGAATTTCACCTTGGTGGTGTGGTTTATTGTTTTTTGTGTGGTTTTGGTCGTAAAAGTGACCGCGGTGATGACCTCGTGCCAATCATTTGACAATGCCTTAAGCATGGCGATTGCTTCCTTTGTGCCTGCAGGCTTGGCCAAGGAATTTCCCTTATGCCAAACGACCGTATCCGAAGTGATCAGGATTTCCTTGTCCGATAGGGAACCTCTCAAGGCATTGGCTTTCAGTTCAGCCAGATAATCAGCTATTTCACCCCCTTTCAATACCGGAGGGTAACGTTCTTCCACCTCCTTCAAGCGCACTTCAAAGGTGAAACCCATATCCTCAAAGAATTGTTTTCTTCTCGGGGAGCCAGAGGCCAAAATAATCTTGTTTCCATTCAATTGAACCATAAACATAATTAAGCATTGGCATCGTTAAAATCTGTGAACCAATCCCCGCGTACCTTTAAGACTTGTTCAATAACATCACGAACACATCCATCCCCACCGTTTTTATGGGAAATATATTTACATACGGCTTTTACTTCCTGTACGGCATTCTGGGGACAAGTCGGTAACACTATCTTTTGCATAGGGGCGATGTCTGGTAGGTCATCCCCCATATACAGCACATTTTCTGGAGAAATGCTATAGACGTCCAAATATTCACCCAGCGGCTCTGCCTTATTATGGGCGCCCATATAGAAGGTAGTTACACCCAAGCCCTTTAAACGCGCTTTAACCCCTTCATTGGTGCCTCCAGTTATAATACAAACGTTATATCCTTTATTTACGGCAGTTTTAAGGGCGAAACCGTCTTTTACGCTCATTTTGCGCAAGAGCTCACCGCCAGAAGTTACCAAAACGGTTCCATCGGTAAAAACCCCATCCACATCGAACACAAACGTGGTAATATCCTTTAAATATTGCTTATAACTTTTTTCCATAGGTTGTTTGAATTGATTTGCTTAAAAGGGAATATATTTTTTTATGATTTTCACTTTTCAATTGGGACAGATGTTTTTTAAGCGTACCCTTATCGTTTCTTCGCGCGGGTCCCGTTTGCGCATCGTAAGGGGATAAGCCCTCAAGTTTATCGGCGGTTTCCTTGATCAAGGGAAGCAATAATTTGAAGGGTACATCTTTCTGATCACAGAATTCATGGGACAGGTGATACATGTGGTTTGTGAAATTATTTGCGAAAACTGCTGCCAAATGCAGGGCTCTTCTTTTTTTGCTATTCAGTGGAACCACCGTTTCAGATAGGGCGGAGGCCAACTGAGTCAATAGCCTAAGACCATCATCATCACTTGCTTCAATACAAATGGGAATCTCCTTAAAATCGAGGACCCTGTTTTCACTAAAGGTTTGTAGTGGATAAAAGACGCCCCGACCCATCCTGTTTGGCAATAGATTCATGGCAACACTACCCGACGTGTGTACCAATATCCCTTGTGTCAGGTTCAATTGCTTTGACAATGTACCGATGGCATCATCGCTAACGGCCAACATATAAACATCAGCGACCATGATATTGGATAGTTCCGATGTGGTTTTTGTATAGGGCTCAAAATACCTTAAGGCTTTAGGATTACGACCGTAGACCTGCACGACTTCAAGACTGTCTTGCGCCTTGAATGCCTTGTACAAATGTTTGGCAACATTACCTGTTCCTAGGATGACAATACGGATCATAATGCGAAAATAACCATATAATTAATCTAGTGGACTATTTTTAGTAAGTATCGAACCTTTGTTCGCCAATATTATGGAAAGGGGCAATTATAAAAAACAGCCTTTTTTTATGTTGGATTATTCGTGCTGCATTCAAAACTTCGAGCTTTGTTAAAAGACCTTTTAATGTATTTAAAATACTGTATTTTTGCACTCTGCATAAAACAATTACGAAGCATTTATGAAGGATTTGTTCAAAAAAATATTTTTTTCTACCCGCTTAATGGCGGTTTTGTTTATCGCATTTGCAACGGCCATGGCCTTTGGTACGTTTATCGAAAGCTGGTATAGTACGGAAACGGCAAGGATATGGATCTATAATGCCACTTGGTTCGAGTTGATCATGGTATTTTTCGTGATTAATTTTGTGGGCAATATCTTCAAATATAAACTCCTTAGAAAGGAAAAATGGCCCGTATTACTTCTACACCTCTCATGGATTTTGATCATTCTAGGTGCCTTTGTCACGCGATATATCAGTTTTGAGGGTATGATGCCTATTAGGGAGGGAAGTTCCGAAAGTGTTTTCTATTCGGACAAAACCTTTCTTACCGTTAAAATGGATGGTGAGATCGATGGGGAACCTCGCAGAAAAATACTCGAAGATGACCTTATTGTAACACCTGAGGCCCTTAAGTCAAACCTGCCATGGCATGTTGATTTTAATGGACAGCCCGTCACCATAGCCTATGTTGATTTTATAAAAGGGGCAAAAAGGGGCTTGGTACCCGATGA
>NZ_JBATHS010000153.1:0-5787 GCF_049667165.1 Maribacter sp.
GCTTAGAAGGCAGATGCTCTATCCAGCTGAGCTACGCGACCATTTTTAATTACAGGCTTTCGAGGGTCAGTTACGAAAGCATGTGCTCTATTTCTGACGATTGCCTTCGGCAATATCAGAATCCTGACAGGTTTACCTCGTCAGGACCAGCTGAGCTACGCGACCCGTTAAGGGTTTTGGGCCTTAAACAAAAAAGCTCCAAGTTTCCTTGAGGCTTCTTCTTAGTAGCGGGGACTGGACTCGAACCAGCGACCTTCGGGTTATGAGCCCGACGAGCTACCTACTGCTCTACCCCGCGATGTATTGTAAAGTACTAACAAAAGCACTATTTTCTATTTTCTCTCAAGTCAAGTAGGTACCCTGTCCTGAGCGCAGTCGAAGGGTACTGCTCTACCCCGCGATGTATTGTAAAGTACTAACAAAAGCACTGTTTTCCATTTTTTTCTCAAGGCGATAAAATATCCAATCCTGAGCCAAGTCAAAAGATGTTACGCTATCCCGTGATATGGACGGCAAATATACAACGGTTTTTTAGATCTATCAAAACTTGGGCAAAGATTATTTTTCGCCACAATTCCTATAAAATCCTTAAAATCCATACCTTCGGATTTTAATAGCGCATGGACCTAATCAATGATTTTATCGTAAAGATGCTGCCCTATACGGAGTGGCCCATGTTCATTTTGCTCATTCTAGGCGGACTTTTTTTGGTGTTTTATTCCAAGTTGATGCCCTATCGTTACTTTGGGCATGCTTTGGCCATAACAGCAGGTAAGTATGATACTGTGACGGCCAAAGGTGATGTTACTTCGTTTCAGGCGCTTTCTGCTGCGGTGGCAGCCACCGTGGGGTTAGGTAATATTTCTGGTGTGGCCATAGCCATACATGATGGTGGGCCAGGCGTTGTTTTCTGGATTTGGATGACAGCCTTAATAGGCATGTGTATCAAATTCTATTCGTGCAGCTTGGCCATCATGTTCAGGAGTACCGATGCCAATGGAAACCTTCAAGGGGGCCCTATGTATTATATTACACAGGGTTTGGGTGAAAAAGCCAAACCATTGGCCATTTTTTTTGCTGTTTGCGGATTGTTTGGTTTTTTAGGCGTGTTTACGGCCAACCAATTCACCGAAACGTTTATGAATGTGGTCGAACCCTCCCAGACTATTTACGGGATGAGTGATACCAATTGGAAATGGACCGTTGGGCTGGTATTGGCCGTGGTGACTTCCCTCGTCATTTTTGGGGGATTGACCAAAATCGCCAAGGTGGCTTCTGCCATTGTACCCTTTATGGTAGCCGTTTATTTTGTTGCTGTTGTCGTTGTCATGGTGTTAAACGCATCCCAGATCATTCCCTCGCTGCAAATGATAATCACCGAAGCATGGGATTTCGATACTATGGTTACCGGTGGTTTTTGGGGATTGGTGATTATTGGCGTACGTAGGGCCATGTTTTCCAATGAGGCAGGGCTTGGGAGTGCTCCGATGTATCACGGACAAAGCAAGACCGATAATCCCATCAAGGAAGGTCTGGTCGCTATGCTAGGCCCTTTTATAGATACCATTATGGTCTGTACCTTTACGGCCGTGGTCATTATTCTTAGTGGTGCGTATCTCGAAGACCATAGCGGCATTGTAATGACCATATCGGCATTTGAAAAAACACTTTTTGGTTTTGGTGATGACCTGTTGATGTTGATTGTGACGGCATTTGCCTTATCCACCTTATTTACCTATTCCTATTATGGGGTAAAATGCCTTACCTTTTTGACAAACGCTAAAATTGGTAGGCTTTATAATTGGTACTTTGTAATCATGATTGTTTTTGCGGCTGTGGCTTCATTGGAATTGGTAAAGAACCTGATCGATCTTTCCTATGCATTAATGGTGATACCCAATATGATCGCAGTACTTTTATTGGCTCCTAAAGTGAATAAGGCTGCCAATGAATATTTTAAAAATTTGAAGCATGGAAGAGCATAAAGCGGGATTTGTAAATATTATCGGGAATCCCAATGTGGGGAAATCAACCTTGATGAATGCCTTCGTGGGAGAAAAACTCTCCATAATAACGTCGAAGGCACAGACCACGCGACACCGTATTCTCGGTATAGTCAATGGGGATCATTTTCAGGTGATCTTATCGGATACACCGGGAATCATTAAACCGGCCTACGAACTTCAGGCCTCAATGATGGATTTTGTAAAATCGGCCTTTGAAGATGCCGATGTACTATTATATATGGTCGAGATAGGGGAGAAGGCCCTCAAGGATGAGCAGTTTTTCAATAAGATTAAGAATAGTAAAATCCCCGTACTTTTATTATTGAATAAAATCGATGCCTCGACCCAGGAACAATTGGAAGAACAGATCCAATACTGGCAAGAACAACTGGCCACGGTTGAAATTCATCCGATTTCGGCGTTGAATAATTTCAATATCAAAGGCGTGTTCGAACGTATTTTGGAGTTGCTTCCCGTCTCACCACCGTACTATCCTAAAGATCAATTGACCGATAAGCCTGAGCGCTTTTTTGTCAATGAAACCATTCGCGAAAAAATATTGCTTTTTTACAAGAAGGAAATACCCTATTCCGTTGAGATTGAGACCGAGGAGTTTTTCGAAGACCCTGAAATTATTAGAATGCGGGCCGTAATCATGGTGGAACGCGATTCACAAAAAGGGATTATCATAGGCCATAAGGGCAGTGCCTTAAAACGTGTGGGCGTAGCGGCCCGCAAGGATCTTGAGAAATTCTTTGGCAAGCAAGTACATCTTGAATTGTATGTCAAGGTAAACAAGAACTGGCGGAGTGATGCCCGACAATTGAAACGATTCGGGTACAATAAAAACTAACGGTCACCTACCTAACCTTTGATTCATGAACTGATGCAATTCGTGCATTTGTGGTTTCCCTTTACTTCTTCCAGCACGCCCTACGCCATAGAGAACAAACCATAATAGCACCATAAAAACCATTAATCCAACTTGAAGACCATAGTCCCGACCTAATGAAACAGAGGAATAGGCCCAGACACCCAGCCCGATAAAAATAGTGGCAACCCCAAAATGAAGAAACATAAAAAAGGTCCATAAGGTGGGATTTGGACCAAATAGGCCATAGAGCCTGCTACCACCTTCATCAACATCGTTAATTTCCAGATGTAATTGAGGAGACCAAAAATGAACCTTCTCCTGATTGAATTTTATGAAGACATGGTCGTCCATACGTTTGACCACAAACGGAGGCTGATCTACATCTTCAAAGGTTTTTAATACCTGGTCCTTGGTTTGTTCCAATTGAAGTTGAAACCTGGGGCGTAAGACAATTTCATTGGGTAAGATGCTCATCAATCTTTGATTTTGGATGGAATTTTAATAAATATAGCAAAACATTTTAGTCATCTATTTTCTTTTTTCTATATTTGATTCATCGATTAAGTGTTCGATTTTATCGATAAAACACTAAAATCCCCTAATTTACATGAAAAATATAGTCATTATTGGATCTTCAGGACATGGCAGTGCCATTTTGGACTGTATTGAAAAAGAAGCTAAGTACAATGTTATTGGTTTCATCGACTCCTTTAAGAAAAAAGATACCCTTTTTAATGGATATAAAATTTTGGGTTCTGAATACGATCTTCCTTATTTGATGGATAAATATAATCTTTTTGGAGGAATAGTGGCCGTAGGTGATAATTGGAATAGGCAACAGTTAGTTAGGAATATCACTAAAGTTACATCTACTTTCCAATTTATTTCAACGATTCACCCTAGTGCGATCATCGGACGAAATGTACGTATTGGGAAAGGAGTGGCCATTATGCCAGGTGTTATTGTCAACACAAATTCCATGATTGATGACCATTGCATTTTAAATACATCTTCCTCATTGGACCACGATGGTCATATGCAGGAGTATTCCAGTCTGGCTCCAAGGGTCTGTGCTGGTGGTAATTTAAGTTTAGGGGCATTTTCCTCCATTGGCTTGGGATCATATGTAATTGAAAACATTACTATTGGAGCACATACAGTCATAGGTGCAGGGACTTTGGTCCTAAGGAATATTGGCAATTTTGCTGTAGCCTATGGAAATCCCGCCAAGGAAATCAGAAAAAGAAAGGCCAATGAGCCTTACTTGTCATCACAAAGGCCTTTGATATTTCCATTGGTAAAATCAATTGCGAGTAATTTCTGATTAAGGTCATTTTGAACCTAAGCAACCCTCAACTTATATCTTTTAGATCTGCGTTATACTTTTTGGCAGATTAAATAGTGCTACCTTTGCGCCAAAATAGAGAAGTATGAGTGCTATTGTGGCCATTGTTGGAAGACCCAATGTAGGGAAATCGACCTTATTCAATCGAATGATACAGCGAAGGGAAGCCATTGTCGATGCGGTAAGCGGGGTGACCCGTGACCGACATTATGGGAAGAGTGATTGGAATGGCAAGGAATTTTCTTTAATCGATACCGGGGGTTATGTTCTCGGTAGTAATGACGTCTTTGAGCAAGAAATCGACAAACAGGTTGAGTTGGCCATTGAAGAGGCCGATGCGTTGATTTTTATGGTCGATGTTGAGACCGGTGTTACGGGTATGGATGAGGACGTGGCAAAATTATTGCGTAGGGTAAACAAACCGGTTTTTTTGGCCGTGAACAAGGTAGATAATGCCAAACGGGCAGAGGATGCCGTCGAATTTTACGGTTTGGGTTTAGGGGAGTATTTCCCCTTATCAAGTATCAATGGTAGTGGTACCGGGGAGCTGTTGGACGCTTTGGTAGCCGTGTTGCCCGAAAATGAAGAGGAAGAAAGTGATCTTCCTCGGTTTGCGGTTGTCGGTAGGCCCAATGCGGGAAAATCTTCTTTTATCAATGCGCTCATCGGTAAGGAAAGGTATATTGTTACCGACATCGCTGGTACGACCCGTGATAGTATAGATACCAAATACAACCGGTTTGGTTTTGAGTTCAATTTGGTCGATACTGCAGGGATACGTCGAAAAGCCAAGGTCAAGGAAGATCTTGAATTCTATTCGGTAATGCGCTCGGTACGTGCCATTGAGCATAGTGATGTCTGCCTGATTTTGCTTGATGCTTCGCGGGGATTTGATGGCCAAGTGGCTAATATCTTTTGGTTGGCACATCGGAACAATAAGGGTATCGTGATTCTGGTGAACAAATGGGATTTGATCGAGGATAAGGAAACCAATACCATGAAGCACTTTACTGAAAAGATAAAAGAAGCTATTGAGCCCTTTACCGATGTACCCATACTATTTATATCGGTCTTGACCAAGCAGCGAATTTATAAAGCCATCGAAACAGCCGTGGAGGTGTATAAAAATAGAAGCAAAAAAATAGTGACCAGAAAATTCAATGATATTATGTTGCCTATCATTGAATCCTATCCACCCCCGGCGTATAAGGGTAAATTTGTTAAGATTAAGTTTTGTACCCAGTTACCCACTCCGTACCCCCAGTTTGCGTTCTTTTGCAATTTGCCGCAGTATGTTCGGGAACCCTATAAGCGATATTTAGAGAATAAAATAAGGGAGAAATTTGACTTTACTGGCGTGCCCATTACCATTTTTATGAGGAAGAAGTAATTTGGTTGACAGTTGTCAGTAATTTAGTAGACAGTAGACAGTAGACAGAAGAGGGTAGTCGGTAATTCGTGGTTTAGGATTGCTGTTTCATTTGGGTAAGCATGGAATTGGTTTAATCAATCTGGGAAGCCCTTATTTACGAATAGCTAGAAGCTCGTATGCAGCTCAAAAA
>NZ_JBATHS010000154.1:0-59835 GCF_049667165.1 Maribacter sp.
GATTCGATCATGGAAAGCATAAAACCCTTAATGCCATACCCATAAAGTTCTAAATTATCCATTTCCTTCCTGAAGAGCTCTTGGTCGATCTTGTTCTTGGTTTCGAAATTTTCGAGCAAATTGGCAAACTGATCCTCGGTTTCACGAAAATAGGTTTCATTTACCCATAAGGTATCGTCCGCATCAAAACCGATTACTTTTATATTACTGAAGTCTATTTCCATGCGGCTTGGGCCTTTTTTAGATCTTCGGGAGTATCAATTTCGATACCACTAACCTTTGTTTCGACCATTTTTATTTTTTTGCCATATTCCAGATACCTAATGGCCTCTATCTTCTCCTTGGCTTCAAGAGGTTTCATGGGCAATCGCTGAAAATCCATCAAGGCCCGCTTTCTAAAGGCATAGATTCCCTTGTGCTTATAATATATATCCTCAATGGTCGTATCTCGGGGATAGGGTATGGGAGACCTTGAGAAATAGAGGGCAAAATTACGATTATCGACAATAACCTTAACCGTATTCGGATCGTTTATTTCATCTTGATCCTTGATGCGCACCATCAGGGAGGCCAGATCGATCTCAGACTCGGTATCCTCCTTGAAAACATTCAAGACACCAGCCAAACTCTCGCGATCGGTAAACGGCTCATCCCCTTGTACATTGACGATAATGTCAACATCCATATCCTGAACTGCCTCCGCAATACGATCACTGCCACAATCATGTTCCTTTACGCTCATGATGGCCTTACCCCCAGCGTTTATTATGGTATCAAAAATGATCTTACTGTCGGTAACCACGTATACCTCATCGAACAATTTTGTATTTACAGCGGCTTCAAAAGTACGCTGTATTACAGGTTTGCCTGAGAGGTCCTGCATTAATTTAGCGGGAAATCTAGAGGCCGCATAGCGCGCCGGGATCATCGCAATAATTTTCACTTTATTTATTTTAAATGTTCGATCAAGATTTTGTTCTAGGTCTAAGTTTTCGGTAAATCATAAAAACGAATACCAAAATAACGATGACCAGAAAGGCAGCCAAGATAGGTGCAAAAATAGATGCTGTGGAAACCAAAACGGCTGTGCCCGTTTCCACGGTAGCTACCAATGGGTTCGCCACTCCCCCTGTCGTCGCCGTCGACGCCAAACGCGTCGAAGCTCCTGCTCCCTTTATGGCCGTTGCCGTACCACCGCCTGCGATAATGGCCAAAGACCATGTGACCACAGGATCTAAATTCGCTACGGTGGACACCATAACCGCAGTACCGGCAATGGCTGCCAAGGGTATGGCTATACTGTCCAATAGATTATCTACCCATGGAATAAAATAAGCGAACACTTCTGCCAAAGTGGCTACCCCAAGGGTCAACAATGCCGCCAAACTTCCTATCCATTGCCAATTTTCATTCAATTCCCAAACTCCAAAATAAGAAGCTAAACTCAACGCGAACAATGGCAAAAAAACACGGAAACCCACCGATGCCGCCAATCCTACGCCCAAGAAAATACTGATTATGGTTTCAGAGGTCATATGTAATACTTTATACTAAAATAGGTTATTCCGAATCAAGAAAAAAATCGGATTTAAAACCGATAAGATACAATTGTTTCTTCGCCCTGGTCACGGCGGTGTACAACCAGCGAAGATATTCCTTATCGATACCATTGGGCAAATAAGGTTGCTCTACAAAAACGGTATTCCATTGCCCTCCTTGCGATTTATGACAGGTAATAGCATATGAGAATTTTACCTGTAGGGCGTTGAAATACTTATTGTTCTTAACCCCTAGAAACTTCTTGTATTTTGATTTTTCATGGGCATAATCCTTCATCACCTCAAGGTACAGCCGGTTACCATCCTCATAGGATAAGGAGGGAGTATTGGCCTTGATCGTATCCAACAGCAATACGGTTTCGAAGGGTTGTTGCTTGGGATAATCGACCATTTTTACTCTTACCTCGGCGAATTTAAATCCATACAGTTCCTTGATTGCAAAAATCTCCAATACCTCGATGATGTCCCCATTGGCAATAAAACCTGCTTCTGAACTAGGCTCTAACCAAAAATAATTGTTCTTGACCACCATCATATAATCCCCTACAGCAAGATCATTTTCCAAATAAAGAATCCTACTTCGAATGTTTTCATTGTACAGATTGGCCCTTTTGTTCGAACGTACGATCAAGGTAGTTTCCTCCTTACCTTCTTCAGCATAAGAAGTTTCAATAGCCTCTTGAATGGCATACCCATCGACCAACCGAACGATATCAGTAAAAGGATTTACATCAAATTTGAACCCGTCAAAGTAAGTGCCGGCCAGCTGTTCGCGCAATAATGTTGCATTGACCAAGATTCCCGAATCCTCAGCTTGGCGCACCACTTCATCCAGCTCGAGTTTGATAACTTCCTTATTGTAATTAAGTGCCAATTTTCCCTCGTCCAAGGCGGGGCTTAGATCTAGATGTACAGGGGGCAATTGCGCGGTATCCCCGATCAAGATCAATTTGCAATTATGGCCCGAATACACGAACATCATTAAATCGTCTAAGAGGGAACCGTTCTCAAAAAGCTTGGTGTCTGTCACGGTGTCCGGAATCATCGAGGCCTCGTCGACGATAAAAATCGTATTTCTATGCTTATTTGGGGCCAAGACAAACTGCACCCCCCCTCCGCTTTGTTTTTTGGGAAAATATATTTTACGATGTATGGTAAAGGCCGGGGCCTGTGAATAATTTGACATTACCTTGGCCGCTCTACCCGTTGGTGCCATGAGGACCGCTTTCATGGTCGTGTGCCATAAATTGCTCACCAAGGTCCCAACAATGGTGGTCTTACCAGTACCTGCGAATCCCTTTAACAAAAACAATCGCTCCTTTTCCTTTGATAGTACATACCCCGACAATTCCTGCAAGGCCACAGCCTGTTTCGGAGTAGGTACATGGGGAAATTTTTCCTTGAGAATGGTATAATAAGAAGAAACTGTAAGGGCTTTCATTGCATCCAAATATAATCATGATTATTCGTCAAAAACAGCATAATCCCAATATTCTATTCACAAGGCCGGCCTCGCGAAAGAATACCCCCCGTCCCGGCAATCTTTTTGGCATCATGTTATAATACCTACTTATCAATGTATATCAAGTGTAAATGGGAACAGTTTAAAAATAAAAAAGGTAAATAAATCCATACAGAAAATATTAGGCGGTTTGCAAAAAAATTGTAGATTTGTGTCAACCACTCAATTAAAATAACACGTACGAAATGAAGACCATCATACAAATTGTACTTTGGATCGCCTGTATCGGATTCGGATACCTTATTTATCAATCTGTTACAGGACCAATTGAATTCAAAAAGGTGAAGCAAGAACGTTTTGCGAAAGTCGTTTCCAAGTTGAAGGACATTCGAAATGCACAGGAAGCCTATAAAACGGCTACTGGTAAGTATGCCAATGATTTCAAGACTCTTATTAGTTTCGTTGATACAGGAAAGTATACCATAACCCAACAGCGGGATTCCTCTTACATGGAGATGGATAAGCATTATGGCATTGAACTTTTAAAAGAAATTAAGATCATCGATACCTTGGGATTTGTTTCCGTTAAGGATTCCTTGTTCAAAAATGACGATCGTTACAAAAGCTTAATGGACGTTCCTTATGCTCAAGGAGGCGAAAAGTTTGAAATGAAATCGGCCATCATTGACAAAGGGGGGTATAAAGCACCTGTTTTTGAAGCCAAGGTTAAAAAGAACGTTATTCTTTATGATCAACCAAAAGACTTACAAGATCGTGAGAATGCGCAGATAAGCGTTGAGGAAGTTAATGGTGATGTTATTAAAGTAGGTTCCCTGGAGCAAGTAAGCACGAGTGGAAACTGGCCTCCGATCTATGACAAAAAAGAAGACTATTAATACGGGAGGGATTCCTTTGGAAAAATTCAATAAATTGTCCATTCAAGTTAACTTGAATGGACTTTCTTTTTGTATCCTAGACACGCTTTCAAACAAGATAATCAAGGCTGACCGACTGCTGTTCGATAAAACACAAAACCCCATCGAGCTCGAAAATAATCTTGAAGCTTTGATGAAAAAACACGAATTGGACAAGGCTTCCTTTTCTGAAGTGATCGTTGTGCATAGTAATGGGCTGTTCAGTTTCGTACCTAAATCCCTATTCGACGAAAAGGAACTGGCCAACTATTTAAAATTGAATGCCAAGTTATTGGCCAATGACCACATAGCGCATGATACGCTGCACAACCATGACATGATCAATGTTTATGTCCCTTTTGTGAATATCAATAATTATATATTCGGGCTGTTCGGCGAATTTGAATATAAACACAATGCGACCGTATTGGTAGAGGCGTTATTGAATAATTCCGGGACCCAAAAAAGTCCGGTGTGCTATGTTCATGTTGACAATAAACAAATGGACATCACCGTAATTTCAAAGAAAAAATTGTTACTCCATAATAGTTTTGAGTATACCACCAAAGAGGATTTTATGTATTATCTACTCTTTACCATGGAGCAACTGAATCTCGATACGGAATCGATAAAACTCAAACTTTTCGGCTTCGTTGAAGAAGATGACGCTATATACCGACTCTGCTATGATTATGTTAAGGATGTTTCGATCTTCGTACCCGCTATAGCTTCGTATCCTATGGCCGAACTACACCAAGACACCATCGATTTCACCATAATCAATGCGCTATAATGCGGATCATTTCTGGCAAACATAAAGGTAAAAGAATAATAGCCCCCAAGAAGTTGCCGGTGCGTCCAACAACCGATATGGCCAAGGAAGCACTATTCAATATCCTGAACAATTCCTATTACTTTGAGGATGTTTCCTTTATCGATCTTTATGCCGGTACCGGTAATATCGGCTTTGAATTTGCCTCACGTGGCACGACCGATTTGGTTTCCGTTGATGTCGATTATGGGTGTATCCAATTCATTGATAAAATATCAAAGGAGCTCGAATATGGGATTTCTACCGTAAAAAGCGATGTCCATCAATTTTTGGAAAAGACCACCCTTAAGGCCGATATAATTTTTGCCGATCCTCCTTATGAATTTCCCTTAGTGGATTTTACCAAAATTCCCGAATTGGTTTTTAAAAACGAACTACTCAAAGAAGGTGGGGTTCTCATTATTGAACATTCAAAACATACCGATCTTTCGCACTTAGGGCACTTTACCAACCAACGCCGGTATGGGGGTAGTGTTTTTAGTTTTTTCGCTTCTAATATACACTAAGCTCTCTCACAACAGCGGGTATCATTTCCCAAAAAAGCAACCATGCCAATCACGTTTTTATGCACTTTGGAACGGAGTATAAAATGTAAGGTTAAAAAAAAGCAGGTCATAAGCCGGATTCTGTAAAGTCATAAAGACCCTCCTTATCATTTATCTGGACCCTTGGTTGCCCAAAGGCTCTAACCGCCTACCCTTCAGCTTGGGCGCGCAACCCTCAAGCACTGATTTACATGACGTTTCACCGCATAGAGTTTACCTGGTTTCACTACAGCATTACCTGTACATACTTTCTGTTGCACTTGTCCGTCCCGCCGGGGCGGGAGACGGGTGTTACCCGCTATGCTGCACTATGGTGTCCGGACTTTCCTCTACATCCCGAACTTGATTCGGGACCGCCTACATATTGAAACAATATACAAGAAGGTGCTGAAACAAGTTCAGCACGCAGCGATAAGGTGACCTGCTATCGGCAAATTTACTTCAATTGTTGATAAAAAAGTGTTTAATCCATCATAAATAATCCCCTAGAACCCCCGCTATTTTTATATTTGTAATTATGCCATGGTATTCCCGAAATGCCTTTAAACACAAACGAATTGGAGCCATTTATTGTATCAGCACGGAAATATAGACCACAGACATTCAAGGATGTTGTGGGGCAACAGGCGATAACCAATACCCTGCTGAATGCCATAGAAAGCAACCATTTGGCACAGGCCCTACTGTTCTGTGGACCTCGTGGTGTAGGAAAGACCACCTGTGCACGTATCCTGGCGAAACAGATCAACCAAGATGGTACCGTTCATGAGGATGAGGACTTTGCCTTCAATATTTTTGAATTGGATGCCGCCTCCAACAATTCGGTCGATGATATCAGGAACTTGATCGATCAGGTCCGTATTCCCCCTCAGGTGGGTAAATATAAAGTGTATATCATCGATGAGGTGCATATGTTATCCCAATCTGCCTTCAATGCCTTTCTAAAGACCTTGGAGGAGCCTCCCAAACATGCCATATTCATTTTGGCAACTACCGAAAAGCACAAAATCATACCAACAATCCTCTCCCGTTGCCAAATATTTGATTTTAAACGCATTACAGTTAAAGATGCGGCGGAATATCTTAAATATATCGCTGAAAACCAAGGGATTGAAGCCGATGATGACGCCCTGCATATCATAGCACAGAAAGCCGATGGTGCCATGCGGGATGCGCTCTCGATCTTCGATAGGGTAGTAAGTTTCGCTGGAAAGAACCTGACAAGAAAAGCGGTTACCGAAAATTTGAACGTCCTTGATTACGATACCTATTTTTCGGCTACCAAGTTGATCTTGAACCATGATATCCCGTCCTTATTGCTATTGTTCAATAAGACCTTGGCCTTAGGTTTTGACGGACAGCATTTCATAGCCGGACTTGCTTCCCACTTCAGGGACCTAATGGTTTGTAAACATGAGGAAACCATTACACTTTTGGAAGTCGGTGAAATGGCAAAAAAGAATTATTTAGAGCAATCCAAGCAGACTTCGAGTTCCTTTTTATTGCAAGCCCTGAATATTGCAAATGACTGTGACCTAAAGTACAAAACCAGTAAAAACCAACGCCTTTTGGTAGAGCTTTCGCTCATGAAATTGGCTTCGATTGACTTTGGGGCTGAAAAAAAAAATCCTGAATCCATTGCTTTAGCCAATAGTACCGTTGAATTCATTGCCCCCGCGGCATTTTACAGACAAAATCGTGCTGTAATCCCAAATATCCCAACCAAAGAGGAAACCATTGCTGACACCTCGGCCACGACCGAAAATGAAAAACCAACGGAAGCGCAAGAATCCAATTTCACTGAAGGTCTTGCGGAGAATGCCCAAACAGATACCGATTCTCCTACCAACGTCGTGCCACCTGTAATGCAAGCTGAAGTTCAGGACGAACCTATCAACATCAAACTCCAAACAAAACGTGTATCGGGTCTCTCTATTTCGAGTTTAAAAGCAAAGAAACAGCATCAAATCAATAAGATCGAAGTAATTATCGATGAAAGCGACCTCCCCAAGGAGGCTTTCACGGAGGAGGATATGCAAAGACATTGGAATGATTTTGTTAAAAAAATCGATGATGAAGGGCGAAAAATATTGGCCTCCAGTTTAAGTACCGATGTTCCCAAACTCAGAAATGAGACTACGATTTGGATTGAGCTTCCCAACGATACCATGAAGAAGGAGGTGGAACGTGAAAAATACCATCTCATGGAACATTTGCGTACCAACCTGAATAACCAATTTGTAACCCTTAAGATCACGGTAAACGAAGAAGTGGCCAAAAAATTCGCCTTCACCCCAGAAGAAAAATACCAAAAACTAAGGGAAAAAAATCCCGCTATCGATATACTGCGTAAAACTTTCGATCTAGACCTTTAATGTTTTTCGCCATCGTATTCTTGCACTGAATATAAGCATAACGATGGCCATGATCAACAGTCCAAAGGCCTCCCTCCCCTCCTCGACATTCTGTTTGTCCCCTTTATTTATATCAAAACCTTCAAATCTAGCCGGAAACTGATAAACAAAACCAAAAAATCCCATTAATCCAACAAACAATGGGACTATATAGGATACTTTGTTGAACAAAAAGCCAAGCATGACCAATGCTGCACTGGTGTAGATGATGATCCACACCAGCGCATCTGGATCATTATACTGCAATAGTGCTGCGGTTGAAAACAAAACCAAAAAGACCCAACCTAAAAACTTAAAAAGAAGTTCCATATGATAAATATAGCCGCCATATTTTGAAACGGATGGCAATCCTGCTATTTTTGAATTCTAAAATATAGCACTATGCTCGGCCTTAAATTACCTACAGATCCTAGATGGGTCAATATCGTGGAAAAGAACATCGATGAAATTCTTACCGATCATGCCTATTGCGAGCAAAAAGCGGCGAGTACAGCAATTTCATTAATCGTGTCCTTTCCTGAATATACAGAACTTACCCAGGAAATGGTTGCCCTTTCCCGAGAGGAAATGGGCCACTTTAAAATGGTGCATGACCGAATAATCGCAAGGGGGCAAACGTTGGGTAGGGACAGAAAGGACCTTTATGTGGTCGAATTGATGAAGTTCTTTCCCAAAGGGGGAAGTAGAACCGACCAATTGGTACATCGGTTGTTATATGCAGCCCTAATTGAGGCCAGAAGTTGTGAACGTTTCCGATTATTATCAGAAGAATTAAAGGATAAGGACCTTGCGGAATTTTATCATAAATTGATGGTCAGCGAAGCAGGCCATTATACCATGTTCTTAAAATTCGCACGTAAATATGGTGACTTGGCAGAAGTAAATAAAAAATGGGAAGACCTATTGGACTATGAAGCCACTATTATGAAGGACTTGGGTAAGAATGAAACCGTTCACGGGTAGTGGATCTTAATTTTCAGAATAATAGAGTGTTTTTATAATACCATCGGAAAGCCCGATTTTAGGCACATGAATTTGTTTGGCACCGCTCCATTTGGCAGCCATAAGGAATATTCGTGTGGCAGGAATTATGACATCGGCCCGATCTGTATTGAGGCCCAATTCAGAAACCCTATCTTCATAACTTAGACTATTCAAGAAATTAAATTGTGCGTTCAGCCAAACGTAGGATAAATGTTCGCCTTCTTTTCTTCCCGACATTTTATGCAACTTATTGATATTGCCGCCAGAACCGATTATCGATATCTTATCGATATTGGTGGTATTCAGTTTTATCCAATCCTCCAATTTTTTCCAGGTGGCCTCCCCGACCATATTATTCAATAAGCGTACGGTCCCCAGTTTAAATGACTTGGAGGTTTGTATTGCTCCTTCATTAAAGAGTGTAAACTCGGTACTTCCTCCTCCGACATCGATATAAAGATAGGCCTGATCTTTCTGTATCAATTGCTTTAAATCTGTAAATGCTATTATTTCAGCCTCTCTTTTACCGTCGATCAATTCGATTTTCAACCCTGCTTCGAGGGCTATTTTCTCAATGATCTCCATGCCATTATTGGCTTCCCGCATCGCAGAAGTTGCACATGCCATATACTTCTCGACCCGATTTACCTCCATCAAAAGTCGAAATGCCTTCATCGCCTTAATGATGCGGTCCGCATTATCTTCCGATATTTCCCCAACCGTGAATGAATCTTCCCCCAGACGAACAGGTACCCGCACCAATTCACTTTTGGTAAACAGGGTCTTTTTCCCTTTTTCCTCTATGACATTGTTTATGAGGAGTCGTATGGCATTAGATCCAATATCTATGGCGGCGAATTTTCGAACTTTCAAATTATGGAAATTTAAGGCATTAATTTTTTTGCGTAATAATCATAGATGGCGAATTGGGACCGTACTTTGGGCTTGTTATCCTTTTTATAGGCATTATCCTGTTTTTGGGAAAAGACCCTGGCTTTCACATTGTCGCTCCAGGAAATCTCAAAAGTATCGATCAATTCCTGTTTCACCTCCTTGTCGTAAATAGGACAACCGACCTCTACCCTATTCAGTAAGTTTCGGGTCATCCAATCAGCTGATGATATATACACCTTAGGGTCGCCTCCATTGCCGAAAATAAAAACCCTGGGGTGCTCCAAAAATTTATCCACGATGCTAATGGCCTCAATATTTTCGCTCATTCCCTCGATGCCTGGAATAAGGCAACAGATACCCCGTATGATCAATTGGATCCTTACACCCGCATTGCTGGCCTCATATAATTTATCGACCATCTTATAAGAGGTAAAGCTGTTCATTTTAATTTTTATATAAGCCTTCTTGCCAGCCTTAACATTGGCAATCTCCCTATCGATCAGTTTAATGAAGTAGGTTTGGGTATAATGCGGGGATACGACCAAATGCTTGTAGGTATTTATTTTATAGGGCGTATCAAAAAAGTCAAAAACCTTGTTCAATTCCCTTAAAATAGGGGCATTGGCTGTGAAAAGGGTATAATCGGTATAAATTCGGGCTGTTGATTCATTGAAATTACCCGTACTGATAAAACCATACCGTCTTATCTTATCTTCTTCTTCCCGTTCAATAACACATATCTTACTATGCACCTTTAAACCGGGAACACCAAAAATAAGCTTCACCCCTTCGGCCTGCAATTCCTCTGCATATTCGATATTGGCCTGCTCATCAAAACGGGCCCTTAGCTCGATCTGCATGGTAACCTGTTTCCCGTTCTTTACCGCATTTACCAATGAAGCGGCTACCTGTGAGTTCGAAGCAAGTCGATATACGGTAATCTTGATACTTCTTACCTTGGGATCTAGGGCGGCCTCCCGTAAGAACTTGATCACATAAGAAAAGGTATGATAGGGGGTATATTGCAAGTAATCTTTTTGGGCTATGCGTTCAAAAAGACTGCCTTCCATACGTAAGCCCTTTACAGGAAGGGGCTTAATGGTCTCATACATTAAATCTCGCCTACCCAAACTCGGGAATCCCATATAATCCCTTCTATTATGGTAGCGCCCACCAGGAATTACACTGTCGGTATCCTCAATATCCATTTTATCCTTAAGAAATTGAAGCGTATCCTTGCCCAAGTTCTTGTCATATACAAATCGAACAGGGTCACTGAGCTTTCTACCTTCAACACTGGAGGATATTTTCTCAATAAAACTTTTACTCAGGTCACTATCGATATCCAATTCCGCATCGCGGGTAATCTTTATCATGTGCGCCGTAATCGATTCATAGGAGAACATGGTGAAGATATTACGCAAGGAGTAACGAATCAAATCATCGAGAATAATGATATAATCCTTATTATCTATTTTTGGCAAGACAATAAAACGATCGATCCCCTTTGGTATTTCAATGAGCGCATATTTTACGTTCCTTTTGTTCTTGGCAGCGCCCTCTTCGGGTATCAGCACCATTTTTATGGCCAGATAAGCTGCGGTGTCCTTTAGGGTCGGGAATTTGGTAAGGTCATTCAAGATAATGGTCATCAGAACCGGACTGACTTTTTGAACGAAATATGTTTTTATAAAGTCCTCATGTGCTTCCTGAATTTGGGTCTCATCGATCAGGAAAATATTCTGGGTCTCGAGTTCTTTTCGTATTTGATTTAAAATATTCAGACTCTTGGCTTGTTGCCGTATGACGATATTTGTAATCTCGGCCAAAAGATTTTTTGCCGTTTCACCCCCCAATTCACTTTTTCCCGTCTTACCTGCCTGCACAATTCGCTTGACGGTCGCATAGCGCACCTTGAAAAATTCATCCAAGTTATTCGAGAAAATACCCAAAAACCGAAGACGTTCGATCATGGGCACTTTCTTATCGGCACATTCCTGAAGCACCCTTTCATTAAAGCTAAGCCAGCTAATTTCCCGATTTACATATTCATTTTTAGCTTTTATCATACTTTTAAGTTTTTTGGAAAAATAATATCCAATGTAGTTCCCTTTGCTATGGTACTCCAATGATCAGTGTCAAAGGTCATTTGCACCAGTCCGCTTGTAGGGACATTATCGATGTACCGACTTCCCAAGCTATTTGCAAGATGTGTGAAAGCGTGGTTATGGCCAAATAGCATTACCGTATTTAAGGAAGGGTCCATTCTTTTGATAAACTCCAATACATACTCCCCTGAAAAATCGTAGAGTTCATTGCTGATCTCAAATTGGTTATATGGAAAATGGAGTTGTCTTAAAAAAATAAGACAGGTATGCAGGGCCCTATTGGCTGGACTGGAAAAAACGGCATCGGGCATCAAATCCTTTTCCTTGAAGGACCCAGCCACCAAATGGCCATCATCGATTCCCCTTTGCAACAAGGGTCTATCTTTATCATTAACCGAATATTCCCATGAGGATTTACCATGCCGAACCAAAATAAGTTGTTTCATTTAGCTTGTTTTTAAGGAGCTAAACGCTCAATTTTCCAATCAAAATCCTCTTGTAAGGCAAACCGGATCCTATCGTGTAATCGGTTGGGACGTCCCTGCCAAAATTCGATGGAAATGGGCCGTACCAAATACCCGCCCCAATAATCGGGACGAGGAATTTCCTTGCCCTTGTATTTCGCTTCCAATGCCTTTACACCATCTTCCAAAACATCCCTCGAAGCGATTACTTCGCTTTGATTGGAAACTATGGCCCCAAGCTTGCTGCCATCAGGTCGGGATTCAAAATAACCATCGGACAAATTTTCCGAGATTTTTTCGGCGGTACCTTTAATGATCACTTGCCTTTCCATGGAATGCCAGAAAAACGAAAGACAGACTTTCGGATTCGCTTCAATGGCCTTTCCTTTTTCACTTTCATAATTGGTATAAAAAATAAAACCCTCGTAGGTGTACCTTTTTAAAAGAACCACTCGACTCTTGGGGTAGCCATCCAGTCCTATGGTTGCAATGGTCATAGAATTGGTTTCATCAACGGTATTGGAGGCCTCGACTTCATAAAACCATTTTTGAAACAACTCCATAGGATTGTCCGAAATGGCATCTTCCATCAATGCGCTTTTTTCGTATGATTTTCTATAATTGCCCAGGTCTTTTTCCATTGTATATCAATCTTTGAACAAGATATACAAAGTTCTTTAAAAGATCGGTAAATGGGAAGGCTTCTGCAGTATTTATTCTTAATTATTAAGTAAAAAAAAGTATCCTATAATAGGGGCTCAATATGAGCTCCTCATGGGTTGACTTTATCATAACCCATTTGGGTTGGTACGGGGGCATCAGCCGGATAAGAAATATAATACAGCATGAGTCTATCAGCTACGATTTTGAATTTAGTGCCATATACTATACCGTTCAACATAATGGTTTGGGGGTCTGGATGAAACCCTTTTTCCCATGAAGTGTTCACTTCTGCCTTTATAAATAGACTGTCACCACTTACCTCATACGTACCGATATTTTCAGATGAACCCATAACTTCCTCAGGATTTTCATCCTCAAACCCATAAATTTCAACCTTATACGAATATTGTTTGTCAGGATCGAACGTATAGGTCGTTATCATATCAAAATATCGTAGATCAGTATTGGATACACCACTCGGAACAACATCGATTCTACTCCAGGAACCGACGATATCCGATTCATACCCATCTACGGCTACAGCATTCTCCTTGTCGCAGGAACTTAGGATAAGAAAGGAGGTAAGTATACTGAAAGAAAGTCTCATGCGCATCACAGGTTTACTTGATAGATACTTTATGAAATAAAGGTTGCGTAACTCACGTCTTATTATAATTCGAATACCTTACCATCATCTGCCAACTCCACCTTCGGGAAAATTTCCGAAGCTTCTTCCTTAAAAAGAGCAATGGACTTATATCTTGTGGAATAGTGCCCTAAAATCAATGTCCCTACCTCAGCCTTTTGGGCAATCGTAGCGGCTTCCTTGGCCGTGGCATGTTTGGTCTTGTTGGCCAAATGTGCCTCAGATTCCAAAAAGGTGGATTCATGGTACAACGTATCCACCTTTTGTATTTGGCCAATGATATCAGGAAAATAGCCCGTGTCGCTGCAATAGGCATAGCTTTTTGGTTTGGGGGGATCGAAGGTAAGTACCTTATTGGATATTACCCTCCCATCCTCTAGGGTTATATCCTTTCCACGTTTGATATTCCGGAAATAACATTTATCAATTTTATATTCGGCTACCGCATCAATGTTGAGCTTTCTTTCGCCTACTTTTTCCTTGAACAGAAAACCGTTCGTATATATTCTATGTTGTAGGGGAATGGTCTCTACCTTTACCTTGTCATCCTCAAAAACAAGTTGGGGATCTTTTGAGGTGAGTTCATGAAAAACCAAGGGATAATTGGTCCAGGAGTCCCCTAATTTCAAGAGCAGGGTTATGGCCTCTTTGGTTCCTTTCGGTCCATAGATATGCAGTTCCTTATCCCGTCCTAAAAGTCGAAATGTAGAGATCAATCCCGGTAAACCAAAAAAGTGGTCCCCATGCAGGTGTGAGATGAAGATATGGTTGATCCTCGAAAACTTGATTTTAAGTTTGCGCAATTGCACTTGGGTGCCTTCCCCACAATCGATCAAAAACATATGATTTCCAATCTCCAGTACTTGGGAGGTCGGGTTGGTCAATGTACGTGGGGTCGCAGCATAACAACCCAATATATGTAATTTCATTAATTCAGAATTGTGAATTCAGAATTCTGAATTCTTGTGTATCAAAGATCAAGATCCCGTTCAATCTCCTCCATTTCAATAATATCCCTGGCTTCCTGAATCGTGGGCACCACACATAATTCTTCCGGAACTTCATCATAAGACACCTTTTCGGTGACCAATACAAAGGATTTCTTTGATTCCCTATGCTTGTTCGAAAAGGGCAGAAATTCCAAAATATCACCCGTGGTAAGCTTAGTGAATGAAAAAAGATTAACAATGATATTGTCATTTTTGATCTTAGGATACTCTTTTTCAAAATTCCTTAGAAATTCCTGGATCGAAATATTCTCTTGGAATACAATCGTGGTGGTATCCTCCTTATCAAATATCATAAGTCTTATTTTATTTTTGAGGCCAAAAGGTAGATCACTGCCATACGAATGGCCACCCCGTTTTCAACCTGATTCAAAATTATCGATTGTTTTGAATCGGCAACATCACTGGTAATCTCAACCCCTCTATTTATAGGCCCTGGGTGCATAATCACAATTTCCTTGTCGAGCGAATCGAGAAAGGCCTTGTTCACCCCAAATTGTTGGGTGTATTCCCTTGTTGTTGGAAAATAACTCATATCCAAACGTTCGTTCTGTATGCGCAGCATATTGGCAACATCGCACCAGTTCAGGGCTTTCCTCAAATCAGTCTCCACCTCTACCCCTAACGATTCAATATGTTTAGGTATCAATGTTTTTGGACCACAAACCTTAACATGGGCACCCTGCAACCTTAATGCAAAGATATTGGAAAGTGCCACCCTTGAATGTAGAATGTCACCTACGATGACAATTTTCTTTCCGGTAACGCCCCCTAATTTTTCGCGAATTGAAAATGAATCCAACAATGCTTGTGTAGGATGTTCATGGGCACCATCACCGGCATTAACGATAGCGGCCTTAACATGTTTTGAAAGAAAGATGCCGGCACCGGGATTGGGATGCCGCATCACCACCATATCGACCTTCATTGATAGGATATTGTTCACCGTATCGATCAAGGTCTCCCCTTTTTTGACCGAAGACTGGCCTGCGGAGAAGTTTATCACATCTGCAGAGAGCCGTTTTTCGGCCAACTCGAACGATAGCCTGGTCCTAGTACTGTTTTCGAAAAATATGTTGGCTATGGTGATGTCCCGTAACGAGGGGACCTTTTTAATGGAACGATTGATCACCTCCTTAAAATGATCTGCGGTTTCAAAAATGAGCTGAATATCTTTTTCATTGATATATTTAATACCCAGTAAGTGCTGTACACTCAGTTCGCTCATCGCTTATTTATTTATCAAATAGATTTCGTCTTTACCATCATTCTCCTCCCACATGACCTTAACCCTTTCATTGTTAATGGCATCGACCTGCCGTCCCCTATAGTCGGGTTGAATAGGCAAGTGTCTACTGAATCGTCTATCTATCAAGGTCAATAATTCTATTTCGGAAGGTCGTCCAAAAGATTGTATAGCGGTTAATGCCGCACGTATACTTCTACCGGTATACAATACATCATCGATCAAAACCACTTTCCTATCCTCAACCAAAAAGTCGATTTTGGTCTGATTGGCCTCAAGGGGCTTTTCCCCTCTCCTAAAGTCATCCCTATAAAAGGTTATGTCCAAAAACCCTAGATCAATGTGCTTTACACCATATTCCTCTTTCAATATTTTGGTAAGTCGTTTGGCCACGAACGTTCCCCTAGGCTGAATACCTATCAATACCGTATTTGTAAAATCGAGATGATTTTCAAGTAATTGGCAAGCCAAACGATGAAGAATGATATTGATTTCCTTTGAGGAGAGTAGTACTTTTTGACTCATAATAGGCCAGCAACACTTTTGTTACACAAAAATAGGGAATTATTACAAATATTCATTGCTTCGGATGCCAACAAAAAAGCCCTGATGGAATCGTCAGGGCTTTTAAAATGCTACTTTTACAGGAAAGACTGCTGTTATGGCGCTTTTATTTCTTTTTAGAATTAGCTTCCATTTTATCCTTTGACGCTTGTAACGCCTCATTGGCATCACCGTGAGTAGGTTTGGCCTCATCAGCAATGGCTGCAAACCTCTAATTATACTTCTTGCCCCTTCATTTTAAACCTTAATTCCCTATTTCCACAGAACTATATTCTATACCGAAGTAGTGCATAGTACCATCCTAGTAATTAAATAGATGTTCTTGATCTATAGTACCGGCTACTTGATCAAAGTATATGGGGCAACTACATAATCATATGAAAAAATTAACACTCCAGCATTTAGAAAATCACAATAAAGTGAAAGAAATCAATAGCGTCTGCGTAGTAATGGGTGAAAACAGAAATAAACTTTCTGTAAAAATCAAAAATCAAATACTATGAAAAAAATATTTTTATTACTAGCGTTTATGATTTTAGCAACTTCAATGCTAACAGCACAAGACAAATACCATGATCAGGATCAAGAACGTATAATGGCAGTTAATGGGGATATACTCTTAATTAAAGACCATAACCCGATACCATTACAAAGCAGGCTAACATTAATTGAGGGTACTATTGTAAATCCAGATGGTACTTATCAAACAAAAGACCTTAAAAAATTGCATTTGCATGAAGGCGAATGTTTAGACAATGATGGTATTAAATATATTAATGATTATCAATATAGATTCAAAGTTGAACAAGAAAATAAGGGCTTATCCCAAACCAAAATTGAGAAACGAAACCAAAATCGATTTCAATTGATTCTTATAAATGGAGAAATGTTCCAAATTATGAACCATTCCCAAAACCGGTTACAGGAAAAGATCAATCTTGGAAATGGAACAGTCGTAAACCCCAGCGGAACTGTCCAAACATCTGAACATAAAAAATTTAGTCTTTTGGATGGTGAATGTTTAAATATGGAAGGTGAAATTTTCCATAACAGTTGTGTTCATCAAAATATGTTCGTCGAAAAAAATACCAAAAAAAATAATGGTTTAAAATAACAGGTGGCCTATTTATATACCCAAAGTTGCACAAAGTATCTGTAAAATTAAATGTTCAACTTATTTTATTCATTCTTAGGTGGTTATGGGCCTTATTAATTCACGCAATAGTTAGTTTTAAATTAAAACAAAATGAAAAATGTAATCAACAACAGCACGTACAGCGTATTGCTTGTACCGCTCATCGCAATGTTCTCTATAATAGGAACGATCAATGCACAAAATACCATTCAAAATAAGCAGCAAAGTACGAACACGGTTCAACGATTTATCGATGTGGATACGAATAATGATGGCTTTATTAGCCAGGACGAATATCAGTTCGGTCCTTTCAACGAATTTGATACCGACAAGGACGGAAGACTTTCACGCAATGAATATCGGGATAAAAACCGCGCCTTAAACAGAAATATAGTGGGCAATGGTAAGGCAGGTATCAACAATGGCAAAGGTAATGGTCAAACCCAAAGGGGTAATGGCAAGGGTCAAAGAATAGGCCAGGGCAATGGCCAAAAAAACGGTACAGGTGTTTGCCCTTATGGTAATCAATGCCCTAGGAAAAAGAGTGGTACAAAAACCAGGGGACGAAGGGCTACGTAATACAAATCGGGTCAATTGGGTCGGTGATTCGAAATTTCTTCCAATATTCCTTTAAAACAAACACCGCTAATTCAACGTTTGGCGCTGTTTGTTTTATTAATTTACAATTCTTGAAATGCCATAGGGGGAGAATAAATACCAGTCTAGTTTTATAACCAATACCATGTGCGCTATATTTAAGTCAATTATTCAAAGATGATGGTCGCCGAAGAGATATGCAAACAATTAAGTGACCGGGAAATCGTAAAGAAATCACTTGCCGATATTGATTACTTTTCATGTTTGTACGATCGGTATGAACCGAGGCTTTTTAGATATATCAAGCGTATCGCTTTGGTCAATGACGAACAGGCCCATGATATTCTCCAAGAAGCTTTTATCAAAATATGGCGGAATCTCAATGACTTTGACCAAAGCCTGAAATTGTCGAGTTGGATCTACAGAATCGTCCACAACGAGACCGTTTCGTATTGGCGAAAACAAAAGTCCTTTGGCAAAGATCGAGAGGTGAAATTGAATATCGATCTTTTTGACAATACTTCAAGGGATCTCGAGACTCATGAGGACCAGGAACAAAACGACGAGCTTACCCATGAGGTTCTGGAACTTTTGCCTTTGAAATACAAGACCGTCTTAGTCTTAAAGTTTATGGAAGATATGAGTTATCATGAAATATCCGATATTTTGAAAATACCTGAGGGCACGGTTGCGACCTGGATCAATAGGGCTAAAAATATATTTATGAAAGTAGCAGCGGATAAGCATATTTCTTTTTTTAACTAAAACTACTTCAATGGAAAGGTCAAAAAAAATAATCGATAAAATAAAGAATGAAAATATCAAACCAATACCAAAATGGTATTTCGTGGTACCGAATATCTTGATTTGGCTGGTTTTTATCATTTTAGTGTTCGTTGGGGCAGGGGCGTTTTCCGTCATTCTGCTTTCCATTCAACAAACAGATTTCGACTTGGTCTCCCATATGTCACATTCCAGAATGGAATGGATATTAGGGCTGCTCCCTTTTTTCTGGATTGTTCTACTGATTATATTCCTTGTAGCAGCCATTTTCACTTTTAAAAAATCAAAAAAAGGGTACAAATTTGGCTGGCCCCGTTTGCTCGGTCTAAGTACTGCGGCAAGTATATTTCTAGGCACCCTTTTTTTTATCGGGGGAGGTAGCCATTGGCTAGAGAATACCTTTGCCCAACAAGTGGGCTTTTATCAAAGCATCCAAGAAAAGAAACAGCGGATATGGATGAGACCCGAAGAAGGGTTCTTGTCCGGGACGATTGAAAAAGTGGACAGTCATAGCTTCGACTTAATCGATTTTAATACAAAAAGGTGGCAGATAGAGTATAGGGATGCTTTTATACCCCCACGTGTTTTGTTAGAAAAAGGGGAAAGCGTGAAATTGATAGGGAAGATAACCCAAGAACATAAATTTTATGCTAAGGAAGTGCGCCCATGGGAAGGTCGTAATTATCTGAAGAAAAGGATGGGAAGGATGAAAAATTCAGGTAAGAAGTAAGGTTTTGGACGACTCCCTTATCAACTAAAGGTAAAACCGATATGCCCGCTATAATATGTTGCTTCAATCGTCACATTGAACCCAGGCTCATTGACCTTAACTTTTGTTCCAACGATGAAGGTGCGTATTTAAAATTGAACGTATTCGGAATATTTGACCAACGAATGTTCTTTAAGATATTGGCTGATGTCGATGATTATGGGATACGGCAAAAATAGGATCAGCAAATTAAATTCAAATGAATAAATTCTTGAATTTACTTTAGGAAAACGGAAAGATTACAATACGTTGATTTTGTATCAACTTATACTAAGAGCGCATCACAATGAAAAAAGCCCTGACGATACCGTCAGGGCTTTTGAAATCCTGTTTAGACAGGAATCTATGCACAATGGATCGCTTATTTCTTTTTAGAATTAGCTTCCATTTTATCCTTTAACGCCTGTAAGGCCTCATTGGCATCCCCTAAAGTAGGTTTGGCCTCATCAGCACTGGCAGCTTGTCTTTTGACCGCTGCTTTAACATTACGTTGCTCTTCTTCTCTAAAGATCGCGGTGTGACTTGCAACAACACGCTTAAAGTCCTTATTGAATTCAATGATCTTGAATTCGGCCTCTTCGCCTTTGCCCAATTTCTTACCGTCCTCTTTTTCCAAATGACGTTGTGGAACAAATGCGGTAATATCCTCATTGAAGTCGATCGTTGCACCTTTATCCACGATATCTGTGATGGCCGCCTTATGTACGGTACCAACGGCAAACTCAGTTTCATATTTGTCCCATGGATTTTCGGTAGTCTGTTTGTGACCCAAACTCAATTTGCGTCCTTCAACATCCAACTCCAATACTTCCACTTCCAAGATATCCCCAACGGCTACAAATTCTGATGGGTGCTTGATCTTCTTGGTCCACGAAAGATCTGAGATATAGATCAACCCGTCGATTCCTTCTTCCAATTCCAAGAATACCCCGAAATTGGTAAAGTTTCTAACGATACCCTTATGTTTAGATCCAACAGGATATTTAGTTGTGATATCGGTCCATGGATCTGGGGTCAATTGCTTAATGCCCAGGGACATTTTGCGATCTTCCCGATCCAAGGTCAATACGACAGCTTCTACCTCATCACCGACTTTTACAAAGTCCTGTGCAGAACGCAAATGGGTAGACCATGACATTTCAGAAACGTGGATCAAACCTTCAACACCTTCTACAACTTCGATAAAGGCACCGTAATCGGCTATGACAACAACCCTTCCTTTTACCTTGTCACCAATTTTAATGTCCTCACTCAAGGCATCCCAAGGATGTTTCTCCAATTGCTTAAGACCTAATTGGATCCTCGATTTGTTCTCATCAAAATCCAAGATAACAACGTTCAATTTCTGATCCAATTCAACAACCTCATTCGGGTGGTTGATCCTGCTCCATGAAAGGTCGGTAATATGTACCAAACCATCAACACCACCTAAATCGATAAAGACCCCGTACGAAGTAATGTTCTTCACAATACCTTCAAGTACCTGTCCTTTTTCCAACTGGCTGATGATCTCTTTTTTCTGTTCTTCAATATCCGCCTCGATAAGTGCTTTATGCGAAACAACAACGTTTTTGAATTCGTGATTGATCTTAACGACCTTGAATTCCATGGTTTTATTCACATACTGATCGTAATCCCTAATCGGTTTCACATCGATTTGTGAACCTGGCAAGAAGGCCTCGATTCCGAAGACATCGACGATCATACCTCCTTTGGTCCTACATTTAACGAAACCACTAACAATTTCTTCTTTATCGTGTGCGGCGTTCACCCTATCCCAAGCCATAATGGTGCGGGCCTTTCTGTGAGAAAGAACCAATTGACCACTTTTATCTTCACGGATATCGATCAACACCTCTACCTTATCACCCACTTTCAAGTCTGGGTTATAACGAAATTCGTTCAAGGAAATAACACCTTCTGACTTTGCATTGATATCGATAATCGCTTCCCTATCGGTCAAATACACTACGGTACCTTGTACAACTTCTGCATCTGCTGTATCGACAAAATTTTCGGCAACCAATGTTTCGAACTCCTGAAGTTTAGAGTCATCAACACGTTCAATGCCTTGTTCGTACTTATCCCAATCAAAATTTTCCAAAAATTCCTTGGGATCCTGTACCGGTGTCTCCACCTTGGTTTCTTGAGTAGCTTCGGTAGTTTCCTCTACCTCAACTGCTTTTGTTGCTTTTTCTTCAGCCATTTGCTGATTTAAATTTGTATTCCGTAGCGCTACAAGAGTTAAACAATTACTACAGAAGCTGTTATATGTTTCTTTTTTTCTTCCCTTTTTCTCTTGATTCTCTGTAAAAAAGGAGTGCAAAACTACAATTTTATTATGGATATACAAACAATCACGGGAACCAGATTCAACAAATCTGGAGTATTTCATTCATTTTTTCGTAAATAAAGCATTAATTCTTATCTTCACCCCTACAAATATTAACCGTAATTAAATTAAAACTATGAGCGTTAAAGCAAAATATCAGCCAGTTTTGGACCTTGGTGAAAAATTGGCCATCAAGGAGGGCAATGTTACTGAAGAAAACGGCATTCTAAAAATCAAGGGAATAGCTGGGACCCAATATGAAAAAAATCTTTTGTGGGATAAAATCAAGGAAATCGGGGGAGAACATCCTGCTGACGTAAAAGCCAATATAACCATTGCCGATGAAACTGTATTTCATAGACATACGGTTAAAAGTGGGGAATCGTTGAGTAAAATCGCCAAACAGTATTATGGTGACCCAATGAAATACAAGCAAATTTTCGCTGCGAACACCAATATTCTAAAGAATCCGGATGTAATCCATCCCGATCAGGTCTTGGTTATTCCGAACTTATAGATAAGAAGATCCAATGATTTAAAAAGGCGTTCATTGAACGTCTTTTTTTTGTTTATCGATGACCCGGTTTGCAAAATCCAAAATCCTGGAGAATTGGTCGGCAAGACCCATATCGCTATTGTCAAAAACAATGGCGTCATCGGCTATTATCAAAGGGGATATCTCACGATGTGAATCGATATAATCGCGATATTCCACATTCTTCAACACTTCGGCATAGTTGACATCCTCCCCTTTATCCAATAACTCCTTATAACGACGGGTCGCTCTTTTCTCTGGCGATGCCGTCATAAAGATCTTGAGTTCCGCTCCGGGGAAAACAACGGTGCCAATATCCCTGCCATCCATGACAATCCCTTTTTCCTGTCCCAACTTCTGCTGAATCGCCACCAATTTTTTCCGCACGGCATCAATGGTAGCCACCTTGCTGACTAATTGTGAAACGGCCATGGATCTGATTTCACGTTCCACGTTCTCGTCATTCATATACATTTCAGCAAACCCCAAAGAGTTGTTATAGACAAAGCGCAGCTCAATCGTATCCAATGCGGCTATCAACCCTTGCTCATCGTTACTGTCCTCATTAATCAAACCATTGCGTATGGCATACAGGGTAACAGCCCTATACATAGCCCCCGTATCTACATAGATATAGTTGAGTGCCTTGGCCAATTGTTTTGCGATGGTACTTTTTCCTGTCGATGAATACCCATCAATAGCAATAGTTATTTTTTCCATACCTTAAAAATAAATAGAAAAAAGAACTTCTTAAAGCGTTACAGCTTTTTTGCGTTCTTAACTTTCTGGCTTGTAATGGCAAGATCAATCACCTCGCTCATATCACTGACATAATGAAAGGTAAGGCCCTTGAGGTAATCTTCCTTAATTTCCAATATGTCCTTTCTATTATCCTCCGATAAAATAATTTCCTTGATCCTTGCTCGTTTTGCCGCCAGAATCTTTTCTTTGATACCGCCTACGGGAAGTACTTTGCCCCGCAAGGTTATTTCACCGGTCATGGCCAAACTTTTCTTTACTTTTCTCTGGGTGAACAAAGATACCAAGGAAGTAAGCATAGTGACACCTGCGCTAGGACCATCTTTCGGGGTTGCCCCTTCAGGTACGTGGATGTGTACATTGTATTTTTCAAAAATAGCAGGATTGATTCCAAAACT
The DNA here is from genome assembly GCF_049667165.1 of Maribacter sp. Lineage (GTDB taxonomy): Bacteria > Bacteroidota > Bacteroidia > Flavobacteriales > Flavobacteriaceae > Maribacter_A. The sequence continues at coordinate 23,611 of NZ_JBATHS010000154.1, forward strand.
CTCGGCATTCGATTTTATATACTCCAATGCGATTGTGGCCGACTCTTTCATCACCTTGCCCAAATTGCCGGTGATATTCATTACCCCCTTGCCTTTCGATAAGATCGATTCTATGAAAAGGATATCCCCGCCAACGCTGGTCCAAGCCAAGCCGGTAACTACCCCAGCCACATCGTTGTTCTCGTACTTATCCCTTTCCAACCTTGCAGGTCCCAGGATCTTTTCAACGTCAGCATTACTGATCTTGATATGGTATTCCTCCTCTATGGCAATTGATTTTGCCGCATAGCGCACCATTTTGGCAATTTGCTTTTCCAAAGAGCGTACACCCGATTCCCTGGTATACCCTTCGACTATTTTTTCGAGTTGTGGTTTTCCTATTTTCAGGTCTTTTGAAGACAGCCCATGTTCTTTCAATTGCTTTGGCAATAAATGCCGTTTGGCGATTTCCACTTTTTCCTCGATCGTGTATCCCGTGACGTTGATGATTTCCATTCTATCCCTTAAAGCAGGCTGAATGTTAGACAAGGTATTCGCTGTTGCTATGAACATGACCTTAGAAAGGTCGTAACCCATTTCCAGAAAATTATCATGAAACGAATTGTTCTGTTCGGGATCCAATACCTCGAGCATCGCAGAGGATGGATCTCCTTGATGGCTACTGGCCAGCTTATCGATCTCATCAAGAATAAACACGGGATTAGAGGTCCCCGCCTTTTTAATACTTTGAATGATTCTGCCGGGCATGGCACCGATGTAGGTCTTACGATGGCCGCGAATCTCGGCCTCATCACGTAATCCGCCCAAGGACATTCGAACATACTCCCTACCCAAGGCCTCGGCCACCGACTTGCCCAAAGAGGTCTTACCGACACCTGGAGGCCCATATAAACAGAGGATGGGCGACTTCATATCATTCCGTAATTTCAACACCGCCAAGTACTCTATAATACGTTGCTTGACATCCTCTAGACCGTAATGGTCCCGATCCAAAATCTTTTGGGCCCGTTTTAAATCGAATTTATCTTCTGAATATTCGTTCCAAGGCAGGTCAAGAAAGAGGTCCAAATAATTTCTTTGAATGGAATACTCCGCAACTTGCGGATTCATACGCTGTAATTTCGCAAGTTCCTTTTCAAAATGGTCCGCGACTTTGGCATCCCATTTTTTATCCATGGACTTCATACGCATTTCTTCGATTTCCTCATCATAGGAAACCCCGCCTAATTCTTCCTGAATGGTCTTCATCTGTTGGTGTAGGAAGTATTCGCGTTGCTGTTGGTCCATATCACTTCGTACCTTGGACTGGATCACATTCTTCAGTTCCAATTTCTGAAGTTCCACATTCATATATTTCAAGGTAGCCAAAGCCCGATCCTTAAGATTATCGATCTCTAACAGTTCTTGCTTTTCCTTAACTTCCAAATTGAGATTGGAGGAAACAAAATTTATCAGGAACGAATTGCTTTGGATGTTCTTGATGGCAAAAGAAGCCTCACTGGGAATATTCGGATTGTCCCTTATGATTTTAAGGGCCAGATCTTTAATGGATTCTATGATCGCCAAGAACTCTTGCCCATCCTTATCTGGTCGCTCTTCCATTGTTTCCCTTACCGTGGCCGTGATGTAGGGCTCTTCGGTAAGTACCTCGGCCAGTTCAAAGCGCTTTTTGCCTTGTATGATAACCGTCGTGTTCCCATCGGGCATTTGAAGCACCCTTAAAATACGGGCTGCCGTCCCCAAGGTATGGATATCCTTGACCCCGGGATTCTCGGTTTTTTCATCTTTCTGTGCGACTACCCCGATAACCTTCGAGCCATTGTTGGCGTCTTTTATCAATTTGATCGATTTATCCCTGCCCGCCGTAATCGGGATAACGACTCCTGGAAACAATACCGTATTACGCAAAGGCAAAATCGGCAAGGTTTCTGGCAACCCCTCATTGTTCATTTCCTCTTCATCCTCGGGGGTCAATAAAGGTATCAACTCAGCATCCTGGTCAATACTTTGTAAGGACATATTGTCAAAATTTGCAAATTTAGAATCTCCCATAGTATAATTTCAGCCATTCTGTCATATTCATAACAGCAATGGATGGTTTTTAGTGTTTAAAAAAAATCCGACAATGGCTATAGCTCCTTGTTTCTAAGCCACAGCGCACATCATTTCATCCTATCTTGGGCAATTCCTGTGCCAACAGCCACAAATATTTTCTATAAACTGTAACATTGGCTAAATTGGTTCATCTATTAATTAAAATCTATCACTTTTTGAGCCACGAAAGATTACATACTGATGATTTAATACAATTGTGTCTTAAAGGGAACCAAAGAGCACAAATGGAAATTTACAATCGCTATTACAAGGCCATGTACAATATATCGCTGCGAATTGTAAAAGACAGTGCCGAAGCCGAAGATGTAATGCAGGAATCGTTCTTGAACGCGTTGACGAAACTGCATACCTTCAAAGGCGAAGTAACCTTTGGATCCTGGTTAAAGCGCATCGTGATAAACAACAGTATCTATCATTACCGAAAGCAACAAAAGAAACATGAGGTTGCATTGGATGATATATTATACAAGGTCGAAGATAATGATGGCGTTGCTTCGGATCATGTGTTTACAGAACAGAAGGCTCAAAAAGTGATGGAGACCATGAATCGGTTAAAAGATAATTACAGAATTTCTTTGACCTTATATTTAATTGAAGGGTATGATTATGAAGAAATCAGTACCATAATGAACGTGAGTTATGCCAATTGCCGAACTATGATTTCAAGGGCAAAAGAAAGCTTGCGCAAAAAAATGATAAATGCTTACTAATGAAGAAAGATGAATTAAAAGATCTCTTTGAAGGTCTCGAAGGCACATTTGATACGGAAGAACCCCGAGAAGGGCATCAGCAACGATTTCTGGAAAAATTGAACCATGCCAATGATGTGGTGGTTTTATCAAGAAAGAAAACGAATTGGTGGAGACCCCTTTCCATAGCTGCTTCGATAGCCGTGCTTTGCCTAATCGCCATTGGGGTTTATACCTTGAGGCCTACCTTGGATGAACAGGTTGCCCAGATTTCCCCAGAGGTAAGCAATACTCAAGTTTATTTTGCCAGTCTGATCGAAGACCAGGTAAAACAGCTCGAAAATGAAAGTTCCCCTGAAACACAACAGATCATCAATGCTACCATGCAACAGTTGAAAAAACTGGAACAGGATTACAAATCACTTGAAACCGATTTGATCAATGGTGGCAATGACAGACTGATCTTAAGTGCCATGATCACCAACTTTCAAACACGAATTGACCTCTTACAGGATGTCATTACCCAAATTGAAATTATTAAAAATCTAAAAACTCAAAGCGATGCGAACTTTACTATATAAATACGTTACCGTGCTATTTTTTATAGCCCCGATGATCATGGCTGCCAATGATGGCAAGCTTAAAGGCAAATACACGAAGGAGAAAACCATAACTAAGGAATATAATGTAAACTCCGATGCGCTGTTAAAGGTAAGCAACAGTTATGGCAATCTGAACATCATTTCATGGAATGACAACCGCATACTCATCGAAGTCCATATCAAGACCAGCGGCAACAATGAGGAAAAAGTAGTAAAGAAATTAGAGGACATCACCGTTGATTTTGAAGCGACCAGTTCGATGGTATCGGCCAAAACAAACTTCAACAAGAACAAAAGTAGTTGGGGTTGGAACTGGGGCAACAACAATGTGAACATGCAAGTCAACTATACCATAAAATTACCTGTAAAAAACAGCGTACATCTGAATAATGATTATGGCAATATTATTTTGGACAGGATTGATGGACATGCCAAGATCAACTGTGATTATGGAAGATTGGAAATTGGCGAACTCCGTGGCAGGAACAACTATCTGAATTTTGATTATACCTCCAAATCAAGTATTGGGTACATCAATAGTGGTGAGATCAAGGCCGATTATTCCGGTTTTACGATCGAAAAGGCCGGTGATTTAAAAGTAAATGCCGATTATACCAATTCTACCATACATCATATGGAAAACCTACAATACGCTTGTGATTATGGAAATATTGAAGTAGGTGAGGCACAAAATGTCAATGGAAACGGGGATTATATCAATGTCAAATTGGGCACCATTCATGGCAATGTGGATATCAATGCGGACTACGGCTCCCTTAAGATAGGGGAAATGGCCGAAGATGCCGGTAATCTTAACATCAGTTCTGACTATACGGGCATTAAGATCGGATATGCGCCCCAGTACCATTTCGATTTTGAAATAAGGGCCGAATATGCAGGGGTAAATGGTAAGGAAGATTTTGAGATCAATATCAGTACCGAAAAATCGAACAATCGCTATTATAAAGGATACTATGGGTCACCCAATAGTGGCAATAACGTATCGATCAGTAGTGAATACGGAGGAATATCGTTCACGAAAAATTAATCAATCAATCAGACCCTGAAACCAGTTCAGGGTAAAAAAGCAGAAAAAGATGAAAAATTTAGCAGCACTTAGTTTTGTCGTATTACTCACAATCTCCTGTTCAGCCCAATGGGGCAAAAAAGTAAATGGAAATGGAAACATGGTAACCATTGAAAGGTCAACTGGTGATTATGATGCCATAGCCTTATCAGGATGGTTCGATGTGGACCTCGTGGATGGAAATGAAGGCGTTCTTACTTTAAGAGGTGAAGAGAATCTTTTAGAACATATAAAAACCGAAGTAAAGGATGGTAAATTGGTCATAAAGGTTGAAAAGGGATATAATCTTAAACCTTCATCTTGGAAACAAGGGATAAAAATAACCGTGCCTGTAGAAAGTATCAACGAAGTTACCTTATCGGGTTCCGGTGATATTGTTGGTAAGACGGCTATAAAAACAGGAAGCTTCAAGACGTCAATGTCCGGATCTGGTGATATTACCTTAGCGATTGAATCCCGCACCTTAGAGGCCACCATGTCAGGGTCCGGTGATATAATGTTAAGTGGATCTACCTCAAATTTTGAGGCCACAATTTCGGGGAGTGGCGATATCAAGGCCTATGAATTGGAGGCCGATCATGTGAATGCCACGGTTTCTGGATCAGCGGATATCAAAGTAACGGCCAATAAGAGTTTGAAGGCAAGGGTATCGGGCTCTGGGGATATCCATTATAAAGGCAATCCTGAAAAAGTGGATACCAAAACCTCGGGTTCCGGAGATATAACCAAGGTATAACCTGTTTATACACAGGGAAATCAAAAAGCGAACAACAATCAGGTAAAAGCCTCTTTCAATAAGGGGCTTTTTTATGTTGTTTTGGGTTCACCCGGGTCAACAGGATCATTCCTATCAGAAAGAACACTCCCAAAAATATTATAGCATAGCGCATACTTCCCGAATACTGTGCCACAAATCCGTATAAAAAGGTACCTATAACGATGCCGATCTTTTCCGCTACATCATAAAAACTAAAAAATGAGGCCGTATCCGTAGTTTCCGGAATAAATTTGGAATAGGTGGATCGGGATAAGGCCTGAATGCCTCCCATGACCATTCCTACACATCCTGCGGCGATGTAAAAATCTACCGGGGTAATCACAAAATAGGCATAGATACAGATAAAGACCCACAGGATATTAACGACGATCAGGGTCTTGATGTTCCCAAAAATCCTTGAAGCATATGCGGTCAATGTCGCTCCCAATATGGCTACGATCTGAATGACCAAAATACTTACGATAAGTCCGGTCGTGCGCTCTGAATCAGAACCCCAATGTATTTCTTCTTCCCCAAAATAGGTTGCGATCAACATGACCGTCTGTACAGCCATACTATATACAAAAAAAGCCCCCAAATAGCGTTTTAACCGTATTTCATCCCCCAATTGATGCCAGACCAATTTCAGCTCCCTAAACCCATTTAAGACAATGTGGTCCCGTTTGCCTTTCTTTTTAAATCCTTTAGGCAAATGGTAAAAGGTATACTGGCTAAAAAGAATCCACCAAATACCCACCGTAACAAAAGAATATTTCATGGCCTTTATTTCTGCGGCTTCGCCGGCGTCGCTTATAATACCAAAGAAATCAGGATTCATGACCATGGCTAGGTTGAACAGCAGTAGTATCACACTTCCTATATAACCCATTGAAAACCCTTTCGCACTGATCCCATCCTGCTGCTCGGGAAAAGCGACATCGGGCAAATAGGAATTGTTAATGGCAAAACTTACCCAAAACCCTACCAAACCAAAAAAATAGCAAAGCAGTCCTACGTAAATATTATCCAGTGAAAACCAGTACAACCCGATACAGGATATGCCGCCCAGATAGCAGAAGATCTTTAGAAACAATCGTTTGTTCCCCAGATAATCCGAAATACCAGCTATCAATGGGGTTATTATCGCTATGAACACAAAAGCCAGGGAGGTAACGTAACTTATAAGGGGTGCCCTTGCGATCTCACCTCCAAAAATGGAAACCTTATCAATGTTGGCAACCCTAAAAAGGGCCCCATAGAAAATCGGGAAAATTGCCGAGGAGATGACCAAACTATATACTGAATTGGCCCAATCATAAAAGGCCCAGGCATTCAATAATCTTTTACTGCCCTTTATGGCCAAAGCTACAGTCATAAGTCTTCGTATGGTATCATAAAAAAAGCTGCTCTTTTTAGAACAGCTTTCAATATACAATTATTACTATAAATCCGAAGTCGTGATTTCTATTTAAATGTGGTTACCCCGAATTTCATGGCTTCTTGCTTGGCAAGGGGTGCCCACTCGGTTAAATTGGCGATACGCGTATCGTTCGAGGGGTGTGTACTTAAAAATTCTGGAGGGGCCTCACCACCACTATTGGCTTTCATGCGTTTCCATAATTCGGCCGCCTCAGCTGGATCATAGCCTGCAATGGCCATAATCTGTAGCCCTATCCTATCCGCTTCGGTCTCATGACTTCTACTGAACGGAAGCATTAACCCTACGGTAGAGCCCAGTCCATATGCCTGATTGAACATGTTTCGTTTTTGTTCATCCTGAATGGCAATATTCCCTGCCACAGCACCTAGCTGTTGCAAGGTACCGGCACTCATACGTTGCGCCCCATGATCTGCCAAGGCATGGGCAACCTCATGGCCCATAACCACGGCAACCCCAGTCTCGGTTTGGGTAATAGGTAATATTCCGGTATAAAAGACAATTTTTCCACCAGGCATACACCAGGCATTCACTGTTTCATCGTTGACCAGATTATACTCCCATTTGTAATCGTTCAAATAGCCCGGATACCCATTGGCAGCCAACCATCGTTCGGCCGCAGAGGAGATACGTTGACCTACTTTGGTGATCATGCGCGCTTCTGGGGAATCCTCGATTACCTTATTTTCAGTCAAAAACTGGTCATATTGGGCAAATGCCATGGGGAAAATTTGACTATTCGGATAAAAATTAAGTACTTTTTTACCCGTGAATGGATTTACCTTACACGCAGCCACTACCATAAAAACGGCAATGGTCAATACTAATTTTTTCATTTTATCTAGTGTTTAGTAATGTTAAATTACAAAAAATTATTTTCCCTTAATCAGCACTTGCGTAAAATCCTTACTCACTACGATTACATTGTTCCCATTGGGTTTTACCTGCTTTAAAGGCACTACTTCATTATCTACCTCAACCGATTTAATGGTAAAGGGCAACCCGTGTAAATTCAACCTCAAGGAATTATAAGAGGTCAAGAAAGCCCCATCTTTAAACTGTTGTATGGCAAGACTTTGCGCTTTGCCGTTCAACTTAAAGTTCCTTAAACTATAATTCCCTTTGTTATAGTCATACCCGTCTTGATCGTCTTCATATACCGTCGAATTCTCGATTCCCAATTTATAGTACACGTCCAAATCCAACTGCTTTATGACCAATTCCCCAACATATTGTTGTACAGGGAATTTTGGAATGATCGCCCCTTCGAGCACAAATAAGGGCGTAATATCGATATCGGCATCAACCCATTGCTCTTTACCACCCACAACTAGTGAGTCATCCCAATAATTATACCAATTTCCCCTGGGGATATACATACGCCTTCCTTGGGCATTCGGTTCTTGAACGGGACATACCAGAATATGGTCCCCAAAAATGAACTCATCGGTCCTAAAATGTGTTTGCGGATCCTCTTGGTCAAAATAGACCAAAGGTTTCACCATCGGATCTCCATATTTCGAATATTTCCAGAACATGGTATATAAATAAGGCAGCAATTGGTATCTCAATTCGATGAATTTCCGAACAATATCGGTGACATCACTATCAAAGGACCATGGTTCCTGATCCCCGTGGTCCCCACTCGAATGCACCCGGCAAAACGGATGGAAAACCCCTAACTGTATCCATCGGGCAAAAAGTTCCCCATTGGGTTGTTCCGCAAAACCTCCAATATCCGAACCTACGAACGACATGCCACTCATACACATGCGCTGTACCTGAACATTCGCCAGCCATAGATGCTCCCACGTCGCGACATTATCACCTGTCCAGGTAGAGGAATATCGCTGCGTACCGGCATAGGCCGCCCTGGTTATCACAAAGGGTCTCTTTGGATATACATGTTTCTTGATACCTTCATAGGTCGCCCGCACCATTTGCATACCATAAACATTATGTGCCTTACGGTGGGTACAAGGGTGTCCATCGAAGTTATGCCTCGTATCCAACGGGGCCGTTTTTGTAGGTACCTCCATGACAGCTGGTTCGTTCATATCGTTCCATACGGCATGAACTCCCAATTCCGACATAAATTCCTTATACAATTCTGCCCACCATTCACGTACTTCCGGATTGGTAAAATCGGGGAAATGACATTCCCCAGGCCAAACCTTGCCTTTCATATAAGGACCATCACCACGCTTACAGAAATAACCTTTTTCCATAGCTTCCTGATATACCCAATAATCCTTATCTATTTTGATACCCGGATCGATCATCACAACCGTTTTAAAGCCAACCTCATTCAATTCGGCCATCATGCGCTTGGGATCGGGAAACTTTTTCTTATCCCACGTAAAACAGCGAAACCCATCCATATAATCTATATCCAGATATAATGCATCACAGGGTATTTTTAACCTCCTGAACTTACGGGCCAAAGCCTTCACATTACTTTCCGGGAAATAACTCCATTTCGATTGATGGTATCCCATGGCCCACATAGGCGGTAATTCCGGCGTTCCTGTTAAATTGGTATAGGCCTTGATTACCTTGGACATTTCCGGTCCATAGAAAAAATAGAAGTTCATCTCACCACCATCGGCCCAAAAGCTGGTAACGTGTCTTTTTTCATGGGCAAAATCAAAATACGTTCTAAACGTATTATCAAAGAAAATCCCATAGGCCATATTGTTATGTAGACCCGTAAAAAAGGGAACAGCCTTATACAACGGATCTAAATCCTTAACATAGGCATATTGATCCATACACCAATTACTGACCTGTTTGCCCTTTAGGTTAGAGTGTGTGGCCTTATCACCCATGCCAAAAAAGCTTTCCCCATTTTGGGTGATCTTACTCATTTTTACGATATTACCCCCGTATTCATAATTTTCCTCCCAGTGAAAACCGATTTCATCCTCATTGATGATAGACCCTTCCAAATCAGATATCTGAACACGCAGTGACTTTTTATCAATCAAGACCTTGAGCTTGGAGGTACGGATCAGATACTCGGTTGCGGTCTCGTCCACTTCCAAGCTACTATATCCCCTACTCGCATCCTCACTGATGGCATAGGAGAAGTCGGGTTCAAAGACATTTTCGGTAGCATACCTAAACCGTAGGGCACTATTGCGTAATACGGTAATCTGTAAGACCACTTCATTCTCGGTAGTGAAATAGAATTTATCTACATCTTGTTTAAAGTCTATTATATGGTTAGGGTAAAGATTTCCCTTATATTCAAGTTCTGTATTGGTAATCATAAATATTCAAAATTTAAAACGCGACAAAATACGCACATTACCCTGTAATTGCGAAATGAAAAGCGACCAATTGTCAACAATTGCGATAAAATTGATAGGGACTATTGAAAAATAACGATTCCTAAAGGTGGTATTGAAATTTCAATGGAGTCTTCAAAACCATGCCATGGTTTTTTTTCAGTGGTTACCGGTGATTTCTTGGAACCAGATCCGCCATATTTTTTGGCATCACTCGTGAAAATTTGCTTCAAGGTGCCTGTTTTAGGCACTCCTATGCGATACTTATCCCTTGGTACCGGCGTGAAATTTGCCGCAACGATCAAGTCATCCTCCGCATTATGTCCCTTTCTGATATAGGTCAGTACCGAATTGGCAGCATCCCCATAATCTATCCATTGAAAACCTTCTTGACTAAACTGTTTTTCGTATAAGGCGGGATACGACTTATATATGGCATTTAGGTCTTTGATCAATTCCTGAATGCCCGAATGCAACTCGTACTGGGTCAAATGCCAGTCCAGACTTTGGTTGTAATTCCATTCGGAAGACTGTCCGAATTCGCCCCCCATAAATATGATATTGGCCCCAGGATGTGTGAACATATAACCATAAAGCAGGCGCAGATTCGCAAATTTTTGCCATTCATCCCCTGGCATCTTGTATAACAGGGATTGTTTTCCATAGACCACTTCGTCGTGTGAAAACGGAAGCATAAAGTTTTCGGTAAACGCATAGGTCATACTGAACGTAAGATCGTTCTGATGGTGCTTTCTATAAATAGGCTCTTTCTTAAAGTACTCCAAGGTATCGTGCATCCAGCCCATCATCCATTTCATACCAAAACCCAATCCACCCATGTTCACCGGTTTGGAAACCATTGAAAATGAGGTAGATTCCTCGGCGATGGTCTGTACGCCTGGGAAATTTCCATAGACCGTTTCATTCAATTCCCGAATAAGGGAAATGGCCTCTAAGTTTTCATTATTACCGTAGATATTCGGTTCCCACTCCCCTTCTTCCCGTGAATAATCCAAATAGAGCATGGAGGCAACGGCATCTACCCGTAAACCATCGACATGGTATTGATCTAACCAGAACAAGGCGTTGCTTATCAAAAATGCACGCACCTCATTTCTCCCATAATTGAAAATCAAACTTTTCCAATCGGGGTGATATCCTCTTCTTCGATCCGGGTGTTCATATAAATGGGACCCATCGAAGAATCCCAATCCGTGGGCATCTTCAGGAAAATGGGATGGTACCCAATCCAAGATCACCCCAATACCTGCTTGATGTAATTTATCGACCAATAGTTTGAATTCCTCTGGATTCCCAAAACGCGAGGTGGGGGCAAAATAACCGGTAAGCTGATAGCCCCAGGATGGGTCATACGGAAATTCCATGATCGGCATAAACTCAACATGGGTAAAGCCCATCTCCTTTACGTATTTCACGAGATCCACCGCTAGTTCCCCATAGGTCAGAAATTCATTGTTCTCATTGCGTTTCCAGGAACCTAAATGCACTTCATAAACGGAATAAGGTTTGTCCAGGGCATTTTTGTCTTCCCTGGTATCCATCCATTTTTTATCTTTCCACGTATACTCCCCGTCCCAAACAACCGAAGCTGTCTTTGGTGGGTGTTCGCAATACCTGGCGAAGGGATCGGCCTTTTCGGTCGCAATACCAAAATTGTTCGAGTGTATATAATATTTATAAAGCGTACCAGGGCCAAGTTCCGGAATAAATCCTTCCCAGATGCCACTGGCGTCCCAACGCACGTTCAGTCGGTGTTCCATATCCCTCCAACCATTAAAATCACCTACCACGGAAACTGCACTCGCCGTTGGCGCCCAAACCGCAAAATAGGTACCCTTCACCCCGTTCAATTCGATCGGATGAGATCCCAATTTTTCATACAGTTTAAAATGCTTACCGGACTTGAAGAGATTAATATCGAATTCAGTAAAAAGCGAATGAACAATAACTTTTGACATACTTAGGTTATATTTTTGGGCAAAGCTAAACAACTTTAGATAAAGTGTTTCGTAAATAAGGCTTTACTTTGACCTATTAATATTTTCTAATCATAAAAATAGGGAATATTTGAAAAGTGGAACGCTTTTTGAAGATTTGATTGCATAACTATTGAAACAAACAATTAAAATCATAATTATGAAAAAAATGAGCATAGTATTTGGCGCGGTCCTGTCTTTATTCTTCATTGCCTGTGAAGGTCCCGCTGGCCCCCCGGGATATGACGGGTTTGATGGTCTCGATGGATTGGATGGCTTAGACGGTAGGGATGGCCAAGAACGGGGTACAGTCGTTGATATTACGGGCGACTTCGTAGCCGATGATTACAGCCTATTCTACGAATTCATACAAGATGATATCGAAGTATTCGAAACGGATATCGTTTTGGTTTATTTATTATGGGACCAAACCGAGGATGGCAATGGAGACCCTGTTGATATCTGGAGATTACTGCCCCAGACCCGGCTTTTGGACCAGGGCATATTACAATATAATTATGATTTCACCTTTTTTGATGTGAATATATTCCTTGAGGCAGACTTCGATTTGAATACCTTGCCTACTGGGGATACCGATGCACAGACTTTTAGAATTGCCATTATACCAGCAGAAATGCTACAGGGTTCACGTTTAGATCGCTCCAATGTGCGAGCTGTGATGAATACCATGGGCATCACCGAAAAAGAGGTACGAAAATCAACCTTGTAATAACATGGATACCCATTAAAAACCACCCCGCTTACTTAGGCGGGGTTTTTTTATGTGTTCTTTCAAAATACCCTGATTAACAAAACCTTAATGATTTGCCACACCAAAGATCTTTATATTTGAAAGGATGGTGGGCATACATCGTCTAAAAACTAAAAAGAAACCAATGATAAAGAGAATAATTTTGATATTCCTGGTACTGATGGTAGGCTGTAAAGGCAACTCCCAGGAAAAAACCGAAGAAGACAACATAACACAAGGGAAACAGTCGAAATATATGGTGCATAAGTCCGATGCGGAGTGGCGTAAGGAACTTACCGACCTACAATATTATGTATTGCGCAAGGCCGGTACCGAACCGGCTGGCTCCAGTGAGCTATTGAACAATAAAAAGAAAGGGGTCTATGTTTGTGCTGCCTGTAATACCGAACTTTTCCGCAGCGAGAACAAATATGATTCCGGTTCGGGTTGGCCCAGTTTCGATCGGGAAATCAAGGGCAATGTCGCCTATGATGTCGATTATAAAATAGGGGTCAAACGTACTGAGGAACATTGCGCCGTCTGCGGGGGGCATTTGGGCCATGTTTTTGATGACGGCCCCCAAGAAACCACAGGCAGAAGGCATTGTGTCAATGGAGCGGCCTTAAAATTTATTCCGGCCAAAGGTCAATAACATGCCTATGGAAATTGCCCAAAATTATCTTGATAGCATACGTTTCGAATTCGAGCGTTACAAAACCATGGGCGATGCAACCTTTGCCCAATTGGATGATTCCGATATTCTCTGGAGATACAATGATTTAGACAATAGTATTTCGCAGATCGTAAAGCACCTTTCCGGGAATATGTTGAGTAGGTGGACGAACTTCCTTACAGAGGATGGGGAGAAACCATGGCGGCATAGGGATACCGAATTTGAAGACCCCTTCACCACAAAAGCGGCCATGATCGCAGCTTGGGAAAAAGGCTGGCAATGTCTTTTTGAGGCCCTAAGTTTGGTGAATCCCGATAATTTTGACACCGTGATAAAAATCAGGAACGAAGACCATACCCTCGTAGCTGCCTTTAATCGGCAGTTGGCACATTATGCAGGTCACGTGGGTCAAATCGTGCTTATGGGAAAAATGATCAAAGGGGAAAAATGGGTTTCCCTATCCATCCCCAAGGGTCAATCAGAGGCCTTCAATACCAAAAAGTTCAATAAATAACCGTTTTTGCAAATTCGTTTTTATATCAATTTCCCATTGGTACGCAAATTTGTGATTTTAAATTGGAATTTGAATTACTTAGGTTTGGTTTTGTATTTTTACAGCTGAAATTCGAAAATCAAAGACTATAAAAGTATGAGCAATTTTGATGTTATTGTTTTAGGGAGTGGCCCTGGAGGATATGTGACTGCAATACGTGCGTCCCAACTAGGGTTGAAAACAGCAATTGTTGAAAAAGAAAATCTTGGTGGCGTTTGTCTTAATTGGGGTTGTATACCTACCAAAGCCTTATTGAAATCCGCTCAGGTTTTCGAATACTTACAACATGCCGGGGATTATGGCCTTAAGGCGGAAGGTGTTGATAAGGATTTCGATGCCGTTGTGCAACGGAGTCGCGGTGTTGCCGATGGCATGAGCAAGGGCGTACAGTTCTTGATGAAGAAAAACAAGATAGAAGTTATCAATGGGTTTGGCACCCTTAAACCAGGCAAAAAACTCTCAGTTAAGGATGCCGAGGGTAAGGAAACCGAATATAGTGCCGATCATATTATCATCGCCACCGGTGCTAGAAGTAGGGAACTACCTAGTTTGCCCCAAGATGGCAAAAAAATCATAGGATACCGTGAAGCCATGACTCTGGCCAAACAACCCAAAAAAATGATCGTAGTAGGTAGTGGTGCCATCGGCATCGAATTCGCCTATTTCTACAATGCCATGGGAACCGATGTCACTGTGGTAGAATATTTACCCAATATCGTTCCCGTAGAGGACATCGATATTTCAAAACAACTGGAACGCAGTTTTAAGAAAATAGGGGTCAAAATAAAAACCTCGGCAGAGGTCACTTCCGTCGATACTTCCGGTGAGGGCGTAAAAGCGACGGTAAAAACAGCAAAAGGGGAAGAAATCCTGGAAGCGGATATTGTTCTTTCCGCCGTGGGGATCAAAACGAACATTGAGAACATCGGTCTTGAAAATGTTGGTATCGCCACCGATCGCGATAAGATCATGGTGAATGATTATTACCAAACCAATATCCCGGGTTACTATGCCATTGGCGATGTTACCCCAGGACAGGCTTTGGCCCATGTGGCTTCTGCCGAAGGAATACTTTGTGTGGAAAAAATTGCAGGTATGAAGGTTGAACCCTTGGACTATGGCAATATTCCCGGTTGCACATATTGTACGCCAGAGATAGCATCCGTAGGCCTTACCGAACAGCAGGCCAAAGATGCAGGTCATGATATCAAAGTGGGTAAATTTCCATTTACTGCAAGTGGCAAGGCGAAGGCAGCTGGTACGCCCGATGGTTTCGTAAAAGTGATTTTCGATGCCAAATATGGCGAATGGTTAGGGTGCCATATGATTGGAGCTGGTGTTACGGATATGATCGCCGAAGCCGTGGTGGCCCGTAAATTGGAAACCACTGGGCACGAAATCCTGAAAGCGGTACACCCTCACCCAACGATGAGTGAAGCCGTTATGGAAGCCGTTGCCGATGCTTATGATGAAGTCATCCATTTGTAGCATAAGGGTGTCCGTGCAAACAATAAAATCTTTTTGATAATTCGTTAATAGCAACAGCAGGGTCCCCGGCAAACGGTAAGCCTTTGGTGTGAATAAAAACGTGTCAATACGCAAATACATCGATTAAAATATGTTGAGAACCTTTAGATATACAGCCATCCTTGAGGGCATTTCGTACCTGGCCCTTTTTGCAATCAGTATGCCCTTAAAATACTTGGCCGAACTTGGGGAACCTAACAAATATATCGGGTATGCCCATGGTTTTTTGTTCATTGTATATATTGTTTTGGCCGTTTTGTTGACCAAGAAATACCAATGGGGCCTTAAGAGGTTCGGGGTGCTCTTCTTAGCCTCGCTCCTACCCTTTGCCACCTTTTATATCGATAAAAAGTATTTGAGGGATTGAGGGTTCAGGAGTTTTTCCTATACCTCCGTACCATGAAAAAGTGCGTTATAAATACAAAGAAACACCTGCGAAATACCGGGAAACTACTAAGCAATCCACTTCCTTTGGCAGGGCCTTTATTTTTCCTTGTGAAAAGGCCAAGCCGCGAGACCACCTTCCAAAACCTTTACATTGGTATACCCATGGGCCTTCAATAGTACGGCGGCCTCATAGCCTCTTAGGGATATCTTACAATAGGCTATTATCTCCTTGTCTTTTTCCGGTGGCATTTCATATAATCGTGTACGTAACAAACCTAAGGGAATAAGGGTTTCCCCAAGTCCTAAACGGGTTTGTTCATATTCATCGGGACCCCGTACATCCAATAAAAAGACATCTTCATTAGCATGTATTTTATCCATAAGTTCCAGACCTGATACACCTTCAAAAACACCATTCATTTTATTTTGCAGGATATGGGCCGAGGCGATACTATGATCGATTGCCAAGGAGAAAGGGGGGGCATATGGAAAATCGGCATTTACCATATCTTCCACGGTCAAATTACCTTTGATCGCCGTTGCCCAAATAGCGAGTTGTTTACTTACATCCCCAGGGCCGATACATTGGGCCCCCAATATCTTTCCAGAATCTTTTTCGGCGATGAGTTTGGTAATGAGCATTTTACCATCCATGAACCCGGGTTTATCGGGACTGGCATTGATTACTTTTACAAAATTGAAACCCGCTTCATCTGCTTTGGTTTCTGACAAGCCCGTTATACCAATGCCATAATCGAACAACAAACAAATACCTGTTTGTATTGTTCCTGGAAAAGTGGCTACATTACCCATAATTACGTTTTCGCCCGCTACACGTCCTTCTAAATTGGCCAAGTCACCATAAGGTGCCAGCACATTTTTACCGGTAATCGTATTCTTTATTTCACAACAGTCGCCCACGGCATAAATATCGGGGTCCGAAGTCTGCATATATTTATTTACGGTAATACCCCCTAAACTGCCAATATCCAATAAGGCCTCTTGGGCAAGTTTTACATTGGGCCGAACCCCAATGGCTACTACAGCTAATTCACATGGGATTTCCGTTCCGTTTTGAAGTTTGACCCCCGTGAGCTTTCCGTTTTCCCCCTTGAATTCCGCCACGCCATTTTTCGTGATCACATTGGCCTTTGATTTTAAATAATTCTGAACCAACTTGGCTATTTTCCAGTCTAAAAAAGTCAATAATTGTGGCAGAAGCTCAACCATGGTCAACTCTATGCCCGCCAAATGCAGCGCTTCAAGTGTTTCAATACCAATAAGACCGCCACCAATGACAACCGCTTTTTTGATTTTTCCCTCATCCCTGATCTTTCTTAAATAATCGGCATCTTGCATAGACTGTAAATTGGTGATTCCTTCTAGGTCCACACCAGGTATGGGAGGCATATTTGCGGTTGCTCCTGTAGATATGATCAGCTTGTCATAGGCTTGACTTCCTTTTTCGCCCGTTACCAAATCGATATAGTCCACTTTTTTGTTTTTTCGATCTATACGTGTGACTTCGGTATTCACTTTGGCCACTATACCCTTTGCATTCCAATAGAATTTGGGGTCACGTACCACTCCCGAGGGCGTACAAAGCAATTGATTCCTATCATCAAAATAGCCCCCTATAAAATAAGGGAACCCACAGGAAGCCATGGAGAGGTCAGGCCCTTTCTGAAACATGGTAATTTCGGCAAATTCATCCATTCGACGAGCTTTTGCCGCCGCTTTCGGCCCTGCAGCGGAGCCTCCTATTACAATTATTTTTTTACTCATTCTATCAATTGATTTTATTTACAATATTTTTTAAACGTTCTATTTGGTATTACTTTTTATAGGTGTGTTTGACCCTTATCCGATAAAAGCGCTCAAAGGATCAGGACCATTCCTGTCTTAATCTGGATAATGGAATATTCCGATGAGAATGAACAAAGGGCCTCAAGTTCTGTACAGTGCGATGGAAAAATAGTCTCAACGTTCAAAGTTTTTAAGCATTGCACCGTCATCTTGGTCTGTTCATCATTGTATGTAAGGTGAAATCCACCTATTACTGTTTTTACTTTACCTATTCCGGTTACCTGCATGGCATGTTTGATAATATTACAAATTCCCGCATGGGAACAACCCGTGACAACGATCAACTCATTATTCTCGACAATGGCCAGCGCGGAATCATCAGCCACAAAATCCGGATTTCCATCCCCGTCGATATGATTGGTGGTTTTGGATTCGAAACTGGTCACTCGCGGTATCTCCCCTAGGAAAATTATATGATCTCCTATATAAACCGGTTTTTTTGAGACTACGACTTTAAACCTTTGGGACAATTCCCCAAGGGATAATTGTAACCCAATGGAGGAATTGTTTTTTTGCCTATATCTTTTCATAAATGCATCGGGATGGGCGATCAAGGTCTTATTCTTAAGATATCGCAAACCATTACCATGGTCCCAATGCCCATGGCTAAGTACTATTTCATCAATCTTGTTGGGAATATCCAAACCAAGTCTCCTGCTATTTTCCAAAAAAACATCGGTACTTCCGGTATCGAACAGCACAGTCTTTCCCTTAACTTCAATTAAATAAGACAATCCATGCTCTGCAAGAAATCCAGGTCCTGCAACATTATCGGTTAAAACGGTCAATTTCATAATGGTATGCTTTTAAAACGGTTGTAAAATGCCATGCGGCCTTCTCAATCGGAAATTCCTATTGGACTGAATAAATGGTTCATTCTGAGCTGTTTGGTAGCTAAATAATCACGATTGTACCTATTGTCCCTTATCACTATAGGAATGCGCTCAACCACTTCGATATTTGCCGACTCGATACCTACTATTTTATCAGGATTATTGGTCATAAGTCGCACTTTATGAACCCCTAAGGCTTTTAGTATATCGGAGGCCACCTTGTAATTTCGTTCATCGGGCCTAAAGCCCAATTGAACATTGGCCGCTACGGTATCATAGCCTTCTTCCTGCAGTTTATAGGCTTTGATCTTGTTCATTAAGCCGATACCCCTACCTTCTTGCTGTAGGTAGATCAAAAGTCCCTTACCCTCACGTTCAATTTGTTTTAAGGACATGTCCAACTGTTCCCCGCAATCACACCTCAGCGAACCAAATAAGTCCCCTGTTGCACAAGCGGAATGAATTCTTGTCAATACGATATCTTCAGGTTCAATGGTACCCTTCACCAATACGATATGCTCTTTATTGTTTTCTTTCTCTAGAAATGGGATGATTTCAAAATGACCATATTTGGTGGGGAGTTTTACCCTTGTTCCTTGCACAATGTTACTTTTCAAGTTCATCTATTATCTTTTTCCTTTATTTTCCTTTTCGTATTGTACGCCAACGATACCAGACATTATTTCACGTCGGAATCGGTCGTTAACCATGTGGCGTCAACCGTGGTTTCTTGACTTGTCTTTATTTTGTTCCAAACATCCCGTATCTGAATCGCAATTGGCGAAGTTGGGTTATACTCTATGATGGTTTTACCTTGGGTCATGGATGTTACCATTTCGATATCGAAAGGAATTTTAGCCAATAAGGAAATCTTTCGGGATTTGAGATAATCCT
Source organism: Maribacter sp. (assembly GCF_049667165.1). Taxonomy (GTDB): domain Bacteria; phylum Bacteroidota; class Bacteroidia; order Flavobacteriales; family Flavobacteriaceae; genus Maribacter_A. The sequence goes on from NZ_JBATHS010000154.1 coordinate 43,070, forward strand.
CAATAATCGTGGTCAACGCTAAGTGAAGATCATATTTATTGATCACTGCATAGGTCGCAATATTGAAAATACCGATTAAATCAATCAAGCGTTGGGCGTCTTTAAAGCCTGAAATGGTGGGTTCAATAATCAAGAGAACGGCATCTGTGCCAGAGATCGAGGATATTGTTGCACACCCAATGCCAGGCGGACCATCATTGATGATGTATTCCGCTTGGGTATTTTTGGCTATTTCCATCGCCTTCTTTCTTATTTGGCTCACAAGCTTTCCCGAATTCTCTTCCCCGGGACCCATTTGGGCATGTACCAATTCGCCAAAACGCGTATGGGATACAAACCATTGATTATTGTTGTTTTGCGATGAACTTATCGCATGTTCGGGGCAGATCCGTTCGCAAAGCCTACACCCTTCACATTGGTAAGGGTCTATCACCAATTGGCCATCGGAGTTATAGGCAATGGCATCAAATCGACAATGATCCATGCAGATACCACAGTTCGTACATTCCATTTCATCGATTACGGCCTTCCAACCACTTGAAAAACGGTATACCTCCAGTATTTGGGGCTGTAAAATCAGATGAAGGTCTGCGGCATCAACATCGTTATCGCAAAAAACAGCTTTCTCGGCAACCGAGGCTATGGCTGCAGTTAATGAGGTTTTCCCTGTACCGCCCTTACCACTTACTATGGTTATCTCCCTCATAATGCATGATTTTTCGATTCAAAACATCAATTATTCCCGTATAACTTTGGTATATTTCTTCCGGAATTTTATGTGTTATTTCGCCTTTGGCGTACAGACTTGCATAGGCCCTATCGAAGGGTAGCTCTCCGAGTAATTCAATCTGTTCATTCTTCAGGTAGTCGTGAACACTATCGTCTCCTAAGCCTACTTTGTTGATTACGACACCAAAGGGCATTCCCAACTCCTTAATCAGTGCGACCATCAATTTAAGATCGTGCAGACCAAACAAAGTTGGCTCTGTTACCAGAATTACATAATCCGCATCATGAATGGTTTCTACCACGGGACAACTAGTGCCTGGAGGGGCATCATAAATCGTGATATCGTTCAGGTCATAAACCTTCTTTTTAAGCGCCCTGATCAACATGGTTTGCATTGTGGAGCCTACTTTCAATCTTCCTTCGGCCAAGCGGCTATTTCCCGTGGTTTCGTACATCGTTATCGTACCGATGGGCTTGGGGTGTTCCGTTATGGCCGCATCATCGCAAGCCACCAAACAGGCACCGCAGGAATGGCATAAACTTGAATTGATCTCAGCATACGGAACCGTGGGAAGAACAACGATGGCGTTGAACTCGCAATACTCCACACATTTTCTACAATACGAACATTTTTCTTGATTGATATGGGGAATCAACTGAGATATTTCCTGTTCGTCGATCGTTTCAGCTTCACTGAAGAAGATGAGATCATTAGGTTCTTCTACATCACAATCGACCAACAAGACACTTTCGTCACGACTTTCATTCAATCGCTTGAATAGGGTAACCGAAACAGACGTTTTTCCGGTTCCCCCTTTTCCACTCGCTATGGCGATTCTATAGGACATCTTTGTAAGGTTATGTCATGATACGCCCAGTCTTTTAAAGAAGCTTTCGATACAACTTAGGCGTGCTATGAATTAGGGTACCCAATAGGCTTTAATGACCATTGCACCCCTCGTGATGCTCATGGTCACAATAATTGGCCGTTAGGCTCAAGGAATTGTTCAAAAAACCATGGACCAAATCAACGGATGATTCTTGAGGCGCACCTACAAAGGCATTCACCCCTCTTTGATTGAACAATTTTAAGGCCATTTGCCCCATACCTCCAGTTATTACATCGGTAACCCCTTGTTCGGAAAGCCATTTTGGCAAGACTCCAGGTTCATGGGGTGGAGGTATTACCCTTTCTTGGTTGATAATCTGTCCATTTTCTTCAGTAAATACATTGAAGAATTTACAATGACCGAAATGCCCGTCGAGCATTCCATTCTCATTAATGGGTATGGCGATTTTTTTCATTTTTCTATTTTTTTACCCTGAACTAGTTTCAAGGTCTGATTTATAATTAAATTTTTTTTTGAAGTAGATTATTAGAGTATTACCTGTTTGATGGATGTTTACACCACTAAGAATCATAGTCCTGTATTGGGTCATTTTCATGTGATCTACAGCGCCTACCCTTTCCCCTTCCATGGCCATCCCGCAGTGCCATTCCGCTCGAATCGTCTTCGGTTGTATTCGTGTGATCCTTACTTCTTCGTTTGGAATTGCATTTTCCCATTCCTCTACCCGTTCGGGGACCTTGTCCTTGGGGGCCTTTACTATTATGTCCTGGCATAGTGTGGTTTTTTATAACGAGAGTTTTTCGATAATGTGCTGCACCGTTATATCATGATCATTAATAATCACCATTTGTACATCAAATTTGTCTAGAAGGTCTTTGGCCTTAGGGCCAAAATCCCCTGAAATGACCTTCTTTATATTCATTTCGACCATTTTCTCGGCCGCCTTTGTTCCGGCGCCATTACTTGCACTATCATTGGTGTTATCTATAAAACGTGTCTCTTTTGATTCCTCATCAAAAATGCAAAACCAGGCTGCCCTTCCGAATCTTTTATCGAATTGGGCCGTTAGGGTACCTCCGGACGATGTTATTACTGTCTTCATACGTTTATACTACGTGTTTAAGAGTTCAATTTTAGTTGATTTACATAATGGACACTGCTGTTCCTTCATTGTTTTAGGTATGGTAAACCGGGTTTGGCAATCTTCGCATATATACCAGTGTTTATCTAACAATGCATCGCCAAAGGCCGTTCTGATCTCGATAGTCTCAACGAATGCCTTGGCAATCTTTCTACGTGCCGTTTCATAGATCCTAGCAAAAGTCGGCCTAGATATTCCCATTAACTTTGAGGCCTCCAAGTGGTTCATTAAATCGTAATCGGCCAACTTAATGGCTTCATATTCTTCGTACAACAACTCCACATACTCCTGAGCACGTGTATGGGTCCCAAAAGGCTTATACCCTTTGAAATTCGGCGGGGCAACTACTTTTCTCAATGTTTTTGGCCTGGGCATATATGCTGATCGAATTATTTGAAGCGTTAAGACCATACAAAAGTAATGAGAATATTCTCATAATAAAATGTTTTTGGAATATTTTTGCATGACCCTTTACGCGCATTAACGTCAACGTCCTTGCGAATCATTATATACTGATATGCGTTTGGGATGCCAAGACACTTAGAAACCTAAGCCAACAAAAGGGAGGGATTCGTAATTTGGCAAGACACTCCGGCTTACACCACACCATTGATAACGGAATGGACGGGATAGTCTATGACCTGTCGGAATGGAATGAACGGCATTCAAGAGCGTTTTCGGGAAGCATGCCGAACACCGACCTTTTTCGCAATCGTCCTGATATAACGAATAAATAAATCACTGTTTATTTTTTATAAGGCTTTAATTCCTCAAAAAAGAAATCATCGTTGGGAACGTCAAAATCGAAACCAATGACCTTTAGGTTGTTATCGGTCTTTATTTTTAGGGTACCAAAACTAAACCAGGCTTGAGGGTGGTCCCAATGTATTTCCCAAACATCATAATGCCAATGGGTGAGCGTTGCCGATAGCAGTGGATGGTTTTCAAAAACCAATCGTAATTCCTTGTCCTTGGCAACAATAGTTATGTTCCCACAAAGGTCCGAAGTATACGTCCCAAGAATTTGATCAACTGCTATCGATGGCTTGGTATCGAACACCCGTTCTGCCTTGCGGTCCGTAATGCGGGTATCCGATATTGCATTCATATTGTATTGATGCAGTAAATCGGTCGACCAGTCCTTGCCCGTAACTCCCAAAAAAGTATCTAAAGCATAATACGTAGCCGCCATAATCGGACTTTTTACCCCATTGGTCAACACGACAACCCCTAAATTTTCATCCGGTATCAAATTTATCGCCGTGATAAATCCGTCGTACCCGCCTGTATGGCCGACCCTTAATTTTCCGTGATAGTCACTAAGGCCCCAACCTAGTCCATAGCCATTAAAATGCCTATCAAAGTCATTTTCGGAAGTATGGTCCACCATAAAATTGTTGTGGGGTGTCCACACCATATTTCGAGTGGCTTTAGACAATAAAGTATCCCCTTTTATGACCCCATTATTCAGGTTGAAAACCATCCATTTCGAAATATCCTCCACACTTGAAATAAGTCCCCCTGTAGCCGCCACATATTCCCAATCCACCCAAGGAATCACATAGTTCTCATCCTTCTGCCGTGCATGGGGCTGGGCATAATTCCCCATCTTGTCCAAATCTTTTAGGGAAGAGATACTGCGGTTCATATCCAAAGGTTCCAAAATCCGTTCTTTAACATTTTCACCCCAACTTTTGCCTGTTACTGTCTTTATGATTTCCCCGGCCGTAATGTACATGAGATTGGAATATCCATAACCTGCCCTGAATTCATAAGCCTGTGGCACATATTTGATATGTTCGATAATTTCTTTTGATGAAAGGTTCGATTTATACCAAATATTATCACCACTGAAGGTCCCTAATCCTACCCGATGGCTTAAAATATCCCTTATGGTCACATGCGCGCTCACCCACGGATCGTACAGGGCAAAATAGGGTAGGTACTTACTGACCTTATCATTCCAATCCAGCTTGCCTTCCTGCACCAACATACCTATCAGCGCCGAGGTAAAGGCCTTTGAATTGGAAGCAATGGCATAGTGGGTCTGGGAATTTGGCTTGTCTGGTTTACCGACTTCCAAAACCCCATAGTTACCGGCAAAGACCAGTTTCCCATCTTTTACAATACCTATGGAGGCACCCGGCAGGTCCCAATCCTTGACCATTTGGGCGAAATAAGTATCAAGTTTTTGATAATCGACTTCCTTTGTTTCCTGACCTTGGATGACGATAGTTGCAAACAAAGAAAAGGCAATAAGGCAAAGCATCTTTTTCATAGTTCAATATTTTTAATCCCATCATTTAGCAGTCCCAATCAGAACTACCTGTTTCAGGATTCAAATTACTTGTTTTTTTAGAATTACCATGTAGTTTAGTGTAAATAAACTAGAGGTTTTACCCTATGGAACTGCACAATCGACTCTAATCGGGGAAGGCTACGCTAATCTTTTCTCTTCTAAGGAGTAACGCCAATGAAACCCTTATTGCCCAAAGCTAAATCCGGGTTGAATTTGCCATACCTCGGGCTAAACAACATGAAGTCCGGCGCATAGTGGATTTAAACAGAAAAGCCCTTTAAAAAGGGCTTATATCAACTTTTTTTTACATTTAATATCTTGCCTTGAACTAACTTTTGGCAGTACTTGCGGTATTAGGTTTGCTCGATTTCTTTCGTCATTTCTACGATGCCCCATAACTCCCAACTTCTTATTTAATTTGGGGAAACAAGGTGTTGTTAATCATCATTCCAACTTTAAAGGTGGCCCGATAACCTTCATATCATTTTTTTCAAAAAGCCTATTTATTTCTTCCGTAGTCGGTGCATGGTCAAGGGCAGCCACCGATACGAAAAAGTCCTCCAATTTACCTGCCGGTTGTAAAATTACGGCCATTTTTCCATTTTCCGATTTTTGTGTCCAGGCATGGGGAACCTTGCGAGGTAAAAATATGCTATCCCCTACGGCCATATGATATTTCTCATCCCCTACCTGAAAATAGTATGCTCCTTCGAGGATGAAGAAAATCTCGTCCTGCGAAGTATGTACATGAAGGGGGGTACCTCTACCCTGGGATAATGAAGTCTGCTCAAATAGCGCCACATTGCCATCGGTGTCTTTGCCGGACACTTTGACATCCAAAATATTGGAATTCACACCTTTCAATTTTAAATGGCCATGATATCGGCCTTCCCCTGCATTGATCTTAAAACCCTTTTCCTTACGTTTTGTCATTTTCCCAAATGATCCAAATGCCAACATCGGTATGGTCGAGAAGGCGAGAAGTGCTGCAATGAATCCTTTTCTTTTCATAGGTTGAAGTATTACGTTAATAGGGCATTTTCAAAGACCCCCGGTAAAATACCAACTCTAATGTAGTCAATAAAACCATTTGATTTTAAAAATCTTACCGCAAGCAGAAGTCGCTTGTTGGAATTGGCAATCTGCTGGTTTTGAGGCCCTATAGCGGTAATTTACGGCGTCAAAAATAAACTGTTTCACGATGGCTTAATTTACCATGGGTTGAACTTTGAAAATACGCCAATAACCATGTAAACCGTATTCTCAATCCTATAAGTTATCGCCATGGCCGGCCTATATCCTTCACTTCCCATTAAAGGCCAAGTTCATCCATTTTTTGCTTTTCATATCGGCTATCCTCAGCCGGATACCTTAACAACCGGTCATATTTCCCCGATTGCTTTGCCATGGCATAAATCAAGCTTTCCCCTGCAAAATCGAGGTCAGGCACCGTAGTGAATATGGGGTCTTGATACGCTAGCGTGGCATCGACTACATCCCACCCCTTTTCTTTGAATTTTTCAACAAGGTCGCCGAGAAATAGTGCGGAAGTCAAATTGTGGTGTAGTAAGAGGGTGTGATTGATATGTTTTTCATTTATACCAAAGGAAAGTTTCTCGTAAAAGTCCGCCCGTTCCAAGATGTGGTGTAGATAAAAGTCCCTGAACTTTTCAATTTCAGTCTTATCATAACCTACTTCCCGCATTCTTTGGATCAACCGTTGGTTTACATACCAGTCCGAAGCGTCAATGGTCACATAACCATTGGAATACTTGTTGGCGGCAAGAATGGTTCTTATACTATCGACTTTACGTGCGTTCTGGCCCTCCTTTAAATATGGAAATCGAAACAATTTTACGCTATGTTCAAACTTCGAGATAATCGAATCCGTTTTCAGCAATTCCTTTTCAAAAAGCCCAGCAGAATTTGTTTCGGAATTGAAATTTGGATGTGTGAACGAATGATTCGCTATGCGATGTCCTTTATCATTCCAGCTTTTCAGTAGAAATTGACCTTTTTCGTCTGATTTATTTTTGCCGGTAACGAAAAAGACAGCTTTTAGATTTTCGTTATCCAGATGGGATAAAATCATGCCGTTCCATTCCTCAAATTCAAAACCTGCCAGCGCTGAGGTGATTCCATCGTCGAAGGTAAAACTGACTATGGGTTTTGTTGGCGTGCTTGTGATTTTTTTCGATGGTGTGGTTGGTGCATTTTTACACCCGAACAGCAGCATTGAAATCAAGAGAATGCTTAAGCGGTTATTTTTCATGTCTTCTAAGATGCAGCTAGGTTGCCCAATTTGCCATCAACGTTTCGGAATTCGCTCTTTTTTAGTTCACCCAGCCCACAAAAAATTACTTCTTGGCTTTTTTCAATCGCTTTTCTTCTTTTTTTTCCTTAGCACTTTTTGCGGGTTCTTTTTTTACATTTTTCTTTGAATCCTTACCTTTTGACATGATATACGTATTTAAGTGTTTGTTTTCTGATTACTGTTTTTATCGATTTCAATGCCATGTGGCACATCGTCTAAAGATAAGGATTTTAACTTGTTAAGTTCAGCCTAATTTCCCTAGTACTATTTTTATGTAGTCCGTATTGGGAGTACTACTGCGACCTTGTTTTTCACTATTCCCATTCAACAAATTACCGAGGCAGGCATCAGGCGTCCGTCTCCCCATCACAGTTATGGTCAATCCCATCCATTTTTTCTGTAGCCAAGGGATTAATCCCGGGATCGGCATCATCACAATCGTTTCGATTCGACACGTAACCCATAGGCGCTGAGCATGCCTGAAAAGGTTTGGTTAGATCACCGAATCCATCGCCGTCTGCGTCTTTATAAAACGTGATGACCTCACAATCACCAGCCTGTAGGGTTTGATCCACTGCCCTTAACAATGACAATTCATGTACGGTGTCTTGGGTAATCTCCCAAAACATCACCCCATTGAGTTTTTTCTTTGCCAGCTGTGTTTTTGCGACGATGGTAGGGATCCCATTGAAATACAAACTGTCCAATTGGTCGACATAGGCATTTTCGGGATTTTCACGGACTATCTTACGATACGTTTTGGAGTTGGCCGGTTTTGTGAATTCCCAACCATAAAAAGGCATCCCAAGAACAATTCGCTCTGATGGTATTTTTCGTTCATCGATCCAGAATCGCACAGCCTCTTCGGCATATGAGAATGGCGCATGTGGACCGACATCATTTGGTCGCCATGGTCCGGTTTTATCGTATACCATTACATTGATGAAATCATAGGCCTCCAAAGATTGTTGGGTAACGGATTCATGAAAACCAACGGCGCCCAAAGCACATGAAATACCCTTTCCTTGTGCATGCATTGCATCCCGCAGTTCGAGAACGAATGGCGTATAGGCATTACCGATAAACGGCAATAGGTTCCCTTCGATGTCTACATCAACCCCATCCAGATCATTATCCGCGACGTAATCCAAAATGTTTTTTATGAACGTTGGCATGTTTTCTGGTTGTAAAACGGAATTCCAGATTACGGTATCGACCTCACCACCTCCGGCCAGTGAAATAAATACTTTTAACCCAGCTTCATGCCCTTTTTTGACTACCGGTTTGATATCGGTATCACTTTGGAACAACAGTTTTCCATCTTCATCGGGATTTGCAAAGGCAAGATTCAAGTGCGTGAGTTTCTTAAGTTCCAAATCATCGATTCGATCAAATCTACCGCCACCAAGATAGCCTACAATTTTAAAACCAGGATCTTCAATATATATATCTGGACCCGTGGCATATGCTTTTTCATCCTTTTGGTCACAAGAAATTAGGGTCATGAGAATAATAAGTACGGTACAAACAGAAAGGAAGTAAGTTTTTAAATATGCCATTTTTAAAATTTTATAATCGACGTCTGTCTAGTCATCATTTGGTAGAAGGTCTGGAATTTTTCAACACCCTCACAGGAACGTTTTGTAATGCAATTTTTTTTGACATTAATACGGGATGAATTTCAAGTATCATATAGTCTGCCCTCTTGTTGATAGAAATATTTAAGCTCTTTATACGCCCCTATTGCGAAATGATTGGTGCATGAGGTTGGTCTTTATTGATTTTCAAAACTCTGAACCGCCAAGTCATAACTTTGAAGGCCAAAGCCCAAAACAACCCCCTTGGCCGCCGGGGAGATATACGAAGTATGCCGAAAGGTCTCCCTACCAAACGTATTTGAGATATGCACCTCGACCACCGGCGTGGTAATCGATCGGATCGCGTCACCGATCCCAATGGAAGTATGGGTATAGGCCCCTGCATTCAAGATGATACCGTCATAGGTAAAACCGACCTCCTGAAGCTTATCGATAAGCTCCCCTTCGATGTTCGATTGGTAATAGGCCAAGCTTACCTTCGGGAATTTTTCCTGAAGCTGCTTAAAATAGGCTTCAAAAGTGGTGCTCCCGTAAACTTCGGGTTCCCGTTTGCCCAAAAGGTTCAAATTGGGCCCGTTGATGATCATTATTTTCATTTTTTGTCTTTTTCGACCTTAGCTACCTTAGTACTCCTTATGACACCGTACTAACTACCCTACCCATTGTAAAGGATCTTTTGTAGGTCAAGTTTCATTTCTAGGCATAAAAGTATCGAATTATAGGACATAAAAAAAGGGAAGCCCGATGGGTTCCCCGAATGTGGTTTTTATTCTTGGAAAATATTCAGATCATCGACTGCGTTTGGACTTAAAGGTATATAAGACCCCGAGGTTGAGTGTGTTCCATGATGCCCCATCGAGTTCTACCGTGGAATAGGAGAAATTGACCTCGGTACTGGGGCCCATAAGATACCCGATAATGGGTCGGTAATACAAGCCTCCATCGTTACCTTCATTGATACCCATGGCATACCCCCCATCTACCCCTAAGGAGAATGAGTTCGAGGTCCAAATACGAACCGAAGCGGCTAAAGGCACAAACTCCACGTTGGGAAAATCGGCGGCTATGGCCTCTGAACTGAAACTCTCGGCGAAGCCATGTATGAACCCCGTGGCAATACCAATATCGATGGTTTCGTTCACGGCATACATATAGCCCCCATCCAGAGCCAGGGTCAGAGTTACAGCATCATTAAAATCATTGATAGGAAAGCCCGCATGGAATCCGAGTTTAAACCCTTCTTGGGCTTGGATTCCCATTCCCATAAGTACGAGAATCATGGTAAATAGTATTTTTTTCATTGGTTTAGGTTGGTTTGGTTATCGAATAAAACTACATGCATGAACGCATCCCAGGTCTTTTTGTTGCAAAAAGCCCTAAAAATATCTCCCAAGGAATGCAAGGATCACTTTAGGATAGGCGTATTGTATGGCCAAAGACACCAAAAAAAACGACCCTTTTTTAGGGTCGTTCATGTCTTATTGTTTTTGGTGTTATCTAACCTTTGTAGGGTAAAATATACTGTTTATTGCACTATAATCATCAGAACATATAGGCCAGCCCGACTTGGAATGCGGACCCTTTTATATCGAGGACCCCACCGGCTGGACCTGAATACCTGTCGCTCACCTCAAAGGAATACCCTGCCTGAATGGTAAGGCTTTCGGTAACATCAAAGCCTGCTCCCAAACCTTGGTCTACCCCAACGGTACGAAGTACGTCGTCTACATCACCATGGGTGCCTAAAAGTTCTTCAGCATCGCGAATGGTTCTTTTAATACCGTCCAAATTGGAGGAAAAGTTCAATTATGATTCGGCCAGTACATGAGATTTATCGGCTATGTAATACTTGGCCATAATGGATAGGTACACAAAAGAAAGATCCTCGGACTTCCCATAGGTCAATTCGGGTTATCCATGAAATTTTTCGGTAGCGGCCATATCGACCAAAACACCCACATAAAAACCGGTATTGTTTATGTTTGCGAATTTTTCAACACCGACAAGGTTCCATAAGGAATTACCGGTCTTAATATCCACATTGGTGTTAAATAGTCCGCCCGTGACCCCAAAACGAATAGGTTCCTGGGCATGGGTCATGGTCATGGCGAAAAGAGTGGTCAACGATAAAAGGAATAATTTTTTCATAATGGCATAGTGTTTAGTGAAACAAAAATGAATTGCTTTTTCCTTGGAATAGAAATACAATGCCTACATCGAAAAAGTGTAAAAAAAAAGCGAAAACAGAAACTGTTTTCGCTTTCACCCTATTGGTTTTAGATTATTATAGACTGAATAGTACTCCTAGATTTACGGTTGACCATGTGCCACCGTCCAAACTGATACCGGTATAGGAAGCATTGATCTCAATACCTTCACTAACGGCATATCCTACGGTAGGTCGATAATAGAATCCACCATCGTTACCGTCATTGATACCCAAGGCATACCCTAAATCGGCACCGATAGAGAATTCCTCGGAAGCCTTATAACGGGCTACCCCTGCCAACGGCAAAAACTGCACGTCGTCAACTTCAATTGAAAAGGTAGAATCTCCAATGGTCTTCCCAAAAGAATTGGTAAAACCGGTGGCAACCCCCAAATCGAATTCACCCGCCGTTTCGAACATATACTGGGCATCCAAACCAACGCTGAAACCGGAAACATCCCCGGCATCCCCGACCGGTAGGCCCAAATTAGCGCCAAGTTTAAAACCATCCTGTGCATTCATTGAAAATCCAATCAATGCCAATGATGCTACTAAAACTACTTTTTTCATAATTGTTTATTTAGTTAATGAATTTTAAAATTTAAACTTTATAAATTATGCCCAAACTTAGATTGACATCAATTGTCCGACTAATTTTCGTTGTGTAGTTATTAGAATACGTTGTGAAGCGACGATATTTGTGGTTTGAGAACGCATTTCAACGATAAAAACCCAATCTTTGTACCATGAAATGGAAACAAGCCTTGGAAGATTTCGAACACTATCTAAAGATAGAACGGGGATTATCTGAGAACTCCATTAAGAATTACCTTTGGGACGTTGCCAAATTAATCGATTTTCTTGAAGACAATACCCTGAACCTAAGTCCTTTGATGATTGACAAGGATACGGTACAGCGCTTCATTTACGAAATTGCCAAGACCATAAATCCCCGTTCACAGGCCCGCATTATCTCGGGCCTGAAGAGTTTTTTCAACTATTTGAACTTTGAAGGGTATCGCACCGATAATCCCATGGACCTCTTGGAGTCGCCCAAAATCGGTAGAAAACTTCCAGATACCCTCTCAGAAGATGAGATCAACGAAATTATTAGTGCTGTTGACCTTTCCAAACCAGAAGGAGAACGTAACCGAGCCATCCTAGAGACGTTATATGGTTGTGGATTGCGGGTTTCCGAACTCATCAATCTTCGTATATCGGACCTTTTTTTTGAAGAGGATTTTATTAAGGTCACCGGGAAAGGGGATAAACAGCGCTTTGTGCCCATCAGTGATTTCAATAAAAAATATATCAATATCTACCAAAAGGAGATTCGGGTTCATCAGAACATACAAAAAGGATACGATGACATCCTATTCTTAAACAGACGGGGCAAACAGCTCACGCGGGCCATGATATTTACGATCATAAAACAGTTGGCCATCAAGATCGGAATGGAAAAAAGTATCAGTCCACATACCTTTCGCCATTCCTTTGCTACCCATTTATTACAAAATGGGGCCGATCTTAGGGCGATCCAACAAATGTTGGGTCATGAGAGCATCACAACAACCGAAGTATATATGCACCTTGACCGCACCCATTTGGCCGATGTCATGAACAAATACCATCCCCGTAAATAATGCAATGCCCCGTATAAAATAGGTTAAGGGGAATCATGAAATAATGGCACAATGCCAAGCAATTTTGATAGGAATTCCCGATTTTTAACGATAAGTGTAACATTTCTAAATTTGATACTACTAATACGGTAGCAACTACCAACCAAAGCGTGAACAAAAAACTGGAGCATCAATTTGTGACCGAGCTTGAGAACAATCAGAACATTGTTCATAAGGTATGCACATTGTATACCAATGATAGGCATTCGCACAATGATCTGTTCCAGGAAATAACGATACAGCTATGGAAAGCTTACCCAAAATTCAGAGGGGAATCAAAATTCAGCACTTGGATGTACCGGGTTGCGCTGAATACCGCCATCACACTGTACCGAAAATCAAAAAGAAGCATACAGACCCAAGATTATGACTCAGTCATCTATAAGATCACGGCCAATGAATATGACCCTAAGGAAGAAGAACAATTAAAGCTGATGTATGCCGCGGTGAAGCAATTGGGCGACATCGAAAAAGCATTGGTGTTCCTTTATCTAGAGGATAAGGACTACCGTGAAATTGCCGAAACGCTCGGTATAACCGAAGTGAATGCCCGAGTTAAGATGAACCGGATAAAAAAGAAATTAAAAACAATATTGAACCCTTGACCTTATGATCGATGAACTGGATTTATTAAAAAAGGATTGGCAGAAAAGGGAGGCACATCATCCCCAGTTGTCATTTGACCAAATCCATAAAATGATCTGGAAGAAATCTTCCTCAATCGTAAAATGGATATTGATCATCAGTATTTTGGAGATTACCTTACCGAATTTGATCTACCTTTCCCCTTCCTTACGGGAAAAGAATTTCCTTGGGGAAATAGAAAGCTATAATACCATTTTCATCGTCTTCAATGTTTTTTTCTATGGTATTGTGGCCTATTTTATTTACCAATTTTATAGACGGTATCGCGAAATCTCGGTCTTGGCCAGTGCCAAGAGTTTGATGCACCAGATCATCAAGACCAGAAAAACGGTGAAAAACTATATCATTTTCTGTCTTTCAATGGGTCTTGTTTTATTTGCTATATGCATTTTTGGTATCTACCTCGATGATAACATATTGCTCGCTTTCGATGGTATCGCCGAAAAGAGCCGGGAGATTCCCTTTGAAAAGATCAAGACCACTGCGATCTGGGTACTTTCTATTGGAGCGATTGTATTTACGGCCGTTGCTGCTGGCATTTACTTCCTACTCTACGGATTGTTGTTGCGAAAACTGAAACGAAATTACAAGGAATTGAAACAATTGGAGGTTTAGACCTTTTTTCTATTTCGATATCGGCGGAGCTCATTCTCTTCTTCCAAGGCCAGAAGTTCTTTTTGGGAAATCACTTTTAAGAACGAAGGATGTTGCTCAATGGCGTACTCCAACTTCTCGATGATCGAATCAAAAGACTCATTTTCATAATCGATATCCAAAGGCTCTTTTATGACCAAATGCTGCAAAATGCCCTTTTTCTTGATACGTAGCCCTTTTTTGTCAAAAGAACGTCTAAAACCATCGATTACAACCGGTACGACCACTGGTCTGTATTTTTTAATAATATGTGCCGTTCCTTTTCGCAGCGGTTTCCAGGGCGTAGTAGTCCCCTGGGGGAAGGTAATGACCCAACCGTCGTTCAAGGCTTTTCCTATGTTGGAAATATCGCTCATCTTCACCTGCCGATTTACATCCTGTCCCTCTGCCCGCCAAGTGCGTTCCACACTTATAGAACCTGCATAGGCGAATATCTTTGTCAAAAGACTTTTTTTCATGGTCTCCGCTGCTGCTACATAATAGACATTCAATTTCGGATTCCATAGGTACCCCACATTCTTTAGGGAATCGTCCCGACCACTTAAACTGGCATTAAAGACGTGGAACATGGCCACCACATCGGCAAAATAGGTTTGGTGGTTGCTCACAAAAAGCACATTGGTATCCGGAAGATTCCTGATAATTTCAGACCCTTCGATTTCCAACGTATTGAACCCTTTATACCGCTGATGGGTCATGAAACCCATAATACGGATAAGCCACTTTTTTATAAAAAGAATATGACCGAATGGATTTTCCTTGAATATGCCCATAAAAGCAAATCTACAAAATAAGTGCTATAAAACCTGCTTTAAAAGTTCCTTGATTTCGTTGAGCATCATGGCCGTAGCACCCCAGACGACGTAACCGTTTAATTTAAAAGCGGGCACATCCATATCCTTTGCGTATGACGTCGATAATTTTTGGGTAAAGACCTTGGATTCATCCATAAAGTCCAGTAAAGGCACCTCAACCAAGGCGGCTACTTCCGAGGCTTGCAACACAAAGGGCTTGGGATTTTCAGCCAGACCCATAAATGGCTTTACCTCAAAATTACTCGGTGGAATGTAGATCTCGCTCAATGATTTAATGATGGATATTCGTTCGGGGGGCACGCCTACCTCCTCATGGGTTTCCCGCAGTGCCGTGTGCATGATATCAAGATCCTCTTTTTCCGCCTTACCTCCAGGAAATGCGATTTGGTTTGAATGTACCCCTTTGTACGACTTGCGCAAGATCAAAAGTAAATGGGTATCTTTTTTGCCATCGGGATAAAAAAGGGCCAGAACACCCGCTTTCTTAGGGTTTGCATTTTTGATCTGCCCTTCCTCCATGGCCTTTATACGAATCAAGGGGGCCATTTTATAATGGGAAGCACGTCCCGGTAAGGGTAGATTTTTTATTTTTGAACTTCGTGCGACAAAATCATCAAAATCCATGGTATTCAATAGGTTCATTTTCATTACAATAGTACTACTAATATTTTTGGTTTCTTGCAAAAACGACCCCAAAACAGGGGACCGAAAAGAAAAAAATGAGGTAGTGCAAAAAGATTCCGTAGCGCCAAACAAGGACGCATTGCAAGAAGAGGAAGAAGAAGCTTTTGTGCTGACCGAGGACAATGTCATTGATTTCTTTTTTAAGTACAACAAGACCCTAAAGGAAGATAAGGTGAGGATCACGACCGATTTCGGTAGTTTTACCATTCAACTATACGATAATGTGCCCTATCATAAGGCAAACTTTATTTATTTAACCAAAAAGGGGTATTTCGATAGCACCCAATTTCATCGTGTGGTCAAGAATTTCATTATTCAAGGAGGGAACTCCGACGACCAGGCCACAGGTGAAAAACGAAGGGCCATAGGCAGGTATTTGCTCCCTCCTGATGCCAACAAGGGGTACAAACATCATCGGGGCACCATTTCAATGCCGAGTAGTGAAGTGAATAATCCACATATGCTGGCTTCACCTTTTGAATTCTTTATTGTGGTCACCAAACCGGGATCTTATCATTTAGACGGGGATTATACGCCCTTCGGAAAAGTAATCGAAGGTATGGATGTGGTGGACAAGATCAATGCACAACGTGTGGGTAAAGGTGATTGGCCCTATCAGAACATCTACATCACCAAGGCGGAAGTAGTTGAATAGATAGTTGTTTGTTGATGGTTTATAGTTGATGAGCGTCGAAAGTCAAAAGTTGTAAAGTCGAAGGTTGAGGGGAGACGGATGACGGGTGACGGGTGACGGGTGATCTTTGAGAGTTAGGAGTGCGTAGTTATGAGTTGAAGGAAGACGGAAGACGGGTGAGGGTCCGAAGTCTAAGGTCGAAAGTTGATGGGAGACGGGTGACGGAGGTCAGTAATCAGTAGGCAGTAATCAGTTGTCAGTTCGAGTGATTTTCCAAAGCCCCGAATGCTCGGGGGTATCGAGAACCAGAAGTCAGAATTCAGATGCAAGTAGCTAGTAAAAACTTCGTGCAACGAAAAGCGAATGGCGATTCAATACCAAACGGTCAGTTCGAGTGATTTTCGAAAGCCCCGAATGCTCGGGGGTATCGAGAACCAGAAGGAAGTAGTGAACAGTGGGCAATGAACAGTGAATAGTGAACAGTTATATATTCGTTGAAAAGTTGGATTTT